>NZ_CP113162.1:2323087-2639205 GCF_029030725.1 [Pseudomonas] carboxydohydrogena
AACACCGCTTGAAACGCAGCGCCCGAAGACGCCAGCGCCGATCCCACCAATGCTGCGCCGAGAATGCGCGGCAAACGAATTTCCACAATAACGTTGTATAGCAACTGATAGCGTTCCGGCGCCATCGGCTTGAAACCGACCATGGCCTGAAAGAACGCGACGATATCGCCAACCGTCAACGGATAGCGGCCAACGGTGAGAGCCAACAGGATTGCCGCAACCAGCAAGACAGCTAAAGGGATCAGACGCGCCATATCAAAATGCTTGCCCTTGCTGGAAGCGGCTTGCGAGCCTTAAAAGATCATCCAGCGTTATCACATCAGGTAAATAGCGGCGATCCCCGAATTATTCTCCGGCCGGCGGCGATCACTGCGGAGCGCGAAGAGTCTCCAGCCGCAAGATACAGCGCCTTCCGGGCCTGATGGCCTAGTAAGAATGTGGTACCGCAGCGGCAATCTGCCTGCCAAGCCCTCGAACGAATTGTTCGATGTGTTCCATGCGACTGACCAGCGCCACGCGATCTGTGACAGGGATCAGAGTCTCCCCCGGCTGCGTTTTGCGGGATTTGCCTTGCCGCATCGAAACCGAGGCTCCGAGCAACTGGTTGCCGCCACCGGCCGCATACCACAGAGGAATATCGTCAGCGCTGTTACCCGCCGCTAGCCCAAGATCGACATGGGGCATCAAGAGCCGTGCAACCGCAACCAGACGAGCAACCTCCCAGGGCGAGCAGCGCGGATGATTCTCCCAGTCGGTGCCGGCGTAAGGCATGAAACGCGAGAAGCGCAGATGATACAGATGCGGAAACTGCATCAACCAATAAAGATGATCGATCCGATCCGCCTCGCTCTCCCCTAGACCGACCAAAATCATACTGCGCACAGGCATGCCCTCGTCCTGACAGGTCTCGATCAAAGCCTTGCGCTTTTCCAGACTGTCGCCTGGCTTGGCCTTGGCGAACACCTGCGGATTGAAAGTCTCAAGCGAACTGGTGATACTGCTGACACCAAGCTGCTTGAGACGGCGCACGCCGTTACGGGTGAAAGACGGACCGAGATTGATCTCGATATCGATCTTCGACACCTCACGAATGGCATGGACCGCATCCGACATCTCGTTGTCGTAACCGGCAAAGTCAGTACCGCCGGATAGATGCAGGTGCCGTATTCCCAACTCGTCGATTGCCTTCACCGAGGCAACCAGCTCATCCAGAGGAAACGATTTAGCGGTGAAATAGGTACAGTAGGTGCAGAGGGGCTCGACATGACACGGCATCATCGAAGAGATGCCCGCCGACCACCACAAAGTCTTCCCGATGCTCTCATCCCGTATCCGGGAGGCCGCAGCGAATAGCTGAAGTGCCAGTGCCGGTTCGCGCGAACGCTGCAAAAGCTCCAAGGCAGCTTCTTTGGGAGGCGATGGCTCACTGACTTCCGCGATCAGTTCGACAAAATCCATGACAACTTTCCATACTCGCGCTTCGCACGATACCGCCGTTCAACCCATCAGCGGGAAGCGTAATATTCGTCCGTATGTCATGCCCCTAGTGGGAAAGCATCCTCTCCGTCAATGAGGTGAATCAAAGCGCGACCACTCCCGATGAACAGAAATACATGGCCGCCGATACGCCGGGGCGCTCGCGAGAGTATTTCATCACTCGCGGTTCTGGCTTTGCGCCGTTTGTGGTCGCTTTTGGTCCGCATGGCGTGAGAAAATGAGCCATGCCAACTTTTCTCGAAAGCTGATGCAGCGTCCCACATTTATCGATCAGGCTGTAAAAGATTTCGCCGTTCCTACCTTTGTCCGGCAAAGATACACGGTCAGAGACCGCGATAGGATGCTTTCATTTAAATAACCCGAATGAACGGGCTATCCCCGTTCGGCTCGATTTCCACTTTTGCACCATTGGTGATGGACTTCGTAATGTCAGCGTCGAACCCGGAAAGCAGCGTCATTCCAGCGAGGGCTGCACCCTGCACCATGATCGGATTGACGGCGTTGAGAACGAGTGCCGCCGGGACGATTTTCCTCGCCGCCATCTCGTACAACATCCACGCGGTAGCCACGCCGCCCTTCGCAGCATCGAGAATGAGAATACGGCCATTGTAATTCTCGCCCAAGAGCTTGTGCTCAGGCCTCGAAAACACACCTTTGATGCGATCGAGGTCATAACGCGCGGAAAATCCGTCCTTTGCGACCAAGGCCTGCCCGACAGTCTTCTGACCCATTCCTGACTTTGCGTAAAATACCTGATCGCTCATTTGCTCAACCTTCCACCGTCGCACGCGACATCAATGCATTTTTCCATCGAGAGCAGCGCCGGCGTGTAGCCGTAGCCGCCGAGGATATTCGTGAGTTTGGCCGAATTCGTCGCCAGCCTTTTCCAACCGTTGGATTCCGCCATTTCCCGCGCATAGCTTTGATAGAAGCACATGCCGGAGAGCACGCTGGCGCCAGCAGCTTCGATCTTTGCCGTAATGCCCATACGGTCCGCATCCGGCTTCACTTGTGGGCTTGTGATCGCGAGCGTTGGGATTTGAGTCTTGCGTCCCTCCAGCAGGATTGAAATCTGCTGCAATTCCACAAGGCTCAACTGCGGCGCAGAGAAAACAACGATGTCGACCTTATCGATCGCCCCGCCATACGACGCCTGCAAACCACGGACGTCTGCTTCGGTGACATTATAAGTACGTAGCGACGCAGCGTTCGGTGCGACATCCTTAAGTGTCGGTGCTTCCGGCGTCACACCAACGATGTGAAACAGCGCAACCGAACCGAAGCTCGCCATCGCCGCACCAAAATGCTTCATCTCGTCGGAGGTAGGAGAATGGTCGATTCCGACAACGACTGGCACCTGCCAATAGTCTCCTGAAAGCCTGCCAATATAGGCACCAAGGGCGCCCCATTCGTTGAGTTCGCGGGGCGTCCAATTGACGTTGACGACAAGCGTGGCCTGCCGATGTTCATCAAGATGGAAGCCATAACGCGGCGTCCGTCCGGTCAACCCCGCGCTCAAGGCTGACGGGCCGCCTTCAAAATTCGAGCGCGCGCCACAAACGCTGTTGGAATAGATGACAACGCCGGTGTCGCCATAGGCGACGTGCTCGCCGCGAACCGGCGGCATGATCGTCTGATAGTTGATGCAGGTATCCGTCATCAACACGCCGAGCGATTCAAACGCGCCGATCGCGCGGCGCTCCAGATCGACCATCCACGATTGCTGCTTCAGACGGTTTGCTGCGGCGAAATCGGTGCCACGCGGGTCCGTGATCGTTGGAATCCGAACGAGCCGCTCCTTCGCAGGCAATTTCGCCCAGCCTTCGAGCCACTCGACGCCTGCTTTACCAAGGGATTCGGTATCGGCCATGACATGCGCCTGCAACACCGGAACGAAATCCGGTGCCTTGAGGTATCGTCCCACTTTTATCTGATGATCGATGGCCCATTGCCTAAGCGGACCAAACTCGCCCGCCAGCATTGCCTTTTCTTCTTCATTCAGTTTCATCGTTTACTCCATCAGTTCCGGTTTTCCGGAATTGTCTTCAATGCATGTTCATATGCGCGGGGAGGAACAGGGTCAGTTGCGGGATGAAATACAGGAGGTAGATCATCACAAGCTCAATCGCGATGAACGGCAGGATGCTGACCATCATCCGCGTCAGTGGGATTCCTGAGATTGATGACACCGTCACGAGATTTAGCCCTGTCGGCGGATGAATCTGCGCGATCTCCTGATTGACGGCAATCATCACGCCGAATTGCACCGGATCGAGACCTATCGCCTGCGAGATCGGAAAGAAGATTGGAATCGTCAGGATCGTCAACGCGCCGGACTCGAGAAAGGTGCCGAGAATAAGGTCCGTCACAACCATCGCGGTGAAGACAGCAAGCGCTCCACCGGGCATCGAACCGACAGATGCGGCGATATGCTGCGGCAGTTGCAGCATCGCGCTGTATCGCGCAAACACCGATCCCACGCCAAAGATCATAAGCAACATCGACGATGTAAGAGCCGCCGACCGCCCTGCTCTAAGTACTTGCGCCAAGTTGAGGCGTTTGCGCGCAAATCCAAGGATCAGCACGTAAGCCACCGCGACAGCGCCGGTTTCCGTGGGAGTGACCAGCCCCAGATAGATCGATAGAATAATAAAGATCGGCAAAACGATAATCGGCAGCGCCTTCCACAAGGCGCTCCATCTTTCTTCCATGGAATGATACGCGCCGCGCACCGCTGGCCGGTGGAATAGCATCACGTAAATAGCGAACATCGTCATCAGCAACAGGCCGGGGATGACCGTCGCCATAAACAGACTGCCAATCGACGTCTGGGTGAGCACGCCGTAGATGATGAGCGGCAGACTGGGTGGCAGCAGAATGCCGAGCGTCCCACCGCCCGCGATCAGCGCGCCACGCAAACTGTCGGGATACCCTTCACGGGCAAGGGCCGGCAACGCGATCAACCCGACTGTCACCGCGGTGACAGGACTCGATCCGGTGATGCTCGCGAACACCGCGCAGGTCAAGATGACGGCGACGCCGAGGCCATTCGGCACGCCACCAATCCAGGCTTTGGCACAGGCAAACAATTCGTCGCCTATCTTCGATTCCTCGACCAGCATGGCGGTGAGTACGAAGAGCGGGATGGTGACGAGTTCAAAGTTGTTAAGGCTCTGCCAGAGAAACGATGTGAAATCCACCATCGCATGAGCCGGCCCGAAAATGATCGCGAGCCCGGCGAACGCAGCCAGCCCGATCGAAACAAAGATCGGGATGCCGAGTGCCATCAACGTGAACATCACCAGCGTGATGAGAGCAAAGGACACACCTGAGAGTAATGTCATGATGACCTACCCCCGCGCACCGCTTTCAGAATATTGCCGATACCCTGAACCAGGATGGCAAATCCGCCCATCGGGAAGGCCAGCATAGGCCAAAACAACGGCACGGCCAGCAACGTGTCCGACCGCATATCCTGCTCGAAGGCGGCATAAGCCTGCATCGCACCTGCGGAGAGCAGGATCAGGCCGAACACCGCCTCAAGTATGCCGGATAGCACCGCAAGCTGCGTTGCCATTGCCGGAAACCGCTGCGCAAGAAGTTCAACCTTGAAATGGTGTCCCGTGCTGAGACCGTAACCGGATGCCAGGAACGCAATCAGAATGATCACGTAGCCCGTCGTCTCGAACACCCAGATCGGAGGTTGTTCAAGCTGGTCTGCAACAACTTCGTAGAGTACAGGCAGGGGGAGCAGAAGAATGAGCGCCACCCCCGCATAGCAGATCCAGCGAGCTATCGCTGTCAGGGGCGAGTGGATCCCTGGCCTGCTTTCATATTGGGTATCAGTGTTGAGCATCGAGCACCTGACGGACAAGCTCGGCGGGGAAGCGGGCTTCCTGCGTCTTTGCAAGTGATGCCAGCGCATCCGTGAACCCCTGGTATTCAGGCGTTCCCGGCTGGAGCGTCGTCACGGTCATGCCGTGCTCTTCCATCTGGTGAAGCTCTTTTTCGTAGGCCGCGATCATCGCGATCGTTGTTTCACGGCTGGCCTTGTAACCGCTTTCCAGCACGATCTTCTGAAGATCGGGCGGCAGCGCATCCAGTGACTTCTTGTTCATGACATAGCCGGTCATCAACAGACCGAACTGGCCATTGGTCGCCAACAGATATTTACCGACCTCGTATTCCTTGAGGCCGATGGCTCCTTCAAGGCCACCGATTGCAGCCTGAACCGCACCGCGTTGAAGTGCGGGATAGACATCCGCCACTTCAATTGTCGACGGCGCCCCCTTCAACGACTGCACGATTTCCGCCGTTAGACGGTCGAACACGCGAACCGTCTTGCCCTTGAAATCAGCCGGCACCTTCAGCGGCATCTTCGAGACGACAACGACCGGGCCATTATAAAGAGCCGCGAGCAACCGCGTTCCGTGCTGGGCCATATCGTCGTCCAGCGCCTTGAACAAAGGCGTGCCAGGTCCGATGACCTTGTCGAAATTTTTCTCGGTCGGACGGAAGAAGACCGTGTTTAATGCTCCGGCTGTGGGGACGATGGATGCCCAACTCCCCATCGTGGTCAGAGAAATATCGACGACACCGGATTGAACGGCAGACGGTACGGCGCGCTCATTGACGAGTGAGCCCGCCGGGAATGTCTGCACGGAAATACGGCCGCCGCTGGCTTTTTCGACCTCGGTTTTGAAAGCCGCCGTGAACTCGGAAACTTGTGGCGCTGTAGGAGCACCCCAACTCGACAGACGAAGCGTATGTGTTTCGTCCGCGTGAGCAGGTGTACCCAGAACCGCTAAGGTTATTGCAATTCCAATTCCCTTACCGAGCGATTGCAGCGACAAAAGGCTGCCGGGAAAGTTACCCGGACGGCGGCTCACAACGTCGGAAAGATGGCGTAGAACGAATCGGCACATCGGCATTCCTCCCAAGCAGGCCTCAGGACACGCCTTTGCAGCTTTATGGTCCTGAAGATGTTATACTACATCTTAGATACAATATGAGACAAATATGAAATCCAAGTCAAGCTCCGCCACCAGTGAAAGTTCGAATTTGCGCCGGGGCGATCCGCGCGCATTGCACGAGCAGCTCAGCGCCAGATTGCGCACTGAATTCATTGCGATCTATCCGCCTGGCCAGCAGCTTCCGACTGAAGAAACGATCTGTCAGACCTATAATCTCAGCCGCGTCACAGTGAGGCGGGCCATTCAAACCCTCGTCGATCAGGGCCTGCTCATTCGCCGCCAGGGCAAGGGGACATTCATCGCCGCGCCCCGCCCCCACATCACCTACGAGATCGACCGGCTCGGCCCATTCATGGATGCGTTCGCCTCATCGGGCGAGCAGGTCACAGCGCATCTTGTGGACTTTTATTGGGGCACCGGGAAGCAAGTGCCGGACTGCTTCGCGCCGGCTGAAAGCGTGCTTCTTTATGAGCGTCTTTATGAGACGGGTGGCAGTCCGCACGGCTTTCTTCAAATCGCTATTCCAGCGCATCTCGGCGAACGTATCAGCAAAAGCGATACGAAATGCCTCGGCGTTTATCAGATCCTGCGAGAACGTCTGAACGTCGAGCCATTTCGAGCTTCGTTCAACATCAGCAGTGCCTTGCCGGACCACATTCTCGCCGGGCGGCTCGGCGTTTCACCGACAACGCCCCTGCTCTCTCTTGAACGTATCTCCTACGATGCGAAGGGCGCCGCTATTGAGCGAACCATCCACTTCCTGCTCCCGGAGGTCTACAAGCTGAGCGTGAACGTGCAGGCGAGGTCTTCGCCTCGAAAGACAGAGTCCCCGCGCTCAAAGAAAAAGCCCTGAAGAACGATGCGCGGCCAGCGCTTTCCAAGCTTGCTACGTATGAGAAAACACCGATGTTCAGATGGTCGAAGCTTCGGCGCTAGATTGTCGGTGATAGCAGGTGTTCAGAATGAAGCGGGTGAAAGCGTTCAGAATGCCGATGTCAAAATCGGCCAATAAGCTGAAATAAACCAAATGGCTGGGGCGGGAGGGATCGAACCTCCGAATGGGGGAATCAAAATCCCCTGCCTTACCGCTTGGCTACGCCCCAACAGACCCGGCAGAGCGCTGTCTATAGGCAGTGCGCCGCGGTTTCAACCGGCAAAGCGGGTTTTGCGCCCGAAATTGTATTGAAATATCAGGGAAATGAGCGGGTTAATCGTTCCCGCGACACTAGCCCGGCGGAACGATTCAGCGCCTCTTGAGGCAACATCGGGCCAACATCCGGCACGGCACTCAATGTCCACGCCGGTCTCCGTCCAAAGGACGTCACTCGCTATCCACACCGTGATAGACGGTGACGCTCGATTCTGATGCATTGCGAAATGCACAATCGTGGGCGGTTCGCACAAGCACATATACTTGCCCGGCACCTCATCAGGAGACGACATGCCCCAGCTTCCCGTCGCTGAAATCATCGAACTCGCCATTGCTTTGATGGCGGTGGGCGCGCTGGCTGGATTTCTGGCGGGATTGTTCGGCGTCGGCGGCGGCGCCATCCTCGTGCCGGTGCTCTACGAGCTGTTCCGAATCATGGACGTGCCGCTTGAAACCCGGATGCCGCTTTGCGTAGGCACCTCGCTGGCGATCATGATCCCGACAGCCGTCCGCTCCTATATGACGCATCGCAAGCATAGCAGTGTGGATATGGATATCCTGCGCAGATGGACGGTGCCGATTTTGGCGGGCGTGATCGCCGGATCGTTCATCGCCCGCTACGCGCCCGAGCAGGTCTTCAAATATGTCTTCGTCGCCGTGGCATGGTCTGCCTCGGCGCGCCTGATCCTCGGCAAAGAAAACTGGAAACTTGGCGATACGTTCCCCACCGGACCGTTCATGAAAATTTACGGGCTCGGCATCGGCCTCCTCTCCACCTTGATGGGCATCGGCGGCGGCCTGTTTTCGAATTTGCTGATGACCATGTATGGAAAAACGATCCACCAATCGGTCGCGACCTCATCGGGCATCGCCGTCCTGATCTCGATTCCCGGCACGATCGGATACATCTATGCGGGCTGGCCCGCGGCCGCGAAATTCCCGGACAGCACCATCCTGCAATTTCCGCTCGCGATCGGATACATCTCGCTGCTCGGTGCCATCATGGTGATGCCCACGAGCCTTCTGACCGCGCCTTTCGGCGCGAAAGCCGCGCATGCAATGTCCAAACGCGCGCTGGAGATCGCATTCGGCGTTTATCTCTTCATCATGGGCTCGCGCTTCGCGATCGCGCTCATTTACAAATAAGCCTACAGCGAACAGCTTTACCGATCCGCGCTATCAGGCCGAGCGCAGCGCGGCCTTGACCTTTTCGGGCTTGAACGGCACCGAGCGCACGCGCGCGCCGGTCGCGTCGAAAATCGCGTTGGAGATCGCCGACGAAACCAGAGCGGCCGTCGGCTCGCCCGCGCCCCACGGTTTTTCCGCCGGCCTGTCGATCAGTTCGATCACCAGTTCCGGCAGTTCGGAGAACCGCAGGATCGGGTAGCTCGCCCAGTCGAGGCTCGTGATCATGCCGCGGTCGAACATGATTTCTTCCTTCAGCGTGCGGCTGACGGTCTGGATGACATTGCCTTCGATCTGCGCGCGAACGCCGTTCGGATTGATGATCTGGCCGCAGTCGTGAACCACATAGACCTTCTTGACGCGGACATCGCCGGAAGTGCGATCCACTTCGACATCGGCCACCAGACCGACATAGGTCCGCACCAGTTCGTATTTGACGTAACTCACGCCACGCCCCTGCACCACGTCGCCCTTGATATCCTTGCGTGGCGATGGGCGGTTCTCCCACTTTGCAACTTGCGCCAGCCTGTCGAGCACTTCGAGGCCGCGCTTGTCGGCGGGATCGGTGTACTTGATGCGAAGCTCCAGCGGGTCCGCATTGAGCGCAGCGGCGACCTCGTCGAAGAAGCTCTCATTGGCGAAGGTGTTCTGCATCCGCCCCGGCGTCCGGATCCATGACGGGCGGAACGGCGTCGTCTCGAGGCGATGGCAGACGGTCTTGATGTTCGGAAACTTGTAGCCGATCGCGGAGTCGTTGACGATTCCACCCGGCGCCAGCTTGCCCACGACTGGACGATCGCTCAACGTCGCGGCGACGAGATCGACCATACCGGCCGCGCCCTGCGGGATGAAGAACTCGCTTTCCCAGGCGGTGACGTTGCCGGACGCATCGATATTCGCCCGCAGATCGATCAGGGTCGGCGGCCCCTTCGGGTCCCAGCCATGTTCGTCGGCACGCGACCACTGCACACGGACGGGCTTGTCCATGATCTTCGCGAGCAATGTGGCATCGGCCGCAGCGTCTTCATGCCCGTTCCGGCCGTAGCAACCCGCACCATCGACATAGATGCAGCGTACGTCCTCGTCCGGCATCTTCATCATCATGGCCAACTGCTTGCGCAGATTGTGAGTCGCCTGTGAAGCGGACCAGCAAGTCAGCTTGCCGTCCCTGAATTCGGCAATCGCACAGGACGGCCCGATCGAGCCATGGGTGTGGATGGCGAAGTCATAGGACGCCTTGACGATCTTGCCACCGGCAGCCATCGCGGCGGCGCTGTCGCCGATATTGCTGGTGACGTCATCCTTCACGATCCTGGTCGAACGGACATGCTCCCAGAGTTTTGCCTGATCCGGCAGAGTCTCCGATGTCGACCATGACGCCTTGATCTCGCGCGCGGCGCGCACCGCCGCCCATTCCGTTTCCGTCACCACGGCGAGGAAATTCCCGTCGCGAATGACTTTGACGATACCCGGAATATCCTTGACCGAACTTTCATCGACGCTTTGCAGCGTCGCGCCGATGCTCGGCGGACGCACCACGCTTCCATGCAACATTCCCGGCACCCGGAAATCCTGCATGTAGGTGAACTTGCCGGTGAGCTTCTCCGGAATATCGCGACGCGCGATCGGCTTGCCGACGATCTTGTAGTCGGCGGGATTCTTCGCGGGCGCCGCCGGATCGACCTTCAACATGAAGGTCTTGCCGCCGATCAGTTCGGCGTAGGCAACCTTTCCACCCCCGGATTTCGCTGTGATCACGCCATCGGCAACGGTGAGATCGTCCTTGGCGACGCCGAGCCGTTGCGCGGCCTGATCCAGCAGCGCGCTTCGCGCCGTCGCGGCAGCCTGCCTGATCTGCATGCCGCCCCCCTGAATCGACAGGCTGCCATAGGTCGGACCCTGGTCCGGCGTCAGCGCCGTGTCGCCTTCGATGGTCGTGACGTTCGCCAGAGGCACATCGAGTTCTTCGGCGACGATCTGCTGGATACCGATCCGGATGCCGGTGCCGAGATCGACCTTGCCCGAGTAAACCGTCACCATGCCCTTGTCGTCGATGGCGAGAAACGTATCGACCTGATCCAGCGTCACCGGCTTGCCGATGGCGGCTTCGCCCACAAACGCCATGGCTTCGGAGGGAGGCGTCAGCGAGAAGGCCACGACCAGCGCACCGGTCCCCTTCAGAACATCGCGGCGGGACGGCTTGAGATGCAGATTCATGACAGCCTCCTCAAGCAACGGCCGCGCGCTTGATCGCGCGCATGATGGCGGCATGAGTGCCGCAGCGGCAGAGGTTCGGCTCCATGTGGCGCTTGATGTCCTCATCCGTCGGACTTGGCGTCTTGTTGAGGAGCGCCTGCGCCTGCATCACCATGCCGGAGATGCAGTAGCCGCACTGCGCCGCCTCCTCATCAATAAATGCCTGCTGAAGCTTGTTCGGCTTGCCGCCTTCCATCAGACCCTCAAGCGTGGTGACCTTGCGATCCCCGACGGCCGTGACCGGCATCACGCAGGAGAACGTCGCGTGCCCGTCGATGTGAACCATGCAGGCGCCGCACTGCCCGAGGCCGCAACCGAAGCGCGGGCCATGCAGCCCGAGATTATCGCGCAAAACATAAAGCAGCGGCGTCGAGGGATCGGCAACATCGATCTCCTGCGGCTTGCCATTGACGTGCAGCGAAACCTTCATGGCTGGGCTCCTTCCTGCCGGGCTTTGGCGATCTGTGAGTTCACATCGGTCCATTGCGGCCGGTCGGTGTAGCGCGCGCGGACATATTGAACGACCGACGCAATCTGTTTGTCTGTCAGAATGCCTTCGAACGCCGGCATGTAAGGCCCGCCGCCCGTGCGATAGGCCTCGATACCGTGCATGACCACGCGAACGGCATTGGCCGATTGCGGCTGCTGAACGGCTGTGCTGTAGGCGAGCGAGATCGCCTGCGATGGCCCGACATCGAGCCGGTCATTGTGGCACTTGGCGCAGGCACCGTTGTAGATCGCCACCACCTCGGCCGGCTGGTCCGTCAGAATCTTGCCGCCAGCCGGGATTGCAGGCTTGGCGCCTTCCGCACCCGGTGAAAGGCTGGCGATGTAGGTCGCAATCGCGTGGACATCACCCTGCGACGCGCGGCCGAGGTTTTTCGCGACATCGGCCATCGGTCCGGCGGCCGCGCCATGCAGCCTATGCCAGCCGGTGGAGAGATATTCGGCCAACTGATCGACGGTCCATTTGTGTGCCGTGACGAGCGAGGCGTTCAAGGGCGGCGCATTCCACCCTTCCGCCGCGCCACCGGCATAGGCGCTGCCGCGCTTCTCGCCACCGAGCGCGTTGCGCGGCGTGTGGCAGGAGCCGCAATGGCCAAGACCCTCAACCAGATAGCGTCCGCGATTCCATTCGGCGCTCTTGCCGGCATCAGGCTCCAGCCCATCGCGGCGCAGGAATAGAAGTTTCCAACCCGCGACGATGGGACGGAAGCTGAACGGGAAAGCGAGTTCGTTGGCCGGCACGGCGTTGCGCACCGCGGGCTTGCTCATCAAGAACGCATAAATCGCGTGGATGTCCGCATCCGTCGCATGCGTGAAATGATCGTAGGGAAATGCCGGATAGAGCTGCCGCCCTTCACGATCCACGCCGTCGCGCATGGCGCGCCTGAACGCCTCCTCCGGCCACGAACCGATGCCGGTCTCGCCATCTGGCGTCAGGTTGCTGGCGTAGATCGTGCCGAAAGGAGTGGGAATGGGCCGGCCGCCCGCATAGGCGGCACCGTTTGCGGATGTATGGCAATCGGCGCAATTGCCGATCGACGCAAGCTCTGCGCCGTGATCGATCGCCTTCCGATCTATTTGGGCTTTTGCACTGGTAGCCGCCGGCGCGATGGCGGGACGCCACATCAGTGCGTAGCCGCCCAGAACAGCCAGAATTCCGACAGCCACCGCTGTCAGAAGAACACGACGTAGCGTCATCAGTCTCTACCCCACGGCATATCCAGGAAGTAGTCGGATGAAACCTACATGAGTTCTAAACTCATGGCTATGACGCAACGTACAAGTTTTTGTGCTGCCCACGATTCAGGGCCGCCAACGGGTAGGCTCTCACCCGCGACGGCCCGCATTTTATCAAAAATCGAAATGCACGACGCCGCTTTCATTCGGCGGCGATCCGTGAAGGGATCATTTCGCGCATGCGGGAGGGCCCGGACGAACCGGGCCCTCTTTATGCATGTCAGGCCAGAATGTAGATGATCTCATGGGTTTCAGGCGCCACGATCACGTAACGGCCGCCCACCAGAATGAACTCGTAGCCTTGCCATTCCGGATAGATCGCAATCACGCTCGCCGGGACGGGATAGAAGTGCACCGATGCCGGGACACGCGCTCCGACGGAGACGTTGAAGTTCACGTTGGTCACCGCCGTCACCTTCTCCTGCTTGATGGCGGAGGTGATCTGGGTGCGCTTCTCGACAGGCGGCGCAGCCTTTGCGGCCGTGGCTGCGTTGCCGGTGGTCTTGCCCTCCGCGCCGGACTTCGATTCCGAAGCAGAGTTTCTGTTCATCCGCTCACGCTCGCTGTTCGCGGTGTTGTCGTTCCTGGCCGCACCCTTGCCGTCGGTTGCCGTATGTGCGTTCGGAGATTTGCCAGCCTTGTTCTCCTGCGCGGATTTCGGGTGGCCCTTCGGCGTGCTTTCCTCCTGCGCTCTCATGCCGCCCTTCGCTCCGTGAGATTCAATGCCCCCGGAGCCGCCAGCATCCGCACCGCCGCGCACAGCCGCGCCGCCTCTTTCCATGGAGGCACCGCCAGATGCGCCACCGCTTGCGCCTGATGAAGCGCCTGCGGCACCGCCGCTGCTACCCGCATTCGGATTCTGCGCACTCGCCCCTCCGCCAGCCATCAACACTGCAATGGCGGCCGCCGACATCAGCAATTTCGTTTTCATGATTCGTGACTCCATGTGTTGGCAGCCGTGAAAAACAGGCCGCACGCAGACGTCAGCGATGACGAAGACAAAGCTCCGCCCCGCATCGCCCGAGTTAAAATGATTTAGCTTCCCGCAACCCTGTCCCGGACTTGCGGCATGAGTGCCCTCATGCGGGGAAACAAGCGGAGGAATTCGCGCACGTTCCGGATTGAAGAAAAAAAGTCACCGCACCTGCGATTACTGTCCAGGCTCGCACGCGCCGGACAGGCATTTTATTCTTCTCAACAAAAGGCAGGATTTTGCGGGTAAAGGCGTCGTAGGACGATCTTTCACAGGCCATCGGAATAATAGGTGATTTTCCTATTTTCCAAGGGCGTCATACAATTTCATTTTTAATTTCATGGACTTATAGACCTAACAGTATTGCATGCATAAAAAGATATTCTCCTCATAGTAATAATGGGCTCGTGGATCGTCATGATCGACCTCTCGGTGGTTTCCGGCTTTGTGATCGGATCGGTGTTTGGTGTTGTCGGCCTGCTCAGCGGCTTCTGCCTGATGAGCAGTCTGCGCGACCTCTGGACCAAGAACGACACCCGCAAGATCCGCAGCTATGCGACCGCGCTGGCCGTTGCGATCCTCGGCACGCAGATTCTCGCCGGTGCGGGGCTCGTCAATCTCGGCGCGTCGATCTATTTGCAGCCTTCGTTCTCGGCGCCGCTGATCTTCTTCGGCGGCCTGCTGTTCGGCCTTGGCATGGTTCTCGCCAATGGCTGCGCCTCGCGCGCCCTGGTGCTGCTCGGCAAAGGCAACCTGCGCTCGCTCGTCGTCATCACGGTGATCGGCATCACCGCGCAGATGACGCTGAAGGGCCTGATCGCACCGGCGCGCATCGCGTTCCTCGACTGGACCAAGACCGCGCCCACCGCCGTCTCCGCTCCCGCCCTCCTGACCACGATGGGCCTCGACGATATTTCGGCGCGGCTGATCGCCACGCTGATCGCAAGCGGCGCACTGTTGATCTACGCCTTCTCGGACAAGACTTTCCGCCGCTCCTACGGTCAGGTGGCCGCGGGCCTTATCATCGGCCTCCTTGTGGTCGCCGGCTGGGCCGCGACGGGCTGGTTCGCGGCGGATGATTTCAACCCGGTGCCGGTGTCATCGCTGACATTCGTGTCGCCGCTGGCGGACTCGGTGCAGTATGTGATGTTGTCCACGGGACTAACGCTGAATTTCGGCATCGCGCTTGTGGCCGGCGTTCTGGCCGGAAGCCTCACAACCGCGACGCTGACCGGCCGCTTCGAGTTTGAAGGTTATACGTCGGTCACCCACACCGGCCGCTCGATCGCGGGCGCGGTCTTCATGGGCATCGGCGGCGCGATGGCCTATGGCTGCTCGATCGGTCAGGGTCTCACCGGCGTCTCGACGCTGGCGATGCCCTCGTTCATCGCGCTTGCCGGCATCCTCTCCGGCGCCGCATTCGCAATCCACAGCAAGACACGGCTGCTCGCGTTCGCGTTCCGCTGAACGCGAACGGCCTCAGCCGCTCGCCGCCTTCACAATGCTAGAAATCGAGCTTGTCGCGTATCGCGTCGAGCCCGGCGCGTGCGCATTTCTCGTCCTTGTCACCGCCCGGCGCACCTGACACACCGATCGCGCCCAGCAGCGTGCCACCCGCTTCGATCATCAACGCGCCGCCCAGCATCGCGATACGCGGACGGGTTGCGAGACGCGGATCGAGCGTGCCGTCCTTGATCGAAGAAGCCAGTTGCGAGGTGTCGGCCCGAAATCCGACAGACGTCCAGGCTTTATCGACTGCAGTCTGATTGGCTGGAAGTCCGGCAAAGCGATCCCGCAGCAACACTTGCGTCTCGCCGGCGCGGTCAACGACAGCAACCGAAACCTGATAGCCGTCCGCGCGGCATTGCTTTAGCGCCGCCTGGGCAGCCTCCAGCGCCATTTCGGGCGTCAGCGATTTGTATGTCACGGTCGTCTCCTCCGCCTTTGCGACGGAGAACGTGACGGCACAGGAAAGCACACATACCAGACATCGCAGCGCGACACGCATTTCGACCACCCTTTTTAAGGAATGTTACGGCTTGATGTAGGTCCAGCCCTGTTCCTGCAACTCGCTCAACCGCACCACGCCCGACGGAACGAGGCTCGCCTCCGGCACGATCGTGATGGGGTGCCCTTCCTTCTTTTCCATGCCCTGCTTGGTGTTGTTGCAGGCGGAAAACTTCACCTTGGAGGGGAACGCCATCTCGGAGATCTGCTTGAGGCGGTCCTTCACCGGCGATTTGTCGTCACGGTACATGTTCAGGCCCGGCCCGTAGGCCACCACCTCGACCTCGACGGTCTCGCCCTTGTCGCCATAGTGCTTCATGATGTTGGTGACATTGTTGAGCGCCAGGTTCATCGTGGCCGGATCGTCCTGATCGACCTGCACCGCAATGCGATGCGGCTTGGCGTCGGCCGCGAACGCCGCCGAAGAGATTGAAAAGACGACCGCGAAGGCCGCAACCAGTTTCCAGAAAATCCGCATGTCGGAGTCTCCTTTAAGGACGGACGATGGTGTAATTCTTTTCGGCAAGGGACAGCAGGAACGGCACGCCTGCCGGAACCAGCCTGGCCTTGGGATTCATCTCGGGGCGCTTTCCTGTTTTACGCTCGATCGTTTCCAGCGTGTAACCGCAGATGTTGAAGGTCACGCCTTGCGCAATAAGGCTGTCGATCTGCTGCCGTCGTGGGTTGTCGGCATTCAGCAGGTCTATGCCGGGGCCGAATGCCACCACCTGAACATCGATCGAATCCGGCCCGTACACTTCGAGCAGCTTGTAGGAGATGCTGACGATCAGCCCCTGCTTCACCGGATCGCTGTCCGAAATCTGCAAGGCGATGCGGTGTTCGACAAAAGGCCGCTCGACCGCCTTCCCGGTGGCCGATTCAGTCGCCATGGCATCCTGAGCATGAACGGCGCCTGCCCCGACCACGACCGACACGCCCCAGATAAGGGCGACCGCGATCAGAGCAAGTCCGCTTCGCTTCATCATGTCTGGCCTGCAAACCCCGGATTGTCGTCCACGCCCACGATCTTAACCTGAGAACCGGCCTTCGGCATGGATTTTCCTTCGCGCAGATAGCTGGCGACGGTCTCCCAGACCGGTGCACCCTTCTGCTCGTTGACCGATGCCCAGCCCGCAACCTTGTAGGACTTGGCGGGATCGAGCGCCACACCGCCGAGCTTCATGTCCGAGATGCGTTTACCCGTCGCCTCGTTCGGCGCGCAGGTGTAGGACATGCCGCCGATCCGCACCATGTCCCCGCCCTGCTGGTAATACGGGTCGAGATTGAACAGGTTGTCGCAGATGTCTTCCAGCACGGTCTTGATCTGCTCGCCGCTCATCGGCTGCACATAGACTTCCGGATAGGTCATCGCGGTCTGCGACAGGATATCGTCCATCGTGATCGGCTGGCCGCTCAGCACCGTCGTGCCCCAGCGGAAACCGGGCGACAGCGCGATCTCGGCATCGAGCTGGTGGCGGAGCGCGTCACAGATCATCTCGTCCATCGTGCCGTTGAAATTGCCGCGGCGGAACAAGAGCCGGTCGGCGCCGGCGACCTTCTCGTCCAGCATCCCGGCATGGGGCGCGCGCAGCTTCTCAACCAGCGCCGCCATTTCCGCGTCGGCCTTCAGCTCATTCGTGAACACCGGCAGCAGCCGGTAGTTCACATTCTTGACGGCGCCCTTGCCGAGTTCGAGATCGAGCACGCCGAGATATTTGCCGTTGGAGCCGGCATTCGTCACCAGCGTCTTGCCGCCCGCGTTGGCGATGCTGACGGGCTGCGGCACGGCGTCATGCGTATGGCCGCCGAGAATGACGTCGATGCCGGTGACACGGCTCGCCATCTTGAGATCGACGTCCATGCCGTTGTGCGACAACACCACCACCGCATCGACCTTCTCGGCGGTACGCAGACGGTTGACGACCTTCTGCATCTCGTCGTCGCGGACGCCGAACGTCCAGTCCGGCGTGAAACGCTTCGGGTGCGCAATCGGCACGTAAGGGAACGCCTGACCGATGATGCCGATCCGGTAATCGCCCATCTTCCTGATGGTGTAGGGCTGAAACACGCGGCCACTGTCGCGGTCGAACGCCTTGGCGTCGTTGAAGGCTGCTTCTTCCGTCAAGAACACATTCTGCGCGATGAACTCACCCTTGAAGTCGGCGAGATTCTTGCGAAGCGTCTCCTCGCCATAGGTGAATTCCCAATGGCCGGTCATCGCATCGATACCGAGCAGGTTCGCGGCCTGCACCATATCCGCACCACGGTTGAGATTGGCGATACCGCTGCCCTGCCACAGATCGCCGCCATCGAGCAAAATGGAGTGACCGTCGGGCACGGCGCTGCGCAGCATCTTCACCAGCGTCCGCAGATGCGCGAATCCGCCCATCTTGCCGTAGCGGTGGGCCGCACTCTCGAAGTCGAGAAACGTGAAGGCATAAGCCTCCGCCGTCCCCGGCTTCACGCCGAATTTCTTGAGGAAGTACTCACCGACCAGATGCGGCGGATGCCCCTTCATCGAGCCGACACCGACATTAACGCTCGGCTCACGGAAGAACACCGGGCTCAACTGCGCATGCGTATCCGTCATGTGAAGGAGGCGCGCGTTGCCTGACGGCTTGAAATCGTAGAGCGACGTGCCGGAGGCGCGGCCGCTACGTGGCAGCGACAGGACAGCCGGCATCGCTACCGCTAATTTTAGCAGTTCTCGTCGGTGGATCGGCATTTGAACTCTCGATAATTAGCGAATGACGGCGTCGGGCCAGAGTTTATCTTCGCGTTCGGTTTGCGCGATGGAGGCGTTCGCCAGTGCTTCGGCCTTCTTCGCAAGGCCGGTCGCGGCATCGAAGTTGCCTTCGTCCGCGGCCTTCTTGGCGTCCTTCAAAGCGGCGACGGTTGTGGTCCACTGATTGCGCAGTTCGCCAGCCTTCTTGTTCGCCGCCTCGGCTTTTTCATAGGCAGTCTTGAATGTGTCGGCGGTTTCCGCCGCATGCGCGGAAGCCAGAGCCATCAGAACAGCCGCGCCCGCTACGATCGATGTCATGATACGCATGGTCATCTCCTACGGCCGCGCGCCCGGACCCGAAATCGGCAGTCCGTTGGCCATGTACGACAGATAATATTCGACGTTGCGATATTCGGGGTCCTGCGGCTTCAGCGGCACGCCACGCACCTGGCTGTTGCAGGAGGTGAAGCGGCGGCTGATCGTGCCCATCCCGCCCCATTCGGAGCGATAGATCGGCATCGCGTTCAGGATGCCCAGCGCAGGCGCGAGGACTTCAGCCCGGATGTGCTCGCCCGGAGCCTGAACGTGGCAGCTCGCACAGGAAAAATTGAACTGCCCGCGCCGCTGATAGAAATACTGTTTGCCCTTTTCATAGGCTTCCAGCGCCTTCGGATTGTTCTTCGGAATCTTGATGTCGAACGGCTTGCCGCGCGACGTGAAAGCCATATAGGCCGTCACCGCCGCCATATCGTCCTTCATGTAGTTGTAGGGCTTCTCGCCATTCTTCTCGAGACACTGGTTGACGGCGACTTCGAGCGTGACGACCTCGTTCGTCTTCTCGTCGAAGTAAGGATAGTTCTGACGGACGCCGATGCCCTTGTTGTCGAAGCAATCGGCGAACGTCTTGCCGTTCTTGAAGGGCTTCTCGAAAAGCTCCTTGCCCTTATCCAGAGCGAAATCGTAGGGCGGGAAGACTTCCTTCTCGATCCACTGCTTCCGCAATCCTTCATTCATCGAATAAGGACCGTTGACGAAATCGTTGAGTTCGACCTTCGGAAACTTGTCCGTGAAGTATTTGCGGAATGCCTTGAAATCCTGTTCAGGCGACGACGCCGTCGTCTCTGCCAAAAGCGGCGGTGCGAAAGCACAGGTCATGACTGTCGCAAGAACCACAAGATGACGCATCGTTCGATCCTTCCCGTTCAACGATCAAGCAATCTTGGCCGTCGTGGTGTCCGTCTCACCCTTGTTGTCGATCCAGGTGATCTTGAGATCGTCGCCCTTCTTCCCCCCCTTGAAGGAGAACTTCACGAAGGGATCTTTAGAGACAGCCGGGCCCCACAGCGCGGTGAAAACGACCTTGCCGCCGGTCTCGAACTGCACCGTCTCGATATGATGAGGCGGAATGAGCTGTCCCTTGGAATCCTTGACGAAGCCTGAGTCCATCGGGTGCTGGACGAGCGCCTGAACCTCGGTGGTGTCGGCGCCAGCGATGGCGCGTACGCGAATAGATGCCATGATCTGTTTCCTCCTCAGCCGCCGCAGCCGCCGACAGTGACTTTAACTTCCTTGCTGGCGCTGTAGAGCTTGCCATCCGACTCGACGACGGCGATGACCTTGCTGGTCTTGGCCATCTTCAGGCGATTGGACACAGCCGGAATCGTGCCTTCAGGAATCTTGTAGGAAGCCGCGAGCGCGTTGGGGTTTTCAGCGACCATCAACGAGATCGACGTTACCTTCGGCAGCGTGGTGCTGACGCTGATCGGCACCACCGCGCCATTCTCGGCGATCTCCGGTGCGTCGAGCTTGACCTTGTCCGAGGCTTCGGCGGTCTTGCCGTACAATGCCTTGAGGGTGTCGTCCTGGCTCTTCAGCTTGAAGGCTTCGGCCGGCCAGCCCGCGGCATCGGCCGCGAAAGCCGCAACCGAGCGCAGCAGGTTGGCGCTCGCGCCCAGCACGGTCGCAAGCGCGGCTCCCTTCAACAGACTTCTGCGCGAGGTGCGCAGGTCGGGCAGTTTTGCGATAAACATTCGATTTCCTCCGGGGTTTTCTTAGAGCTGATAGAGAAAGTCGACGATCGCCGAGATTTCTTTATCGGTCAGGATAAGGTTGCGGCCGAAAGGCGGCATCACCGTCTCCGGGTTGCGCTTGGTCTCGTCCTCGATAATCGCGGTCAATTCCTTGCGGTCCGGAAAGCGCGCCTTCATGTCGTTGAGTGCCGGTCCGATGGAGCCCGGAAAATCGCCGCCCTTGAATTCGTGGCAGGTGATGCAATTGCCCTTGCTGCGATTGAGCGCCAGCGCCTTCCCGTCCAACGGCTCCGTCGGCTGGGCGTAGGCTGCAACAGGCATCGTCAGGGCAACCAGGGTTGCTGCAATTGCGAGATGGAGACGATTAAAATGCATCCTGCGCGCTCCAGTTTACTTCGGTTGCATAGTATCGAGCGGACCGGAGGTCCTTGGCGTCAGGTCCTTCCCTTCAGCCGTCGAGACAATCTTCAATGTTGATGGATCAACACACTTCGTCATGCAAGGCTTCATTGCGGTGTCCGGACGAGGATCCTGCCACGAAAAACTATCATGGTTAGGCATTTTTACTTTTGGCAAGGATTCTTTGTCAGCGACAAAGTCCGCCGGGACAATATTATTCAGATTCAGAACGTAGGCCGTCAACGCATAAACGTCGTCCGCCGACAGCGTGCGCGGCGTCGGGAACGGCATCGCGCGATTAATGTAGTCCCAAAGTGTTACGGCGAACGGCCAGTAGCTGCCGACCGTCGGTTCGGGACGATCCGCGGTGAGCGAACCGTTGCCGCCCGCGAGCTTGGGATAACGCCCCTCGCCCTCGCCGAAGGTGCCGTGACAGGATGCGCACTGATCGGCGAAAACCTCGGCGCCATGGTTCACGTCGCCCTTGCCGGGGGGCAATCCCTTGCCGTCCTCGCCGCGGGCGTCGATATCCCAGCCCTTGATCTGCTCGGGCGTTGCGGGCGTGCCGTAACCGAAGCGCTGATGCGTCCCTGCCGCCATGACGGAAGCAGGCACGGCACTCACCGCCAGCAGGGCGGCGGCGAACATCATGGGCCGCAGGCTAGCCAAGCTGGACATCGTAAATGCTCCCATCGGGCTTCACCTGCCAGGTCTGAATCGAGTTGTTGTGGTAGACGGAGTTGGTGCCACGAATCTTCCGCAGCGCAGCGAGCGTCGGCTGCACGAAGCCGGTCTCATCCACCGCGCGCGATTCCAGGAATGCGGGCTTGCCGTCCCAGCGCCACGGAATCGCAAAGCGTGTGAGCGCCTTCGACAGCACAGGCTCCTTCAGTTCGGCCTGCCGCCAGTTCGCGCCGCCATCGGTGGAGACGTGAACCTCCTTGATCTTGCCGTTGCCGGTCCATGCAAGACCACGGATTTCATAAAGACCGGGTCCGCTGAGCGGCACTTCCGGGCACGGGAACGTAATCACCGACTTGGCGTCGATCAGCCAGGTGAAGCCGCGCGATTTTCCGTCCGGCATCAGGTCGGTGTACTTCGAGGTCTCCTCGCGGGTGTACCAGGGCTTGTCGCCGACCTTGATGCGCCGCAGCCACTTCACGCTGACATTGCCTTCCCAGCCGGGAACGACCAGCCGCAGCGGATAGCCCTGCTCCGGCCGCAGCGCTTCGCCGTTCTGCGCGTAGACCACGAGGCAATCGTCGAGACATTTGTCGAGCGGCAGGCTTCGCGCCATGTGAGCGCCATCCGCACCCTCGACCAGAATCCACTTCGCGTCCTTCTTCAGGCCGACTTCCTCGAGCAGCGTCGAGAGCTTCACGCCGGTCCACTCCGCGCAGCTCACCATGCCATGGGTGAACTGTAGCGAATTGAGCTGCGCACCGCGCCACTCCATGCCGCCATTGGCCGGACACTCGATGAAATGGATGCGGGACGTCGAGGGAAACCGCATGATGTCCTTCATCGTCAGGATGATTGGACGATCGACCAGCCCATGGATCATCAGCCGATGCTTGTCGGCTTCGACGTCCGGGCGGCCCGCGTGATAACGCTCGAAGAACAGGCTGTTGGGCGTGATGATGCCGTGCAGGCTCTGTAGCGGCGAGAAACTGATCGAGGATTCGGTGCCCGCCGTGAGCCATGGCACGTTGCGGCGGATGACGCCGGCCTGCTCGGGCGAAGGCTTGCCGTAAGGCTGATCGACGACACCGGCGCCGATGGATTGCGACCATTCATTTTCGGCAGGCGGCGTGGCATCGTCGGCGCGCGCCGACGAACCATTCAGCAAGGCCGCGCCTGCGGCGGCGCCAGCCATTTTCAGCAAATGCCGCCTGGGGATCTGGACACGCTCCGACCCGGCAGCCAAGGACGCCTTACGGGCATCCTCCAATAAAGAGAACGGCACTCGGTCTCCTCCCTGAGTGGTCAACCATTTCGATGGGACCATTTGTTTTACTTATTGTTCCAGATCAAATATCATCGGGAACTAATTTAGTCAACGCTAAACTAAGAAATTGGCGTTTTGCCCGTAAAATTGGTAGGATGGACTCACAGAAAAAATTTCAGGACCGATTTCGATGACTACGGCTCTCGCGACGAAGACGCGCGCGAACAAGTTACGCCCGGATCAATTGCTGGAACAGCAGGCGCGAGAAGTGTCCCGCCTCCTGAGCGTTCTTGCGAACGAAAACCGCCTGCTGATCGTTTGCTACCTCATGATGCGAAACGAAATGAAGGTCGGCGAACTGGTCGATGCATTGCATCTCAGTCAGTCCGCGCTCTCGCAGCACCTGACCAAGCTGCGCGAGGAAGGACTCGTCGAATTCCGGCGCGAGTCGCAAACGCTCCACTACAAGATCGCCGACGAGCGCGTGACCAAGCTCGTCAAGGTCCTCAAGAAACTGTACTGCGACGACGCGATATGAAGAATTTGCTGCGCGTAACCACTCTGGCGACACTGGCGTGGGCGATGCTCCCCGCCGCCCTCCTCGCTCAAGACAAGGCGCAGGATTACGCTCCGCTCGACCGTCCGATTACGGTGGATCAGGTCCCCGGCAAGGATATTTTCTACAGCATCGGCAGCCCCGGCATTCCGGGCAAGGCCAATGAAGGCAACACTTCCAACGCCGGTTATGTCGTGACGCCCGACGGCGTCGTCGTGTTCGATGCGCTCGGCACGCCCTCGCTCGGCTGGGCGCTTTTGCAGGACATCCGCAAGCGCACTGACAAGGACATCCGCTACATGGTGGTTAGCCACTATCATGCCGACCACATCTACGGCCTTCAGGCGTTTCGCGATCACAGCCGCGCGGTCATCATCGCCCAGGACAACTCGGCTGACTACACCGAGAACAGGGAAACCTCCGACGAGCGCGCGGACGAGCGGCTCGATCAGCGACGCGGCGCCCTCGCGCCGTGGGTCGATGAGCACACACGGATCGTCCCGCCCGATATCATTTTCGACGACCGGCTCACGATCTCGCTGGGGGGCAAGCATTTCTCGCTGATTTTCGCAGGACCTGCTCACTCCAAAAGTGACATCATGATGATGGTCGAGCCAGACGGCGTTTTGTTTGCCGGCGACATCGTTCAGAACGGCCGCATTCCCTTCATGAACAGCGACGACGTCAGCACGGTGCATTGGCTCAAGGCGCTCGACGATGTCCGCACGCTCAATCCCAAATATATCATTCCGGGGCACGGCAAGCCGTCCTCCGCAGCGCAAGAGGCCATCGCTTTCACGCGCGACTACATCCTGTATGTGCGCAAGGCGATGAGCGACGCGGTTGCGAACTGGGTCGATTTCGATACCGCCTACGATGCGACGGACTGGTCCAAATACAAGGGCTACCCTGCTTTCGAAAGCAACAACCGCGGCAATGCCTATCGTATTTTCCTGGAGCTTGAAGGGTCGCAATTCAAGAAATAGGACAAGCGCCTTCGTAGACTCCGAGCCAGAGGATATTGATGTCGTCCACCATCCGGATACAGGCCCGTCTGATTGGCGATTTGACCGAGGTTCAGACCTTGATCAAGCACCCGATGGATTCCGGATTCGGCAAAGATCCCGACGGCAAACTCATTCCCGCGCATTACATCGAAACCCTCAGTTTCGAGCATAATGGCAAGCCCGTTTTCTCCGCCGATTGGGGACCGACGGTCGCACGGCAGCCCTACGTCAAATTCTCCTTCAAGGGAGGAAAGGTCGGCGACACCATCACGGCAAAATGGATCGACAACAAGCGCGCGGCCGACAGCGCGAAGACGCAGATCAAGACCGACTAGATTGTAATCTATTCGGATTGGAACAGATGCTCGCCTCGTCATTCCGGCGCGCGAGCGAACCCTAAATCCCGCTCACCGCATCGAGACTCCGGATCAGTCCGCCTTCGGCGCCCTGTCCGGCATGACGCCCATACCCGAGCCCATAAATAAAAATGGCTGACAGCACGGATGCAAGAAACCCGTGTCTGCCAGCCACTTTTAAGAAAACAGAGGCTTATTTCTTGTTGCCGCTGGCGTCGAACTGCTTGAGGTACGCGATCACGTCCGCGCGCTTGCCGGCCTGCGAAATGCCGGGGAACGCCATCTTGCCGTGCGGCGCGAGGTGCTTCGGATTGGTCAGGTAGTCGTCGAGCGTCGCCTCGTCCCAGACCTTGTTCGCACCATTGCCGGTCTTGAGGTCCGCCGAATAGCTGTAGCCCTCGACCGAAGCCCACTTGCGGCCGACGATGCCGTTCAACTCGGGGCCGACCTTGGTCTTGGCTCCGGGGCCAATCGCATGACAGGCCATGCAGACCTTGAAAGCCTGCTCGCCCTTGGCCGGATCACCGGGTTCGGCGTGAGCGGCGCCTGCAAAGGCGACAAGAGTGGCAGCAGCAACGATCCAACGCATCTTCTTCTCCTTGGCTTGCTCTTGGCTGTGTGTGCAGCCGCGTTGAGAGCAGCCGCTTAGAACGCTTCTATATCACTCTGAAGCCGATCTACAGCAAGAGACATGTGCAAAAGAAATTTTGTCGGACGTTAGAGGCCGATCGCCAATCCGTCGCTGCGCGGATCGTGGGCACCCTCTATCAAGCCATCGTCATGAATGACGATGGCTCCGGCCTGCCCTCCCAAGGGACTGTTCGCCGAAATCATGCTGGTTTCGTGGCCGCGCGCCGACAAGTCCTGCGCGGTTGCCGTGCCGACGCTTTCCTCCAGCTTCAGCGTGTCCCGACTATCGGAAAACGTCTTGCCGAGCAGGAAGCGCGGTTGGCTGAGCGCCGTCAGCGGATCGAGGCCGTAATCCAGCAGCCGCGTCAGCAGCACCGTCAGGGTCTGCGGCTGACCATCCGCGCCTTGCGTGCCGTACAGCACATGCGGCTTGCCGTTCTTCATCGCGAGGCCGGGATTGAGCGTGTAGAACGGCCGCTTGCCGGGGGCAATCGCGTTCGGGCTATCCGGATCGATGCTGAACGCGGCGCCACGGTTCTGCCAGAGCACGCCGGTGTCGCCCGCGACGACGCCGCTGCCCCAATCGAAATAGGTGCTTTGCAGAATGCTGACGCTACGCCCCTGCGCGTCGGTCGCGGCAAAGTACACGGTGTCGCCGGTGCGGAACAGATGCGGCCAGGGCAGCGCCCGCGCCTTGATCGCGGCCGCCTTGCTATCGAGCCGTGACGGCGTGAGCCTCCGGGCGATGTCGGCAGCGGCGAAATCCGGATCGGCGATGCCGCCGCGGTCGAGGAAAGCCTGTTTCACCGCCTCGACGCAGCGATGATAATATTCGGCACTCCCCTCCTCGACCCCGGCGAAGCCGAGCCGGTTCAGGATGCCCATGATCTCCAGCGTGGTGACGCCCTGCGTCGGCGGCGGCGGCGCGAGCAGCGTTACGCCCCGATAATCCATCGACACCGCCTGCTCCTGACGGCTGAACGTCTTTGCAAGATCGGCAGCCGTCAGCGGAGAGCCGACCGCCTCAAGCCCTTTGCCGATGCGCGCGGCCAGCTCGCCTTCGTAGAACTCGCGGGCGCCATGTTGCGCGATCCGCTTCAGGCTCTGCGCCAGATCTTTCTGCACGAACAGATCACCGGGCTTCGGCGCCTTGCCGTCCGGCAGGAACAGTTTGGAAAATCCCGGCCAGCCAGCCAGTTCTTTTTCGCGGAACGATGTCCAGAACAGTTGCGAGCCCGTGACCGGGAAGCCGCGCTCAGCATAGAGGATCGCAGGCTCCAGCAGCGCGGCAAAACTTTTCGTCTCGCTTTTATCGCCTGCCCAATGCGCCCGCGCGTAGTCATAGGCCTGACGCCATGAATCCACCGCGCCCGCGCTGACGACCGTCGATTGCGGGCCGCGCGCCGCAATCGGCTCTTTATAATCGGGAAGTTTCCCGGCGGCCTGCCCCAGCCCGAGCAACACCGTGTTGCGGCCCTGTGCGTCCGCGATCATCCAGATCGCATCGCCGCCGATGCCGCAGAAGTGCGGATAGGTGACGGCAATCACCGCGCCCATCGCAATCGCGGCCTCGATCGCGTTGCCGCCCTCGCGAAGAACCTTCGCACCCGCTTCGCTCGCAAGCGTGTGCGGGCTCGTCACCATGCCGGTCCGCGATTGCGCCAGACGGGGATCGTTGGACGCCGGGGACGACGGCAATGGGCTTCCCGGCACGCGCCGAGCGCTGTCCGCTTTCAACGCTTGTCCGGAAAGCCCTGTCATTGCCTTATCCTTTCAGTTGCCGGGCCGCCGCTTACGACACGGCTTCCTTGACCTGAGAGGAAGAATGCTCCTCCGCGGCATGATGATGGTGGGCGCCGAAGGTCGCGGTGAGCCACGCATAGATCGGGCCAAGCGCGTTCATCGCCAGCGAGGCAAACAGCGCCGCGTACGGATCGCCCGGGATCGGGCCGAACTTGCCGAAATAGGTGGCGAAGAACGACGCGAAGCCGAAGAACATGCCGGGGATGAAGCTGAACGTCGAAATACGTCCCAGCGACATCATCGTCGCGTTCAGCGTGAACAGGATCACGCATTCCGCCGCAATATAGGCGTTGCCGGTGAAGTACTGCGAAGCGATCTTGAAGCACACCACGATGGCGCAGGCGAAGAAGCCACCGATCGCCATGGTCGGATAGAACTTCTTCATCACCGCGGGCGTCGGGCCGCCGGCC
The DNA here is from genome assembly GCF_029030725.1 of [Pseudomonas] carboxydohydrogena. Classification (NCBI taxonomy): domain Bacteria; kingdom Pseudomonadati; phylum Pseudomonadota; class Alphaproteobacteria; order Hyphomicrobiales; family Nitrobacteraceae; genus Afipia; species Afipia carboxydohydrogena. The sequence continues at coordinate 2,350,736 of NZ_CP113162.1, forward strand.
GCGAACGTCGCGGCCCAGGTGATGAAGATCGCCCATGGCGGGAAGTGGAACGAGGTCATGGCGATGAAGATGGTGGTTACTGCGAGCAGCGACGCGACAATTTCCGCTGGTAGCTTTTGCATGGTTGTTTCCTCCTGATCAGTGTGTTGCTGAAGCCGTCTTCTTGGTTTTGGCGTGAGCGTGCGTCTCCGCATGGGCATGACCGCACGTTCGGCAGATCTTGGTATCGAGTTTTGTCATCGCGGCGACTCGACCGCGCTTGAACACCCAGGAACGCGCCGGGATGTCGAGAAGCGCGTCGGCAACGACTTCCGTGTCGAGGATCATCAGATCGGCGGGCTTGCCGACGGCGAGGCCGTAATCCTTGCCGATGCCGACCGCGCGGGCGGCGTCGGTGGTGCTCATCTTCAGAATTTCCGCCTGATGGTCCGGCGTGCCGAACTGGATCAGGTGCGCGAGCAAATTGCCGATCACCAGCGGGTCGGCCTTGCCGAACGGCGTGAAAGCGTTGCGCACATTGTTCGACGCATAGGCGACGTTGACGCCGCCTGCCCGCAAGGCCCGCACCGGCGTGAGACCCCGGCGCTGGTTCACCACATCCTTGCGGCCGCCGAGATAGACGTCGGTCGCCGGCAAGGTGATGATGGCGATATCGGCTTCGCGCAACAGGTCGATCAGCGGCTTCAGCTTCTCCGGCTCGAGCGAACCGGGGCTCGTCACATGGCCCAGCGCGACACGGCCCTGATAACCGGTCTCGATGGTCTTGCGGGCGATGTATTCGGCGGACATGAATCGCTGGTCGCTCGCATCGTCCGAAAAGTCGGCGTGCATATCGACCGGCAGATCATGCTTGATCGCCATCGCGAATACGGTGTCGATGTGTTTTTTGGTGTCGTCCCAAGACACTTCGTTGTAGGGACAGCCACCGACCACATCGGCGCCAAGCTCGATCGCTTTCTCCATCAGATCGACGACGCCCGGCGTCTTGAGGATACCCTCCTGCGGAAACGCGACGATCTGCAAATCGATCAGGTCGCGATATTCCTCGCGCAGTTCGACCGCCGTCTCAACCCCGATCAGATTCTGGATCGGATCGACATCGGGATGCGCGCGGATCAGCGTCGTTCCGCTGGTGATCGCCATGTCCAGCACCTTGCGCGAACGCTCCAGAACATCCTTGCGTTCCTGCTTGGATTTCAGGATACCGGTGACGCGGATCGCCTCGTCCAGCGTGCCGAGGCGCGCGGGCATGCGGCGGTGGAGAAACGCTTTTTCGAGGTGCAGGTGAGCCTCGATGAAGCCGGGCAACGCGACGCGGCCTTCCGCGTCGATTTCCTCGGTCCCGCTCCGGTCGAGCTGCTCCTCGATGGCCGCGATACGGCCGTCCTTGATTCCGATATCGACGAGCGGCTTGTCGTCCTCGATCCGGACCCTGCGGATAATCATATCCATGTTGGTCGCGCTCCCTGTGAAGTGCCGGTTTTCCGGCCTTTTGCCGTGCCTTATGCGATCCGCGGATTCGTTGGCATCTTGCTAACCATGACGTTAGCGGCCCGCCGCCCCGGCGGTAATCGGCGGTGTCCTAAGCCGTTCTAGGAATTTTCCTAGACCCGGCCCGGCCCCAAACCGTGGCGCATGGCGTAGTGGACGAGGTCCACCACCGTCGCGGCATCGAATTTGAGCAGGATGTTGGCCTTATGCGTGCTCACCGTCTTGACGCTGAGGTCGAGCTTGCGCGCGATGTCGGAAATCTTGCGGCCATCGACCAGCAGGTCGAAAATCTCCCGCTCGCGCGGCGTCAGGCGGCGGTGCGGCTCATCCTCGGGCTGCACTTTCAGGGCCGCCGCCTGCGCCGCCGTGGCGCTGACGAACATCTCGTCGTTGGCGACCTTGCGGATCGCCTGAATCAATTGCTGGCTGGCGCTGTTCTTGGTGACATAACCGGCGGCACCCGCCTTGAGGGACTCGATCACATATTGATGCTCGTCATGCATGCTGAGCACGATCACCCGGCCGCTGCCGATCCTCGCGACCACATCGCTCAGGAGCGCAATGCCGCTGCGCCCCGGCATCGACAGATCGAGCAGGACGACGTCGCAGGGCGACGACAACAGAGCAAGAAGCTCCTGCCCGTTGGTCGCCTCGCCCACGATCTCAAGATCGTCGTGCTCGGCCAGAATCTGCTTCAGGCCCTCGCGAAAGATCGCATGGTCGTCGGCGAGTACAAGTCGGATCATGACGGCAGTTTGTCCCGCAAGGCCGGATCGTTCAATGGCAAACGGACAGAGACGATGGTGCCGCCCTGCGGATTGTCGCCGATGGCGACGGCCCCGCCGAGCGCGCGGGCCCGCTCGCGCATACCGACAAGTCCGAGCTTGTTGAGTTGAGGAGCACCTTGATCGATCCCGCGTCCATTGTCGGTGATCTCGATATGTAATTCTTTCCCTTGATGGGAAACCGCGACGCTCGCGCGCCTGGCTTCACCATGGCGCATCACGTTGGTCAGCGCCTCCTGCACGATACGGAACGCGGCGGTCGAAACCGCGCTGTCATAGCCGACATTCTCCCTGTCGAACGACAGCGAGATATCGAGGCCGCCGAGTTCGGCCGAGTTCTGCGTGAGCCATTTCATCGCCGCGACCAGCCCCAGTTCGTCCAGAATCATCGGCCGCAGATTGACCGCGATGCGGCGCAGGTCGGTCACCGAGCGATCCACGATCGACACCAGCCGGTCAACGCGCGCCTGTAGCACATCCTGCGATGCAAGCCGCTCGCGAAGCCAGATCAATTCGAGCTTCATCGCGGTCAGGGTTTGCCCCAGCTCGTCGTGCAACTCGCGCGAAATTCTGGCTTGCTCCTCCTCCCGCACCGATTGCAGGAATGACGACAATTCGCGTAACTGCGCGCGCGAGCGGATCAGCTCATCGGCGGCAGCCTTGCGCTCGGAAATGTCGCGCGAAATCCCGACCGTGCCGATGATGTGCCCGTTATTGTCGCGGATTGGCGATTTGATGGTCTCGAACCACAACATCCGGCCGCCGGGGTCGGAGCGGGTTTCTTCATAGCGCCGCCGCCGCCCGCTTTTCACCACGGCCCGGTCGGTCTGCATGTAAATGTCGGCGAGATCGGACGGCCAAATATCGTATGGCGTCTTGCCGATCACCTCGCCTTCCCGCAGTCCGATGATCGCAAGATAGGCGGAATTGACGGCGAGATAACGGGAATCGCGATCCTTCAACCACGCCGGATCGGGAATGTTGTCGAGCAGCGCGCGCTGCTGTTGTTGCTCAAGGTCACGCACCTGACACCACCGAAGATCCCGCAAGCACCCATGACAGGTTACACCGGCTCCGGCCCTGCGCAAATAAAGTGCAATCGGATGATCGGACGGCTCCCGCGGATGACTCGCAGGGTGCAATCGGATAGATTCCGGCACCTCACGCCGACAAGCCCTTCCGCACCGATCCCGTCATGCGCATTCTTGTTTTCCAGCACCTCGCCATCGAACATCCGGGCATCTTCCGCCAGTTCTGGCGGGAGGATGGCTATCGCCCGGTCACCATCGAAATCGATGAAGGCGAACCGATTCCGGCATTCGATAATTTCGACCTTCTGGTGGTGATGGGCGGCCCGCAGGACGTGTGGCAGGAGGATCGCTTTCCCTGGCTGGTGCAGGAAAAGGCCGCGATCCGCCGCTGGGTTGTCGAAATGGGAAAGCCCTATCTCGGCATCTGCCTCGGCCATCAGTTGCTGGCGTCGGCGCTTGGCGGCAAGGTCGGCAAGATGCATGGCCCGGAGGTCGGGCTCGCACCCGTAACGCTGACGCAGGATGGAATGTCAGACCCTGTTCTCAAGGGTTTTCCGCAAACCATCGAGGCTTTCCACTGGCACGGCGCGGAGGTTGCCGAGCCGCCCGCGGGCACCACGGTTCTTGCATCGAGCGCTCTGTGCGCGGTGCAGGCGATGCGCTGGGGACAGCACGCCTACGACTTTCAGTATCACTGCGAGATCGAATCTTCGACGGTCGATGACTGGGGCCAGATTCCGGCTTACAGGGCCAGCCTCATCAAGGCGCTCGGAGAAGAGAAGGCCGCCAGTTTGGCCTCCGACGTATCGCCTCGCCTGCCCGGCTTTCATGCCTCGGCGCTTCGGCTCCACCGCAACCTGATGGCGACGGTCGGCCCCGGCCGCCCGTGACGCGCGTCCTGCCTCAATTCGCTTCGGCCAGTTGACCGGACGCTACAAGCTGGGCGAGCTTTTCCTCGGTCAATGCCGCACTGAAGAAATAGCCCTGCATCTGATCGCAGCCGAGCGCTTTCAGCACGCTCAACTGCTCCGCCGTCTCCACGCCTTCCGCGGTCGTCGTCATGTCGCGCGCGGCGGCGATATCCACGACCGCCTTCACGATATGCGAAGCGCCATCGGGTTCGGTGATGTTCTTGATGAAGCAGCGGTCGATCTTGATCTTGTTGAACGGGAACAGTTGCAGATAGCGAAGCGACGAATAGCCCGTGCCGAAATCGTCGAGCGCGATGCGCACGCCGAGTCCGCGCAACTCATGGAGAATCGCCAGCGCCTCTTCATCGTCGCGTATCAGCACGGCTTCGGTGATCTCAAGCTCGAGCCGGTTCGCGGGCAATCCCGACGAGCCGAGCGCACTCGCGACGTTGAGCGCCAGCGTATGGCCCTTGAACTGCACCGGCGAGACGTTCACCGCGAGGCGGATATCGTCTGGCCACTGCGCCGCCGCATGGCACGCCGTCTTCAGCACCCATGAGCCGAGCTGATCGATCAGGCCGGTTTCCTCCGCGATCGGAATAAATTCAGCCGGTGACACCAGGCCATGGCGCGGGTGACGCCAGCGCACCAGAGCCTCGCAACCGAGAATCTTCCCGGTCTTGACGTCGATGAACGGCTGATAGTGAACCTCGAACTGCTGATGGAAAAGCGCGTTGCGGATTTCGATTTCCATATCGTGCCGCTTCTGCGCCCGGATTTTCATTTCCGGCTCGAAGAAACGATAGGTCCGCCGCCCGCTGCCCTTCGCGGCATAAAGCGCAAGATCGGCATTGCGGAGCAGGCCCTCAAGCTCGGAGCCATCGCACGGCGATATCGCAATGCCGATACTGGCATCCGCATTGAGATGGTGTCCGGCGCAATCGTAAGGCACACGGATCGCGGCATGAACGCGCTCGATCAGGGGAATAAGTTCGGATCGCTCCTGAACGCCGTTCCGGACGATGGCAAATTCGTCTCCGCCAAGACGCGCGATAAGATCGCCCGGCTCGATGCAGCCGCTGAGGCGGCCGGCAATCGCCACAAGCAGTTCGTCGCCGACAAAATGACCCAGCGTGTCGTTGACCTGCTTGAATTCATCGATGTCGATGGACAGGACGGCAAGGTTTTCCGCCTTGCGCAGCATCGTGTCGAGATAGTCGCGGAACATCGTTCGGTTCGGCAGATCGGTCAGCGCGTCGTAACGCGCCATATGGGCAATGCGATCTTCCGCACGCTGCCGCTCCGTGATGTCTTCCAGAGTCGAAACCCAGCCGCCACCCGAAATCGACTGAAGCGCGGTATGTATCACGCGGCCATCCGGGATATCGGTCGTGATCGCGCCGTTGATCGACACCATCTTGAATATCTCGACGCAATACGCATCGACATCGCCGCCGAACATTCCATGCTTCTTCCGAAGCGCCATGATCTCGCGCAGGCTATAGCCCGGCTTGATGGAATCATTCGGCAGACCGAACATTTCCGTATACCGGCGATTGAAAATCACCAGCCGGTGATTGGCATCGAACAACAACAAGCCCTGCTTGAGATTATTGACCGCCGTATCGAGACGCTTCTTCTCCAGCATCAGTCGTTGCTGGGATGCGTTGTGCTGGGAGATAAACCGCCGGACGATGAACAGGACGATCAACGCCACAGCGATGGACGCAGCGAGGGCGATCAGGATCAGGACGCGAGTCTGCTCGTGCCAGTCAGCCAGCGCGGATTCCACCGTCCGGGTGGCGATAATGACGATCGGAAAATCGTCGAGCTTGCGGATCGAGCCGATCTGCTGCTGGCCCGTCACCGGGCTCGTCATCATCAGCGAACCGTGATTGGCTTGCTTGAGGATGCCCTGGAACAGCGGGCCGTTGCTGAAGTTTCGGCCGATCATGGAATCGATGTGCGGATAGCGCGCGATCATCACGCCATTTTCATGGAACATGGAAATCGCCGCATCCGGGCCGAGCGACAGCGAGGCGAAGAACGCCTCGAACCGCGCGGGCTCGACGCCGCGGCTGACGATACCGAGGAATTCACCGTTTGGGCCGACCAGCTTGCGCGCGAAGATCGTGGTCCATGTGCCGGTCACACGGCTATTGACGGGATTTACAACCAGCTTGAGCGAGTGCGGCCCGAACTTCAATTCCTTGAAGTGCTTTCGGTCGCCAACGCTGAGGTCGGGAACAGGCCAGGTTTCGGAGGAGTTGATCAACTGGCCATCCGGGCCAAAGAAATTCACCGGGCCGACATACGGCATCGAACGAATCTTGGTAGCGAGCCTCTGGTGGAAATCCTCGCTGGAGATTTCCTGTAGAAATTCCTTGGGAGACTTGGTTTCGAGCAAGCGGGCCTGAGCAACGGCATCCTCTTGGATCACCTGCCAGTCCTGCAATTGCTGATCGAAATGGCGCGTCAGAAGCTGCAACGTATTTTCCAGATCGCGCTTGCTGTTCGCCAGCGTGCGATCGCGAAAATTATTGATGGTCAAAGCCGTGCCAAGCACGATCGATGCGACGAGCACGACTCCGCTGACGATCAGCCAGAAAATCGGACTACGCTGCTGTGGCTTGACGGCGCGCTCGATCGCATCAGCAATCTCGGGCGCATCAAAGCTGCCATCATGATATGAACCGCGTTCTGCCATCATCCCTCTTTCGGGGGTGAATGCATACCGGGGCGGAGTAGAGATCACGTTAGCAGGAGCGGTTAGCGAGCCGTTAAACCGCAGTCAAAAACAGACATTACGAAGACGGTTAAAATTTCCCGTCCAGCAGAAATTAAAAGTGGAATCCAGGCTTACAGGCTGGTTACAGCACTTCCGCGGCGTAACGGCAGCGGCGGGTATCGCAACGGCTGATGCGCAACTCCACCGGCTGGCCACCGACATCGGTCGCGACGCGATGGACTTCCAGCAACGGCATCCCTGCCTTCAGGCCCAGCCTCTTTGCCTCCTCCGCAGTCGCGGCGACAGCCGCCAGCCGCTCGATGACGCGCACGATGCTGATGCCGAACTTCTCCTGATAGATGACGTACATTTCCTCATCCATCGGGCTGTGCGCCTCGACGGAGAGATCGGGCATCACATCCACCGGGACGTAGATCCGCTCGAAAATCGCGGGCTTGCCGTTGAGGCTGCGCACGCGGGTAATCGCGTGAAGCATGGCCGAGGAATCGACGCCCAGATCGCTGGCCTGATCGCGCGTCGCGCGCTGGATGCGTTGCGACAGCACCACGCTCGCGGGAATGATCCGGCTGCCGTCCGGCTCGACCATGCGGAAGAATTGATACAGCGCCCGGTCACGGGAATGGCGCGCGACGAAAGTGCCGACACCCTGCCGCCGCACGATCATGCGGTCGGCTTCCAGCGCGTTCAGCGCCTTGCGGACGGTGCCCTGGCTGACATTGTACTCGGCGGCGAGTTCATACTCGCTCGGAAGCATCTGTCCCGGCTTCCAGCTCCCTGCACCGATACGCTTGACGAGCAGCGTCTTCACCTGCGCGTACAGGGGAAGGTATTCGGTATGACCACCTGACACTGTCGTTTCGTTGCTCACCAGATCCTTCGCCGCTGCAAACGATTCAAGACGATAAGTAACAGAAGCCGCCTCCGGACCGAAGCCCTTCCCGCCCGCCAGAGCGGCTACGCACAACCAAAAAACCCATCAAGCCTTGACGGATGCCGTCTCCTTCAAAACCGATTCGATTTCCGGCGAAACCGCAAGCCCGTCGCGGGCAGCCTTGGCCCGATTCGCAAGCCGCCGCGCGCCCGAGATGCGCGCGCCCTGCTGACGCTCGATGGCCGCGACCAGCGTCGCCATCCGCTCGCCAAAGCGCCCATGCCCGAATCCTGCCGGATCGATCGCGAGCAACAACTGCCCGGTCAGCGGCGGGCCGCCCTTGTCGTCGAGGAAAGAGGATGCCTCGAACGCCAGATGCGCGCCGGGGATACAGGCCGCCAGAACCTCGACCATGAAGGCCAGCGCCGCACCCTTGGCGTCGCCGAGCGGAATCATGGTGCCCTGTAGCGCCTTGGCAGGATCGGTGGTGTCCTGCCCATCCGCATCCAGCGCCCAGCCCGAGGGAATGCTCTCGCCCTTTTGCTTGGCGGCGACGATCGGCCCGCGCGCAACCTTCGACAGAGCGAGGTCCACCACGGCCGGTTCGCGGCCCTCGATGGGTGCCGCGAAGGCGATCGGGTTGGTGCCGAACACCGGCTCGCGACCGCCCCAGGGCGCCATGGCGCTCGGCGTGTTCGCGAACAGGAGCGCGACCAGTCCCTTTTTCGCCAGCGCCTCGCACGGCAGGCCGGCGGCACCGCAATGATTGGAATTACCGATGGCCGCGACCGCGATGCCCTGCTTCTGCGCAAGCGCGGGCAGTTCAGCGAGGGCAAGATCGATGGCCGGATAGGCAAATCCCTTCGCCGCATCGATCGCCAGAACGCCCGGGCGCGGATTCGAGGATTTCGGTTTCGCCTTGCCGTCGATCTTGCCGCTTTTCACCATGGCGAGATATGTGGGCACGCGCGACAGGCCATGGCCCTTGAGGCCGTCGGCCTCCGCGGTCACCAGCGCACGCGCCACGGATGCCGCCGCCTCGTCGCTGCAACCATGGGCAACAAACGTGCCCGCGACGCGTTTGGAAAGATCGGCGAGGGACTGCGTGCTCATGCGCTCAATGCCTTCTTGACGTTCTCGACAGTGACCCATGACACCCGCGTGTTCGATTCCACGGTGACGCCAGCGATGTGCGGCGTCAGGATCAGATTCGGCACATCCGCGAACGCATTGCTCGCTTTCAGCGGTTCTTCCACGAACACGTCGAGCGCGGCGCCGCCGAGCTTCTTTGCCTTCAGCGCCGCCGCCACCGCCGTTTCATCTACAACGCCGCCACGGGCGGCATTGATGAGGATGGCGTCCGAACGCATCCGCGAGAGCGCGGACGTATCGATCATGTTGCGGGTCTTGTCGTTGAGCGGCACATGCAGGCTGACGACATCGGCCAGTGCCAGCAGGTTTTCAAGCGTCTGGCGCTGCACGCCAGCTTCGGCAAACGCCGCATCGTCCACCAGCGGATCGAATGCGACGACCTTCATCCCCATCGCCGCCGCGAGTTTCGCGGTGAGGCGCGCGATGGAGCCGAACCCGACAAGCCCCATTACCTTGCCGGAGATTTCACGGCCGATCAGCGTATTGCGCGGCCATTTGCCGGCGACGACGCTTCCCGTCGCCATGTACGCTCCACGCAACAGCATCATCGCGCTGGTGATGACATATTCGGCGACCGAAAGATCGTTCGCGCCAGACGCCGGCAGCACGGCGATGTGGCGCTTCTTGCAGGCTTCCAGATCGATATTGTCGAGCCCGACGCCAAGCCGGCCGACAGCCTTTAGATTCGGCGCGGCATCCAGCAGCGCGCCACGCACCTGCGTGCGGTTGCGCACGATGATCGCGCGCGCATCCCTGAGGCGGGCATTCAGTTCGTTCGGATGATCGACGAGATTGGGATCGTAGACATAATCGAATCCACGCAACCCTTCGGTAATGGCCGCCTCGTCCATGAATTCGCAAATAACGATGTCAGACACGCGGCCTCCACCTTGAGAAGAAAATACGGGCGGCGTCATGACGCCGCCCGTTTGTGTCGTTTAGGCGCTGCGATACAGCTTGGTCAGCGAGAACTCGCGATGACCAAGCGACTCAGCCGCAGTCAAACGGCCGTTCGCGGTGCGCACGATCATATCGATCAACGCATCACCGGCCTGATCGAGCGTCATGTCGCGGCGCAGAACGCCGGTCACGTCGACGTCGATGTGCTCGCCCATGGTGCGCACGGTCTTCGGATTGCCGCTGATCTTGATCACGGGCACAACCGGATTGCCGATGACATTGCCCTGACCGGTCGGGAAGGTATGGACGACATAACCCGCCGCAGCCATCAACGTCACGCATTCGGCAGCCGCCGAGGACGTGTCCATATAATAGAGGCCGGGGCCCTTTGCCGGCGCTTCAGCGGGTTGCAGCGCGTCAATGTACTTCGACTTGTGACCGATCTTCTCAAGATTGCCGAGCGCCTTTTCCTCGATGCTCGACAGGCCGCCCGCGATATTGCCCTTGGTGGGCTGCGAGTCGGACAGATCGTCCGTCTTGTGCGCCTCGATCACGTCGTCCTGGTACGCCTTCCACATCTTGTACCATTTTTCCGCAACTTCCGGCGTCGCCGCACGCTCCTTGCAGAGATGCTCGGCGCCGGTGATTTCCGACGTTTCACCGAACACGCCGTAGATGCCCTGCGGGATCAGCTTGTCGTACATATTGCCGACGGTCGGGCATGACGACAGACCCGTGGTGGTGTCGGATTCACCGCACTTGGTCGAAACCCACAGATCCGAAATCGGACACAGTTCGCGCTCGAGTTCGGTTGCCCACTGAACAAAACGCTTGGCCTGATAGCTGGCGCGCGAGATGGTGTTGATGTCGCCATGGGTTTCGATGCCGAAACCGACGACCGGCTTGCCGGTCTTGGCGATGCCTTCGACGACGCGGCTGGTCCAGCCTTCCTCGATGCCGATGACGACGACCGCGGCGACGTTCGGATTTGATCCGATGCCGATCAGGGTGCGGAAATGGACCTCAAGATCCTCTCCGAACTGCAAACGGCCATACGCATGCGGAATGGCCATCGTTCCCTTGATGTTATTGGCAACGGCCTCGCAAGCTGCGTTCGACAGATCGTCGAGCGGCAGGATGAGAACGTGATTGCGGACGCCGACACGGCCGTTTTCACGCCGCCAGCCCCAGAACTTCGCGTTCTTGAAATCCTTCGAAGCGCGCTTGCTAGGAAGATTCTTCGTCGTCAACTGATCCGTTGCGCTACCCGGAAAAGGCGACTGCATTTCAACGATATTACCGAGTGACATGTTTTCGCCCTCACCAACGCTTGGTCTTGTGATTGTGGATATGAACGTGACGGCCCTGCGGCCCGTCGCCGACCATCCTGCCGACGTCCTGGCCGTACTTGATGACGGTGTCGCCCTTCTTGAGGTCGACCAGCGCCACCTTGTGACCGATCGGGATATCGTCCTTCACGTCGATGGTGAACGTCGTGTCGTTCTCGGTGATGACGCCGAATGCCTTGGTGCCGGCCTTCAGGTCCTCGACGACAACGACCGCGACATTGTCCTTCGGGCTGTGGGCCAGCACGTGGGGCATGTTCGGCTTGTCTTTGGCGGCTGACGCCGCTCCCGGAGCACTCATTCTTCTTTCTCCCTGCTCGTCTGAATGGGTTTCAGGTCCCAAGTCTTATATAAGATAACAAACATATCGGTCAAGCAGAACCGCTCTATTCCGCCGCCTCCGAAAGCAGAGTTTCGCCCGGTTTTACGCGGGTAAACGCCACCGGCGCGGTGGAAATGTCGATCTCGCCGCCCTTCATCCGCACCACGGTGTAGTGCGAGGTCGCGAGGTCGGACGTGGACGGATAATCTTCACGGAAATGTGCACCGCGGCTGTCGGTGCGCGCGGTCGCCGCCGCGCAAATTCCGCGGCTGACCTGCACGAGATTCTCCAGATTGAGCCGGTCCATCCATGTGAGGTTGTAGCGGCGGTCGCCATCGGCGACACCGGAACGCGCCACCTGCCCCGCGAGATCTTCGAGTGCGGCCGCGCCGCGTGCCAACCCTTCGCCGGTGCGCAGGATGCCGACATCGTTCCACATGATGTCCATCAGCGCCTCGCGCATCTCGGCCAGATCGCCCGACGGCTTGCCGAGCGGCGAGAACGCGCGATCGAGCGATGCGTCGATCACCGACTGATCCGGATCGGCAAGGGTGCCTTCCTTCGCAACCGCGCGCGCCATCGCATCGCCGGCCACGCCGCCGAACACCGTGGAGTTGGCGACGCCGTTGCCGCCGAGGCGGTTGGCGCCATGCACGCCGCCGGTGTCCTCGCCGGCCGCGAACAAACGCGGCATCGCGGTGCTGCAATCGAGGTCGAACACCACGCCGCCCATCATGTAATGCGCGGTCGGGATTACCTCGACGAGACCGCCCGCGAGATCGAAACCGCAATCGGCGCAGCGCTCGACCATACCCTTGAAGGTGCGGCGCACATGATCCGGGCCGAGATGGCTCATCTTGATGTGAACGCCGCCGTGCTGCGTGGGATAACCCTTGCGGATCTGGTACATGATCGAGCGGCTGACGATGTCGCGCGTGGCGCGCTCGCCGCGCTCGTCGTAATCGAACATGAAGCGCTCGCCGCGCGAATCCAGCAACTGCCCGCCCGCGCCGCGCAGGCCCTCCTCCAGCACCGTGCCGGTCATGCGAGTGCCCGCGCCCGCCAGGAGGCCGGTCGGATGGAATTGCACCATTTCGAGATCGCGCAGCGACAGCCCCGCGCGCATCGCCATCGCCAGACCGTCGCAGGTCTTGTCGCCGGACGGCGTGTGATACTTGTACATCGTCGGTCCGCCGCCGGTCGCGAGCAGCGTCGCTTTCGCGCGGACCAGCAACGGCTCGCCGCTGCGCATGTCGAGCATCAAGACGCCCGCGAGGCCGGAGCCATCCGCCGCCGGAATGAGATCGAGCGCGCGATGGTCTTCCATGCGCTTCACGTCGCGCCGCCAGATCTGTTCTGAAAGCCGATTGATGATCTCGATGCCGGTGAGATCGCCCTTGTGCACGGTGCGGTCGAAAGTCTGGCCCGCGAACGCCTTCTGGTGAACGCTGCCGTCGGGATTGCGATCGAAGAAACAGCCGAGTTCGTTCTCAAGCTCACGGATGCGGATTTGGGCCTCGACGACCAGCTTCCACGCCAGATCCTGATTGTTGAGCCATTTGCCGCCTTCGATCGTGTCCATGAAATGGCGCTCGACGGAATCGCCCGGCGCGAGCGCGACGTTGTAGCCGCCCTGCACCATGCGGGTGCAACCGCATTTGCCGAGCAGCCCCTTCACCGCCACCGTCACATCGAGATGCGGCGCGGCTTTCTTGGCGTGAAGCGCCGCGAAAAGGCCGGCTCCGCCGGAGCCGAGAATCAGAATGTCGGTATCGACCGTGCGCAACGTCATGGTTCACACCGCTCCGATGCTTTTGAGAACCGCATCGCGGCGGCTGGCCACGTCCTTCTGCAAATCCGCGTAAAGCGAACCGCCATGCGAATCCATACCGACCAGCAATGGACCGAAATTCCTGATCTGGAATTTCCACAGGCTCTCGGGATGCAGATCGTCCAGATCGATATCGACGATCTGTTCGATCCAGGTCGTTTCCAGCGCAGCCGCGCCGCCGACGATGGCGAGATACGCGCCGCCGAATTCCGCGAACGCCGCAAGCGTATCCGGACCCATGCCGCCCTTGCCGACGATAAGGCGCACGCCTTCGCGGTCCATCAGGTCGTGGGTGAATCGTTCCATGCGCATCGACGTCGTTGTGCCGATGCAGAATGGCTTGTAGCCGACCGGGGCCTCGTTCGAGACCGGCACACGGTGCACGTTCGGGGCGGTATGGATGACTGCGTGGCCGTGAAGATCGAATTTGACCTTGCGGCCTTTGTCGAACATGTGGATCAGCGTCGCGTCGCGAATCCCGAACAGTGTCTGTTCGAGGGTCACGGTGTCGCCGATCTTCAGGCTACGCGCCTTTTCCTCGTCGATCGGCATTTGAAGAATGTGATGCGCCATGGCCCTGCCCTCACGCCGTGAACGCGATGCCGCCGGGCGTGATCGTCGCCCGCGCGCGCCGCGCCGAATGGCACTGGATGTTCACCGCAACCGGATTTTGCGTGATGTGGGTGGCGGCGACCTCCACATGCACGGCGAAGCTGGTCGAACGGCCGCCGAGCCCCTGCGGGCCGATGCCAAGTTCGTTCACCGCTTTCGACAACTCGGCTTCGATCTTGGCGCCTTCCTCGTCGCTGCATTTCGAGCCGAGCGGGCGCGTCGCCGCGATCTTGGCCAGATGCATGCAGAGGTCGGAAGTGCCGCCCATGCCGACGCCGACGATGGTCGGCGGGCAGACGCGGCCGCCGAGTTCGATCACGCGATCGATCACGAATGCCTTCACCGCCTTGATGCCATCGGACGGCAGCAGCATCTTCAGGAACGAGCCGTTCTCCGAGCCCGAACCCTTCGGAATCATCTCGATCGACGCCGTCTCGACCCGCTCGTCGAAATCGACATGGATGATCGGCACGCGGATGCCGCTCGACGTCTGGTTGTTCTTGCGGGTGATCGGATGCACCACGGAGGAGCGCAGCGAGCATTCGGTGGTGGCGCGCTCGCAGCCCCTGCGGATCGCCGCCTTCAGCTCCGCGCCGTCGAACTGCACGTTGCGGCCGATGGTGACGTTATAAATGGGGATGCCCGTGTCCTGACACAGGATGTTGTTGGTGCGCTCGGCGACCGCGATGTTCTCCACCATGGTGCCAAGCACTGTCTTGCCGATGGTGCTGGTCTCGTTGCGCACCAGCGTTCTGAAACCGGCCTTGATATCGTCCGGCAACATTTTGAGGGCCTGCACGTAGAGCGTTTTGCAGACCTCCTCGACTTCTTTCATATCAATCTGCATGGCACTACATCCCGTTCAATAGAAACAACACGCCAATTGCCGCCGATGCGGCGACGCAACTTGAAACCAGCACCGCGCTGCGGTCGCGCATCGCAAACCATTCGATCGCGAGCACCCGCAGGCCGAGCGCCATGTGCACCGCGAGCGCGGAGACAAGCCCCCACTCGGCGATCAGGGCGATCCGCGAGTGGGTCAATGCGAGAAAACTATCCAGCGCACTTGCGCCATTGAGCGCGGTGCCGAGGGCGAGAAAATGCATCGGCAGAAAGATCGCCAGCGCCACGCCGGACAGGCGGTGCAGCATCGCGGCGATGAAGCCCGGCTTCAGATGTGAGTTCCGTATCACGCTCATGCGCCATACACCGCAAACGCGGCCCTCACGCCAAGGATAACGAGCGAAACCGAGAATAGTGCCAGCACCACGTCGAGCGTACGGCCACGCCAGTGCAGCCACTCGCGCAGCACCGAACGCAGGCCGATCGGCGCATGGATCGACGCCGCCAGCACGAAGGTCAGATAGAACGCCAGAAACGCGCGGTTGCCGTGGGTGCGCGCCAGAATCTCGCCCGCCGTCAATCCGCCGCGCACGGCATAGATGATGGTGATGAGGTGAACCGTCACCGCGATGGCAAGAATGAACGCGGTGCCGCGCTGGGCGAGATAGAGAACCGGATTCATCGCCGCCTCCAGAGTTTGTTCGAGGTCGCCCGCTTCAAACCGGCGATCGAGAACGTCGGAGACAGATGCTTGGGGCAGAATTCCGTGCAACTCATATGGCTGTGGCAGGAATGACAACCGGCATCCCCGGTCACGGCGGTGAGGCGCGCATCCTGCCCGCGATCACGCACGTCGTTGACCAGCGTCCATGCCCGGTTCAGCGCCGCCGGCCCGAGATAATCCTCGTTCCACGACACCACATCGCAGGCCGAGTAGCACACGCCGCAATTGATGCATTCGATGCCTTCATCGGCGGCCTGCCGTTCCGGCGAGGACGGCTCGACGACAGCGAAATCCGCGGGCGGGTTCTCGCCCGGCTCGAAATAGCCGTGCGCATCGCGCCATTTGTTGAAGAAAGGCTCCATGTCCACCGTCAGATCCTTGACGATGGGCAGGTTGCGCAACGGCTCCAGCTTGAGCGGCCCGCTTTCGAGTTCGTCGACGCGGGTGCGGCAGGTCCAGCGCGGCCGTTCGTTGACGACCATGGCACAGGAACCGCACATCCCGACGCGGCAGGCGAAACGATAGGACAGCGTTTCGTCCTGGGTGCGCTGGATCTCGGTGACGACATCCAGCACGGTTTGATTGGCACGCGCCGGGACTTCAAAAGTCTGAAAGGCGCCGTCTTCATCACCCCGCCAGACCTGCACTGTCAATACAGGGACTGGCGAGGTGTCGTTCTTGCTTTTTTCTTGAACACTCATGACGCAGGTCAGGAGCCTCCGTAGTTATTGTTGATTGTCAGCTTCCGTTCGCGCCGTGAATTCCCGGGAAGTAGATGTCCTTCCAGGACTTGGCCTTGGCAGTAACGAGACCGGCACGATTCATGTAATCCAGATAGGTGGTCACTTTCTTCGGCGTGGTGGTCCACTCGTTCACCGGATCGCGGATGATCTTTTCAGCATCGGCAACCGGGAGCTTCGAGTTTTCCGCCTTCACCCAGATCGCGGCAGCCTTTGCCGGATCGGCCTTGATGTTGGCCATCGCCTCTTCAAGCGCGCCGAGGAAAGCCTTCATGACCTTCGGATTGGCCTCGACGAACTTGGTCGTCGCCCAGACCGAGTTGAAGGTGTGCGGCCCGCCCAGCACGTCATAGCTGTTGAGAACGCGATGAGCCTTCGGGTCCCTCAGTTCAAGATCCTGAAACGGGGCCGAGCCGAAATGAGCATCAACCTCGGAATGGCCGCCAAGCATGGCCGCCATGGCATCCGGATGGCTCATCGACACGGTGAACGGATCGAGCTTGTGGCTCTGCTCCGGCCCGAACAGTTTCTCCGCCGCCATCTGGAGCGTGATCGCCTGGATCGAGACCTTCACCGCCGGAAGGCCGATCTTGTCCTTCTCGGTGAAGTCCTTGATGGTCTTCACGTTGGGGTTGGTGGTGACGAGATAAAGCGGCATCGCGTTCAGCGTGGCGACACCCCGCACCTTGTAGTTGCTCTGGGTCTTGCCCCAGATCGTCAGCAGCGGACCAACGCCGCCACCGGCGAAGTCGAGATTGCCCGACAGCAGCGCTTCATTCATGCCGCTGCCCGAGCTAAAGCGCAGCCACTCGACCTTCAGGTCGATCCCTTCGGCCTTGGCGTGTTTTTCAAAGAGCTGCTGCTCTTCCATCATCGTCAACGGCAGATAGCCGAGGCCATACTGCTTGGCGATGCGAACGGTGTTCACTTCGGCATGAGCACCGCCCGCGAGTCCTGCGACAAGACCGATCGCCGCCATCGTCTTTACAACTGATTTCAACATCCTGTCCTTCTCCTCACAAAAAGCCGGGTATTTGTTGTTGTTGTCCCGGCGACTGCCCTTCTTAAGATTGCATGCCCCAACGATCGATGGTGTTGGCCTCGATCGCCCGGAAGATCACGTTCTCGACCACAAGACCGATGATGATGACGGTCAACAGACCGGCGAACACCGTCGGGATGTCGAGACTGTTCTTGTTTTCGAAAATAAACCAGCCCAAACCGCCCGAGCCGGACGACACGCCGAACACCAGTTCGGCCGCGATCAGGGTGCGCCAGGCGAACGCCCAGCCGATCTTCAGGCCGGTGAGGATGCTCGGGAACGCCGCCGGGATCAGGATCTTGCTGATGTAGCGGAATCCGCCGAGACCGTAATTGCGCCCGACCATCTTGAGCGTACGGCTCACCGACAGGAAGCCGGAGTGCGTATTGAGCGCGATCGCCCACGTCACCGAATGTACCAGCACGAACACCAGCGAACCGTTGCCGAGGCCGAACCAGATCAGCGCCAGCGGCAACAGCGCGATGGCGGGCAGCGGGTTGAACATCGACGTCAGAGTTTCGAGGAAGTCCGTGCCGATCCGCGTCGTGATCGCCAGCGCCGTCAGCAACGCCGCAAGCGTGACACCGACCGCATAACCCATCAACAGCACCTTGATGGACGACCAGGCGCGCGCCGGCAGAACGCCGTTGCCGATATTGGTGAAGAACGCGCTCATGGTTTCGCCGAACGTCGGGAACAACAGATTGTTGTTCAGGTAGCGACCGTAGATTTCCCACGCCAGCGCAAGAAAGATCAGAATGACGATCTTGCGCAGCCAGGTCTGGTTGTAGAGCCGGCCGATCAGTGGCAGCGGCTTCTCCACCACCAGCGGCACCTGCGACGTCTCGGATGCGTCGCGTACAAATTCGGCGCGCTGAGGCGCCACGATCTTCTGAGCGGACAAGGTCACGTCAGACATTTTCCGCCTCCTCAATGGTGTCAGCGAACAGCATGGTCTGGATGCGATGCTCAAGCTCGGCGGCTTCCTCGCCGTGCACGCCACCATTCAGCTCGGCCTTCACCTGACCCGGATGCGGCGACAGCAACAGGATGCGGTTGCCGATCTTGATCGCTTCGGGAATCGAATGCGTGACGAACAGCACCGTGAAGCGCGTCTCGTCCCACAGCATCAACAACTCGTCCTGCATCTTGCGGCGCGTCAGCGCATCGAGTGCGGCGAACGGCTCATCCATCAGGAGAATGTCCGGCTCCATCGCCATACCGCGCGCGATCGCGACGCGCTGCTTCATGCCGCCAGAGAGCATGTGCGGATAGCTTTCGGCGAACTTTTCCAGATTGACCTTGCGGATATAGTGCATGGCCTTCTCTTCGGCCTCGCGCGCGCCGAGCTTGCTGGTGCACAGCAAAGGAAACACGACATTTTCCTTCACCGTCTTCCACGGCAGGAGCTGATCGAACTCCTGAAACACCATCATCCGGTCGGGACCGGGATGACGGATCAGCTTGCTCTTCAGCTTCATCTCGCCTTCGGTCGGCGTCATATAGCCGCCGACGGCTTTCAAAAGGGTCGATTTGCCGCAGCCCGAGGGGCCGAGCAAAATAAAACGATCGCCCTGAAAGACGTCGAAGTCGATGCGATAAGTCGCGGTTACGAGATGATTAGGCGTCTTGTACTGGAGTGTGACGCCTTTCACCTCCAAAAGCGGTGCAGTGTTCAATCGTTCCTCCCGGCCAACGCGAGCAAGCATCTACGTGCCCTTGCCCTGTCGAAATTGAAAGAGATGGTCTCTCCAATCATGGAGCGCGGGAGGCAACGATTGTCTCCAGAAACAACCGCTCCTGAAAACAAATAGCCCAGTGGCGCCAAGCCGTGAGGCTTCGCGATTTCGCCGGACCATTTCGCAGGCTACGTGCCGTCTCATGCCGTTGCGTCTCTCCCGCTCAACCGGGGCTATCCGCCCTCTTGTTCTGGCTAACGTGCCATTGTCCGGCGGCTCTGTAAAGATGTCATATGTCTAATATAAGACCTAAACCCAAACTTTGTTGGTTCCTGTCCCGTCATGCAGGACATGTCGCATCTGGCATGCCAGACTTCGCGCACCGGCATAAAAAAACAGCCGGTGAAACCGGCTGTTTTCGATGTCTGAAATTTTCGTAATGCCAAAACCCGGAACGAACGAGACGTCCGATGGCTCCTACATATTCGGAATGGCGAACTCCGCACCGGATGCGATGCCAACCGGCCACCGGCTCGTGATGGTCTTGAGCTTGGTGTAGAAGCGGATGCCTTCCGGCCCATGCATATCGTGATCGCCGAAGAACGAGGCCTTCCAGCCACCGAACGAATGATAGGCCATCGGGATCGGGATCGGCACATTGATGCCGACCATGCCGACCTGAATGCGGTGCGCGAACTCACGCGCTGAATCCCCGTCGCGGGTGAAGATCGCAGTGCCGTTGCCGTACTCGTTTTCGTTAATCATCTTCGCCGCGGTGTCGTAGTCCGCCGCGCGCACCACCGACAGCACCGGGCCGAAAATCTCGTCCTTGTAGATTTTCATGTCGGTGGTGACGTTGTCGAACAGCGAGCCGCCGAGGAAGTAACCGTTCTCGTAGCCCTGCATCTTGAAGCCGCGTCCGTCGACCACGAGCTTGGCGCCTTCCGATACGCCGGTATCGATATAACCGTGGACGCGGTCGCGATGCGCCTTGGTGACGAGCGGTCCCATCTCGGCTTCGAGATCCGGGCCCGGTCCGATCTTCAATCCCCTCACGCGCGGCGTCAGTTTCTCGATCAGCGTATCGGCCGTCTTCTTGCCGACCGGCACCACGACCGAAATCGCCATGCAACGCTCGCCAGCCGCGCCATAGGCCGCGCCCATCAGCGCATCGACAGCCTGATCCATGTCCGCGTCGGGCATGATCACCATGTGGTTCTTCGCGCCGCCGAGCGCCTGGCAGCGTTTTCCTTCATGCGTCGCGGTCTGATAGATGTAGCGCGCGATCGGCGTCGAGCCGACGAAGCTGATAGCGGATACATCCGGATGCTTCAGCAAGGCGTCCACCGCCTCCTTGTCGCCCTGCACGACATTGAAGACGCCATCCGGCACGCCCGCTTCCTTGAGCCAGTCGGCGATCAGCAGCGCCGCGGACGGATCGCGTTCCGACGGCTTCAGGATGAAGGTGTTGCCGCAGACCAGCGCCACCGGAAACATCCACATCGGCACCATGATCGGGAAATTGAACGGGGTAATGCCAGCGACGACGCCGAGCGGCTGGCGGATAGCGTAGCTATCGACACGGGTGCCGACGTCCTCGCTGTAATCGCCCTTCAACAGGTGCGGCGCGCCGGTGGCGAACTCCACCACTTCGAGGCCGCGCTGCACTTCGCCGCGCGCGTCGGTCAACAGCTTGCCGTGCTCCTGCGAGACGGCCTTGGCCAATTCCTCGCTGCGTTCTTCGACGATGCGCTGAAACTTGGCGATGATGCGGGAGCGGCGCAGCGGCGTCACCGCCGCCCAGGCCGGAAACGCCCGGCGCGCGGCCGCGACCGCCTGATCGACTTCCGCGGTGCTCGCGAGCGCCACGCTGGCAGTCTGCTGACCGATCGCCGGATTGAAGACGGGCGCGGTGCGCCCGCTTTTCCCGGCCACCCGCTGGCCATTGATATAATGTGAGATGTCTGAAGCCATGATTGTTCTCCCGAGGCTGTTATTCGAGGCCGATTTTGCGCTTCACACCCCCTCGGGCCAAGCCGCACTATTGTTTCGCCGTTGTGCAGAAATTAAAGTACCTGACGTCGGGGTGAGCAAAAAACTGCATTCACCCCAGAAACGGGCACCGGGATGGATTGGGATCGCGTTCGGATTTTCCTTGAGGTAGCCAGGACCGGCCAGATCCTCGGCGCCTCGAAAAAGCTGGGCCTCAATCACGCTACCGTGGCACGGCAACTCAGCGCGCTTGAGCGCGAGATGAAGACCCGCCTCGTCAAGCGCGACACCACCGGCTGCACGCTGACGCGATCGGGCGAGGCCCTGATGGCGACCGCCGAGAAGGTCGAATCCGAATTCCTGCGGGTCGGTTCGCAACTGGCATCGACATCCGACCGGGTGACCGGGACCGTGCGCGTGGGCGCGCCGGACGGAATCGGAAACTACCTCCTCGCCGAGCAACTTGGCGCACTCGCCGCCATGCATCCGGAACTGATCGTGCAACTGGTGCCGCTGCCGCGCACCTTTTCGCTCTCGAAGCGCGAAGCAGATATCGTGATCGTGGTGGAACGGCCGAAGGACGGGCGGCTCATCACCACCAAGCTGACAGATTATTCACTCAGCCTGTATGCGTCGAAACAATACCTCGACCACTTTCCGCCGATCCGCAGCGAGGCCGACCTCGCCGGCCATCTGTTCATCACGCAGGTCAGCGATTTCGTCTATAGCCGCGCGCTCGACTATTCGTCCTATTTCGACACCCTGATGTCGCGCCGTTACGAATGCGGAAGCGTCGTCGGCCAGGTCGAAGCCGTGCGCGCGGGCCACGGCATCGGCATCCTGCACGACTACGCCACCCGGCGTTATCCCGAACTGCGGCGGCTGCTGCCGGAAATCCGTTTCGTACGGACCTACTGGCTGGTGTCGCACCCCGACACGCACGGCACGCGGCGCGTACGCGAGGTGCACCGCTACATCGCCGAACGCGTCCGCGCCGAGCGGCGTCATTTCATGGCCGGGTAAAACTCGGATAATATCAGCCGCAGTCAGCGCAGAATCGTTTCGGAAACATCACACCATGACCTATCGCGCGCCCGTCGAGGATATCCTGCTCGCACTCAACTACGGCGCCGCGCTGAATGAGGCGATCCGCGCCGGGCATTACCGCAATTACGATGCCGACACCGCAAGCGCCGTCATCGCGGAGGCGGGGAAATTCGCAAGCGAAGTGCTCGCGCCGCTCAACCGTGTCGGCGACGAACACGGCGCGACGCTGAAAGACAATAAGGTCACCACGTCGCCCGGATGGCGCGACGCATACCAAGGCTGGGTCGAGGCGGGCTGGAATTCCCTCACCGGCGCGGAGGAATTTGGCGGGCAAGGACTGCCCATCGTGCTGCACGCCGCTTGCAGCGAAATCTGGAGCGCGGCGAACATGGCGTTCGGGCTATGCCCGCTGCTCACGGCGGGCGCCATCGAGGCTCTCACCGTCCACGGCGCTGACGATCTCAAACAGACTTATCTCGCCAAACTCGTGTCCGGCGAATGGACCGGCACCATGCAACTCACCGAGCCGCAGGCAGGCTCCGATGTCGGCGCGCTACGCACCCGCGCGGAGAAACAAAGCGACGGCAGCTATCGGCTCACGGGCACGAAAATCTTCATCACCTACGGCGACCACGACATGACCGCCAACATCGTGCATCTCGTGCTCGCGCGCCTGCCCGGCGCGCCGGAAGGCACCAAGGGAATCTCGCTGTTCGTGGTGCCGAAGTTTCTCGTCAATGCCGACGGCTCGCTGGGCGCGCGCAACGATGTCTACGCCACCGGGCTCGAACACAAGCTCGGCATTCACGGCTCGCCGACCTGCACCATGACGATGGGCGACAATGGCGGCGCGGTCGGATATCTCGTCGGCGAAGAAAACAACGGCATGGCCTGCATGTTCACGATGATGAACCAGGCCCGCCTCGGCGTCGGGCTCGAGGGCGTCGGCATCGCCGAGCGCGCGACGCAGCAGGCGCTCGCCTATGCCCATGAGCGCAGGCAGGGCCGCGCGCTCGGCTACAAAAGCGGCGAGCCCGATCCCATCGCCGTGCATCCCGATGTGAAACGCAATCTCATGACCATGCGCGCCCTCACGGCCGCCGCGCGCACGATCTGCTACGCCACGGCGGTCGCGATCGACGCCTCGCATCAGGCACAGGACGAAGCCGCGCGCGAGAAGGCGAACGCCCGCGCGGGACTGCTGACGCCGATGGCGAAAGCCTTCTCGACCGACATCGCCAACGAAGTCGCGGCCCTCGGCGTGCAGGTGCATGGCGGCGCGGGCTTCATCGAGGAAACCGGTGCCGCGCAATATGTGCGCGATGCGCGCATCCTCACGATCTATGAAGGCACCAACGGCATTCAGGCCAACGACCTCGTGATGCGCAAGCTCGGCGCCGACAAGGGCGCAGCGCTACGCGACCTGCTCGACGAACTCGAACAGATCGTTGCGCGCCTCAATGCGTCGAACGATCCCGCGTTCGGCGCGACAGGTGCGATTCTGCGCGATGCGCTTGGCTCGGCCGCGCGCGCCAGCGAATGGCTGCTGGACAAAATCGGCAGCAATCCAAACGAGGCGCTGGCGGCCGCGACACCTTATCTCCGCCTGCTCTCGCTCGCCACCGGCGGCTGCATGCTGGCGCGGCAGGCTCTCGATGGGCGCACCGACGACGCGCTGCGCGACCATGCCCGGCGCCGCGCGCCGCTGGCGCGTTTCCTCGCCGAAAACATGGTGGTGCAGGCCCCGGCGCTGGAACAATCCATCATCCGGGGCGGCGGCGCGATCGATGACGCCGACATGACGCTCGCGGATTAGGCGGATTCTGCAATTTCGCACCCGTTTATTGCCCCGGTCAGGGCATCGGCCTCCCCAGATCATTCGGTAAAACCGGCGCTTGCCCATATGGGCAGCCCTTCGGATCATGTAAGATGAGTCCGATTGACCCGCCGCAAGGCCAAGGACCCGCATGCCCGATCACGTCATCGTCACGGATGAAGAATCAACCCGCATCATCAAGCTGCGTCGCCCGGAAAAAAAGAACGCGCTCACGCAAGGCATGTACGATGCGATGCGCAATGCCATCGACACCGCCCAGAACAATCCGGCGATCCGCTGCCTGATGATCACCGGCGGCCTCGGCGTGTTCACCGCCGGCAACGATCTCGAGGACTTCCAGAGGGCCGGTGCCGGCGAGCCCCGGCCGATCAGCGCCGTCAAGTTCATGTACTCGCTGGTGCAGAACACCAAGCCGCTGATCGCCGCCGTCGATGGCATCGCGATCGGCATCGGCACCACGATGATGTTCCATTGCGACTATGTCGTCGCCAGCACCGCCGCGTCGTTTTCGACGCCCTTCATCCATCTCGGTCTCGTGCCCGAAGGCGCGTCGAGTTTGCTCGCGCCGATGACGATGGGGCATCAGCGCGCGTTCTCGATGCTGCTGATGGGCAATCCCGTCAGCGCCGAGGAAGCCGAACGGGCAGGTTTCGTCAACGACGTGGTTGCGCCCGGCCATGCCGAGGTCGAGGCGCTCAAGGTTGCACGCGAAATCTGTGCGCTGCCTGCCGAGGCGCTCGCCACCTCGCGAAAATTATTGCGGCCGCCGCCGGAAGAACTCTTGCGCCGGATCGATCAGGAGAGTCATCTGTTCGGCGAGCGGCTTTCCTCGCCCGAGGCGGTTGCCGCATTCGCAGCATTTTTTGCGCGTAAATAACCCTTTGGCTCGCACTCGTTAAGTTTGTATCCGTTCCATCTGCAAGGATTGTCCATGTCCACTCTTCTGCTGACGCATACCGCTTCCTCGCTCAATCACAAGGTGAGCGAAGGCCATCCGGAGCGTCCCGACCGCATCCGCGCGATGGAGAAGGCGCTGAGCCAGGACATCTTCAAGCCGCTGGTGCGTGAGGAAGCGCCGATGGGCGATATCGAGACCGTCACGCTATGCCACGACGAAAGCTACGTCGATGAAATCCGCGAGATGGCGCCGAAAGAAGGCATCGTCTACATCGACGGCGACACCATGATGTCGCCCGGCACATGGGAAGCCGCGATGCGCGGCGTCGGCGGCGCCAACGCGGGCATCGATGCGGTCGTGTCAGGCAAGGCGCAGAACGTGTTCGTCGGCACCCGTCCCTGCGGCCACCACGCCGAGCGCAACCGCGCGATGGGCTTCTGCATCTTCGATCAGGCCGCAATCGCCGCGCGCTACGCGCAGAAGAAGCACGGCATCGGCCGCGTCGCCGTGGTCGATTTCGACGTGCATCACGGCAACGGCTCGCAGGATATTTTCTGGGCCGATCCCACCGTGATGTATTGCTCCACGCATCAGATGCCGCTCTTTCCCGGCACCGGCGCCACGCAGGAGCGCGGCGAGCATGACACCATCGTCAACGCACCGATGCGGCCGGGCGAAGGCGGCCCGAAATTCCGTGAGGCGTTCGAGGGCGTGATCCTGCCGCAACTCGAGAAGTTCTCGCCCGAGCTCGTCATCATTTCGGCGGGCTTCGACGCGCACTGGCGCGATCCGCTCGCCAACATCCAGCTCGACGAGAAGGATTTCGGATGGGTGACGAAGAAGCTGATGGATGTCGCCGACAAGAGCGCGGGCGGACGTATCGTCTCGGTGCTGGAAGGCGGCTACGATTTGCAGGGCCTGCACGATTCGATCGTCGAGCATGTCAGTGCCCTGATGGGACACTGAACCACGCCACACCAAACCGCGCCACATTGCGTCCGCAAATCAGACCTACGCTTTGAGAAGCGCCACAGAATCGACCGGGGAACACTCTATGGCCAGTAACAGCCACGCCGACGTCAAGACAATGACTTTCGAACGCGCGATCGAGGAACTTGAATCCATCGTCAAGCGACTGGAAGACGGCAAGGTGCCGCTGGAAGAATCGGTCGCGATCTACGAGCGCGGCGAAACGCTGAAGCGGCGCTGCGAGGAACTGCTGCGGCTCGCCGAGGCGCGGGTCGACAAGATCACCACGGACGCCTCCGGCGCGGCAGTGGGCACCGAACCGCTCGACGTGCGGTGATCGTCACTAAGGCAGGACAATAGCGATGTCGCCCCCGCGCAGGGCTGGCTTTCGTCACCTGAACTAGCCCCTCTCCCCCACAGCGAGAGGGAGAGGCACCTCCTATTTTCCGGGGTTCCGGCGCATTGGCATGACTTTGGAATTGGTATAAAGCCTGCCGATACACGGCGCGGCCACAGGCCAGACGACCGTTCCCCATCATTTCCGCAAGGCCCGCCCGTGTCTCAGACCAGCACGACCCCGTTGCTCGATACCATCCCAACCCCCGACAAACTGCGTGCCCTCTCGCCCGAGCAGTTGCCGCAGGTCGCGGACGAATTGCGCCGCGAAATGGTCGATGCTGTCTCCGTCACCGGCGGCCATCTCGGCGCTGGCCTCGGCGTGGTCGAACTGACGGTCGCGCTGCACTACGTGTTCAACACACCCGACGACCGCATCATCTGGGACGTCGGCCATCAGGCCTACCCGCACAAGATCCTCACCGGACGCCGCGACCGCATCCGCACGCTGCGTCAGGGCGGCGGCCTGTCCGGTTTTCCCAAGCGCGCCGAGAGCGAATACGATGCATTCGGCACCGCGCATTCCTCGACATCGATTTCCGCCGGTCTCGGCATGGCGGTCGCGCGCGATTTGCAGCAGGGCAACAACAACGTCATCGCCGTGATCGGCGATGGCTCGATGTCGGCGGGCATGGCCTATGAGGCGATGAACAATGCGGGCGCGCTGAACTCGCGCCTCATCGTCATCCTCAACGACAACGATATGTCGATCGCCCCGCCCGTGGGCGCGATGTCCGCCTATCTGGCACGGCTGATCTCGAGCCAGACCTACGGCACCGCGCGCGAGATTCTGAAAAACATCGCCCACCGGATGCCGAAATTCTTTCAGGACCGCGCGTTGCGCGCGGAGGAATACGCGCGCGGCATGGTTGCGGGCGGCATGCTGTTCGAGGAACTTGGCCTGTTCTATGTCGGGCCGATCGACGGCCACAACCTCGACCATCTGCTGCCCGTGCTGACCAACGTGCGTGATAATGGCACCGGCCCGGTGCTGATCCATGTCGTCACCAAGAAGGGCAAGGGCTATGCGCCTGCGGAGGAATCCGACGACAAATATCATGGCGTGGTGAAGTTCGATGTCGCCACCGGCAAGCAGTTCAAGGCGAAGTCGAACGCCCCCTCCTACACCTCGGTGTTCGGCAACAGCCTCACCAGGGAAGCGCAAAAGGACGACAGGATCGTCGCCATCACCGGCGCGATGCCGGGCGGCACCGGCGTCGATATTTTCGCGAAATCGTTTCCGGAGCGCACCTTCGATGTCGGCATCGCCGAGCAGCATGCGGTGACCTTCGCGGCGGGCCTTGCCACCGAGGGCTACAAGCCGTTCTGCGCGCTGTACTCCACCTTCCTGCAACGCGGCTACGATCAGGTGGTGCACGACGTCGCGATCCAGAATCTCCCCGTTCGCTTCGCCATCGACCGCGCGGGCCTTGTCGGCGCCGACGGCCCGACCCATGCGGGTGCGTTCGACAACACCTATCTGGGCTGCCTGCCGAACCTCATCATCATGGCCGCCGGTGACGAGGCCGACCTCGTACACATGGTCGCAACGCAGGTCGCCATCGACAACGCGCCGAGCGCGCTGCGCTATCCGCGCGGCGAAGGCCTCGGTCTCGAATTGCCCGATGTCGGCGTACCGCTCGAGATCGGCAAGGGCCGTATCCTGCGCGAAGGCAACAAGATCGCGCTGTTCTCGTTCGGCACCCGTCTTGGCGAATGCCTGAAGGCCGCCGACGAACTCGAAGCCCAGGGCCTGTCCACCACCGTCGCCGACGCACGCTTCCTCAAGCCGCTCGATGTTGATCTCGCGCTGAAACTCGCGCGCTCGCACGAGGTGCTGATCACGGTCGAGGAAGGCTCGATCGGCGGCTTCGGCACTCATGTCATCCAGACGCTGGCCGATCACGGCGCGCTCGACAAGGGCGTGAAGGTCCGCTCGATGGTGCTGCCCGACATCTTCATCGATCAGGATTCTCCTGCGAAGATGTACGAACAGGCCGGGCTGGATGCGAAAGCCATCGTCGCCAAGGTGTTCGAGGCGCTAGGCAAGAGTGCGCCGTCCAGCAAATTGGCGTAACATCGCGTCATTGCGAGCGGAGCGAAGCAATCCAGTGCTGCGAGAAGCAGGCAGTGCTGAACTGGATTGCTTCGTCGGCTTCGCCTCCTCGCAATGACGAGAAAGACCGATGATTAAGCAAATGACCGAACGCAAACGCGCTGACGTGCTTCTGGTCGAACGCGGCCTGTTCGAAAGCCGCGCCCGTGCGCAGGCCGCCATCGAAGCCGGATCGGTGACGGCCAACGGCAAGGTCGTCGCCAAGGCTTCGGAAACGATTGCAACCGACGCGGACATCAGAGCCGAGCCCGCGCATCCGTGGGTGTCGCGTGGCGGCGTCAAGCTCGCGGCCGCACTTGAACGCTATCCGCTCGATATCGAGGATCATGTCTGCGTCGATGTCGGGGCCTCGACCGGCGGCTTCACCGAAGTCCTGCTCGCCAACGGCGCAAGCCTCGTGTTCGCCATCGATGTCGGCACTGCGCAACTGCATCCCAGCCTGCGCGGCAATCCCCGCGTCATCTCGATGGAGAACACCGACATCCGCTCGCTCGAAGGCCGCCGCCTCGAAAAGCGTCCCGATGTCGCGGTGATCGACGCGAGCTTCATTTCGCTGAAGCTCATCTTGCCCGCGGTGTTCTCCTTCACCGCCGCTCCGTTGCAGATGCTGGCGCTGATCAAGCCGCAATTCGAGGCCGGGCGCGCGCAGGTGAAGAAAGGCATCGTCCGCGACGAGGCCGTGCATCGCACCATCTGCGACGACATCGCGGCCTTCGTCGCGGCGCAAGGCTGCACGGACATCGAGGTGTTTCCCTCGGCCATCGAGGGCGGCGACGGCAATCGCGAATTCTTCCTCGGCGCAAAGCACGGCTGATGCAGGTGGAGCGCCTCACCATCGATCATGTCGGCCAGCAGGGCGACGGCGTCGCCCTCGACGGCGGGCGGAACATCTACGTCCCCTATACGCTCGGTGGCGAGATCGTCGATACCAAAGCGTCGCCCGGCAGACCCGCCGACCGGCGCGATCTGGTTGAAGTCATCACCCCAAGCCCGGAGCGGATCGCACCGTTCTGCGACTATTTCGGCGTCTGCGGCGGCTGCGCGATCCAGCACTGGCAGACGGACGCCTATCGCAACTGGAAACGCCAGCTTGTGGTGGATACGCTGAAGCAGGCGGGCATCGGCTGCGAGGTCGGCGCTCTGGTCGATGCGCACGGCAGCGGCCGCCGCCGCGCCACCTTCCATGCGCGGCAGGGATCGAATCAAGGGTCCGGCGGGTTGCGCGTCGGCTTCGCCGCCGCAGGACGGCACGAGATCGTGCCGATCACGCATTGCCCCGTTCTCGATCCGGCGATGGATGGCGCCATCCCGGCGGCCAATGCCATCGCCGAACTCTTGAGGCCCGCCGGCAAACCGCTCGACATCCAGATCAGCGCCACGGAAAACGGTCTCGACGTGGACGTGCGCGGCTCCGGCCCGCTCGACACCGCGCTGCTCGCGAAACTCTCCGCGCTGGCGAAACAGCACCGTCTCGCCCGGCTGACGCGCCATGGCGAACTCGTGCTGCTTCAGGCGCCGCCGATCGTGCGCGTCGGCCGCGCGGGCGTTACGCTGCCCGCGGCCTCTTTCATGCAGCCGACGCAGGCGGGCGAGGACACGCTCGCCGCTTTGGTAATGGAACGATGCAAGGGCGCGAAGCGGATCGCCGACCTGTTCTGCGGCTTCGGCCCGTTCGCGCTGCGGCTCGCTGAGAAATTCCGTGTCGCCGCGTTCGACAGCGACGCTCGCGCGATCGCAGCACTGAACGACGCCGTCCGCGCCACGCAGGGATTGAAGCCGCTTACGGCAGAGGCTCGCGACCTGTTCCGACGCCCGCTCGTGCCACAGGAATTGCGGGAGTTCGATTGCGCCGTGTTCGATCCGCCCCGTCAGGGTGCCGAGGCGCAAAGCCGCCAGCTCGCCGCCAGCCGGCTGACGCACCTCATCGCCGTCTCCTGCAACCCCGCTACCTTCGCCCGTGACGCCAACATCCTGCTCGGCGGCGGCTTCAAACTTGGGGAGGTGACACCGGTGGATCAGTTCCGCCACACCGCCCATGTGGAACTGGTGGCGCGCTTCAGCCGATAAATCTCCAAGCTGCTGAAAATCGACATAAAAATGTCACTCGCGGCGGCGGAACGAAGATAAATTTACCAACATTTCACACTAACTTTATACCTTTGACACGCGGACCCGCCTCTCGCGAGGCGCCCGGCCCGACTGGAACTCGCCACCCATTTCCTCGCCGCCCGGCCCATTTCGGGCAATGCGGCTTCGCGTTTTTCAAGGCTCACCCGCCCCAAGGACTTCGACCATGCTCTCCAGGCTCTCGATCAGCGCCAAACTCATCGCCCTCGTTTCCGTCCTGCTGCTCTCGCTCATCGCGCTGGGCACCTACTCCCTCATCGAGGTGCGGACGATCAACGCCTCCACCCAGGAAATCCGGGGCAACTGGCTTCCCAGCATTCGCCTGCTCGGCGAGATGCGGACCCAGGCAGCCCGCTTCCGGGCTGTTTTGCGCGATTACCTGCCCGGGCCAGATGAAACGGAGATGGTCGATATCCAGAAGAATATCGATGCGCGGTCCCGCGATTTCGTGAAAGCCTTCGAAGGCTACGGCAAGCTCATTACGTCGGCCGAAGAAAAAGCGATGTACGATGAGCTCGGCACCGAGTGGAAAGCCTTCCGGGCGGGCGCCGATGAAGTGATCGCAGCGGCCCGCAAATACGACTTCGCGGAAGCTCGCAAGCTGAACGCCACCAAGGTCGTGAAGGTCGGCCGCGGCATGGATGCCGCTCTCGCCAAGATCGTGGTCTTCAACGACAAGGGCGCCGATCATGCCGGCGACACGGCAACCAGCGGCTATGAAAGAGCATTCATGGTCACGCTCGGCGGACTCGCCATCCTGATCCTGCTCGGCGCAGGCGCCGCCTTCCTGATCGTGCGCGACGTCACCAAAGGCATCGCCTCGGTCGTCCACCCGATGCAATTGCTGGCCCAGGGCGATCTGTCTCCGGAGATTCCGCATCAGGGCGCAAAAACCGAGATCGGCAAGATCGCAGCCACGCTGCAAGTTTTCAAGGAAGCGCTGATCGCCAAGAAGGCGGCCGATGCCGCCGCCGCAGAGGAAGCGACGGCCAAGATGCAGCGCGCCGAAGCAGTGGACGGCATCACCCGCAAGTTCGAGAGCATGATCGGTGAACTGGTGGCCTCGTTCTCGTCCGCTTCCACCGAGATGGAATCGTCCGCCGGCACGTTGACCAAGGCCGCCGACGTCACCCAGCAATTGTCGACCTCCGCCGCCAACGGCTCACGCACCGTGTCGGAAAGCATCCAGTCGACCGCCGCCGCGACCGAGGAGATCACCTCCTCCGTCGGCGAGATCGGCCGTCAGGTCATGGAATCGAGCCGAGTCGCCCAGCGCGCCGTGCAGCAGGCCGAAAAGACCAACGCCAGCATCAGCGAACTCTCCGCCGCCGCCGCCCGCATCGGCGACGTCGTCAAGCTGATCACCGCGATCGCCGAGCAGACCAACCTGCTGGCGCTCAACGCCACCATCGAGGCGGCGCGCGCCGGCGAAGCCGGGCGCGGCTTCGCGGTCGTGGCATCCGAGGTCAAGGCGCTCGCCTCGCAGACCGCGAAGGCGACCGACGAGATCGGCGCGCAGATCGCCGGCATGCAGGCCGCGACCGACGACTCGGTGGTGACGATCAAGGAGATCAGCGCGACGATCGACCAGATCTCGGAAATCTCCTCGGCCATTGCCGCCGCCGTCGAGGAACAGGGCGCCGCCACGCAGGAGATCGCCCGCAACGTGCGTCAGGCCGCCGAGCTTTGCTCGCAGGTCGCCGTCAACATCGACGACGTCAGCCGCGGCAACAGCGAGACCGGCGCCGCTTCCTCGCAGGTGTTCTCCGCCGCGCAGTCGCTGGCGCAGGAAAGCACCCGGCTCGAGGTCGAGGTGCAAGGCTTCATCAGCAAGATCCGCGCCGCATAAACGGCACAGCTATCGCAAACAAAACGGCGGCCCACGGGCCGCCGTTTTTATTTGCAGCTATTGCGCCGCCTTTACTGACAGACATTCACAGTCCGCACGTGCCAGCCGGTGCGGGTGTGATAGCGCTGGTTGCGGTAGCACTGATCGGTATAATCGTCGTTGTAGGCGTAATCGTCACCGTAATAGTCGCCGTCGTAATAAGCGCTGTCGTACGGGTAATCGTCGTAATAGCCATTATAGTAGCCGTAGCCCAGCGCCAGACCGCCTGCGCCATAGCCCCAGCCGCGATGACGCCACCAGCCGCCATGGTGGTGGCGAGATCCACCGCTATTGTTCCAGCGGTGATATTGCATGTTCTGCGACACGCGCGCGTTGTTGAATGAGCGAGGCACCATGGCATTGCTGCTGAACGAGCGGTTGACCATCGCGTTGCGCATCACGCCCGGATTGGTGGCCGCGAAGCTGTTGCGCATGCCGCCGCGCGACGCGAAGCTGTTAAATCCTCCGCCACCGCGGGCAAAACCGCCGCCGCCGAAATGTGCGCCGCCACCTCCACCGAAGTGAGCGCCGCCGCCCATATGGCCGCCGCCACCGCCGCGTCCATGCCCCTGCGCTAGCGCCGCGCCGGGATCGAACGCCGCCACGGCGGCGACCAGCGCCGCACCCATCATGATTTTCCTGAACATCGCTAAACCTCCACATCCATATCCGTGGAGATAATGTGCGAGGCTCTATTTCCTTCCCCGGTCAGCTAGTTGTGAACGGGGAACCGGCGTGTCACGCGCCGTTCTGGCCGCGATGCCGCAAAAAGTGATCGGCGAGCACGCACGCCATCATCGCCTCGCCAACCGGTACGGCGCGGATACCGACGCAAGGGTCGTGGCGGCCCTTCGTGACGATATCCGTCTCGGCGCCGGAACGATCCACCGTCCGGCGCGGCGTGAGGATGGATGAGGTCGGCTTCACGGCAAAACGTGCAACCACCGCCTGCCCGGTCGAGATGCCGCCGAGAATGCCGCCCGCATGGTTCGACATGAACACCGGGCCGTTGTTGCCGTGGCGCATCTCGTCGGCGTTGTCCTCGCCGCGCAGTTCGGCCGCGCCGAAGCCCGCGCCGATTTCCACGCCCTTCACCGCATTGATGCTCATCATCGCCGCCGCGATGTCGCCGTCGAGCTTGCCGTAGATCGGCGCGCCCCATCCGGCCGGAACATTCTCCGCGACGACCTCGATCACCGCGCCGATCGACGAGCCGCTTTTGCGAATGTCGTCGAGATACTCCTCGAAGAATTGCGCCTTCACCGGGTCGGGGCAGAAGAACGGATTGCGCGCCACCTCATCCCAGTTCCAGTTGGCGCGGTCGATCTTGTGCGGCCCCATCTGAACGAGCGCGGCGCGCACCTTCACGTCCGGGATGATCTTGCGTGCGATCGCGCCAGCCGCGACGCGCGCGGCGGTCTCGCGCGCCGACGAGCGGCCGCCGCCGCGATAATCGCGGATGCCGTATTTGGCCTCGTAGGTGTAGTCGGCGTGGCCCGGACGATACTTGTCCTTGATGTCGGAATAGTCCTTCGAGCGCTGGTCGGTGTTCTCGATCATCAGCGCGATCGGCGCGCCGGTGGTCACCTGCCCGCGTTCTGTCTCCATCACACCGGACAGGATCTTGACCTGATCGGCCTCCTGCCGCTGGGTGGTGAAGCGCGACTGGCCGGGCTTGCGGCGGTCGAGGTCCAACTGGATTTCCTGGACGGTCAGCGGGACGCGCGGCGGGCAGCCATCCACCACGCAGCCAAGCGCAACCCCGTGGCTCTCGCCAAAGGTGGTGACGCGGAACATGTGACCGAAGGTGTTGAAGGACATGGAGCTAATCCGGGCCGCACAAGCTACGAAATGTCGTGAAAATCGCTACATTTCGTAGCCGGATGTTGCGATGATCGCAACAGTCGTCATGGCCGGGCATAGGCTGTCGAAGACGGGCGTAAACGTCCTTTCGTCCCGGCCATCCAAATCTTAACCATGTCGAAGAGATGAAAGACGTAGATGCCCGGCACAAGGCCGGGCATGACGATAAAGACGGTGCAGGCAGGCGGCTAACGCCCTCAACTATGCTTCGTGACCTTGCCGTCCTTGAAAACGTAGACCACACCCTGCTCGATGTAGATCTCGGCGGCCTTGATCGGCGTTTCGATCTCAAGCGAGGCCATCAGCGCGCGGCAGGAGCCGCCATGCGAGACGGCCACCGTGTCCTGCAACAGCGAATCGTACCAGTCGCGCATGCGCAGCCCGGCCGAGGCATAGCTCTCGCCGCCCGGCGGCGGCACGCTCCATTTGTCGGCCTGCCTGCGGGCGAACAGTTCGGGATGGGACTTCTCCATCTCGATCAGGGTCGAACCTTCCCAATGGCCATACCCGACCTCGCGCAGACGGTCGTCGAGACCGTAATCATCCGGCGCCACGCCGACCTCGCCGCGCACCAGCTCCATGGTCTGCCGGGCGCGGCCGAGCGGCGACGATACGAACGGCATTCTCAATGGATCGTGCGCGTCGGCCTTGAGGATATCGGCCAGCAGTTCGCCCGCGCGAACCGCCTGCTCCCTGCCGCGCTCGTTCAGCGGAATGTCCTTCGTGCCCTGAAAGCGGCCGATGGCGTTCCATTCGGTCTGGCCGTGGCGGATGAAGTAGATGGTGGGATTGGGCATCAGTCTCTCTAAATGCGAGTCGTCATTGCGAGGAGCGTTTGCGACGAAGCAATCCAGCTTCGTCTTCTCAGCTTTCCGGATTGCTTTGCGGAGCCTGTCATCGGGCGGCGCATTCGTGCCTGCCCGTTGGCTCGCAATGACAGCGTTGTTAGTCCTTGCCGCCGAGCGAAATGTCCGGCGCGTCGGGCCGCTTCATGCCGACGACGTTATAGCCGGAATCGACATGATGAATTTCGCCGGTGACGCCGCGCGACAGGTCGGACAACAGATACATCGCGCTGTCGCCGACTTCTTCCTGCGTCACGGTCCGGCGCAGCGGCGAATTGTACTCGTTCCACTTCAGGATGTAACGGAAATCGCCGATGCCGGATGCCGCGAGCGTCTTGATCGGCCCGGCCGAGATGGCGTTGACGCGGATGTTCTTCTCGCCGAGATCGGCGGCGAGATAGCGCACGCTCGCCTCAAGTGCTGCCTTCGCGACACCCATGACGTTGTAATGCGGCATCCATTTCTCGGCGCCGTAATAGGACAGCGTGAGAATAGAGCCGCCCTCGGTCATCAGGTGCTCAGCGCGCTGGGCGATCGCGGTCAGCGAGTAGCAGGAGATCAGCATCGATTTGGAGAAATTCGCTTCGCTGGTGTCGAGATAGCGGCCGTCGAGTTCATCCTTGTCGGCGAACGCGATGGCATGGACGACGAAATCGATCTTGCCCCACTGTTTTTTCGCTTCGGCGAACACCGCATCGATGCTGGCGCCATCGGTCACGTCGCAATGGCCGAGCGTGATCGCACCAAGCTCCCTGGCGAGCGGCTCGACGCGCTTCTTCAGGGCATCGCCCTGCCAGGTCAGCGCAAGCTCCGCGCCCTGGTCCCGGCAGGATTTGGCGATGCCATAGGCAATCGAGCGATTGTTGGCGACGCCAAGGATAATGCCCCGCTTGCCGCGCATCAGGCCGGTGATGTCCGCCATGAAAGCTGTCCGTTTTGGCTGAAAATGGAGGCCCGTCTTGGCATAGGCGGTCTGGCCGGGCAAGGCGGGAATCAGCCAGACTTGATGAACCCAAGGCTGCCGGTAACCGCTCCTCCTCCCAAGGCCGGTGAGGGCGGGAATAGACGTGTTTTCACGGTGTTATAGCTGACAACCAACTTTATACGCGGGCCAGGCGGCCCCTTTGCAGGCTCAAGACAGGTCCATGACCGACTTCCGCGACAGTGTCGAGACCATGATCCCCGCGCTGCGCCGCTATGCGAGGGCATTGACCCGCGATGCGGATCTTGCCGATGACCTCGTGCAGGATACGCTGGTGCGGGCGTTGCGCTCGGAGAAGCTGTTTCTGGGTGGCGATCTGCGCGCCTGGCTTTACACGATCCTGACCAACCTCAACCGCAACCGCCGCCGTTCGCTGGCGCGGCAGCCGGTGCTGACAGAACTTCGCGACACGCCCGAACCTTCCGGCACCGAGGCCGAGGGCCGCGACATCACCCGCGCGCTCGCCACGCTGCCGGAAGAACAGCGCGCGGTGCTGCTGCTGGTGGCGCTGGAAGGCCTGAGCTATCGCGACGTGGCCGAAATCCAGGGCGTGCCGATGGGCACCGTGATGTCGCGCCTCGCCCGCGCCCGCGCCCAAATCCGATCCGTCCTCGAAGGCGAGCGCCCCGCGCTTCGCTGCGTCAAGTGAACCCCGTGCTTCTGGAAAAGACCCCCGCGATGATTCACGATACCCCCATCACCGAAGACGAACTCCACGCCTATGTGGACGGCGAACTGCCGCCGGAACGCCGCGAGGCCGTGGAGGCATGGCTCGCCACGCATCCCGACGATACCGCGCGGGTTCACCAGTGGCGCGCGATGAGCGATATGCTGCATGCGAAATATGACGACGTGGCCGATGAGCCGATTCCGGCACGCCTCAGGCTCGACCGGCTCGATCAGCGTCCGCGACAGTGGGCCTACATGGCCGTCGCCGCGACGCTCGCCGCCTTCGTCATCGGCGGCGGTACCGGCTATGCGCTGCGCGGCGCAACCGCACAGTCATCCACCATGGCAAGTTTCACCGGGGACGCGCTGGAGGCGCACCGGCTTTACGTGGTGGATGTGCGTCATCCCGTCGAAATCGCCGCGAGCGAACGCGCTCATCTTCAGCAATGGCTGTCCAACCGCTGCGGATGGCAGGTGCGCGCGCCCGAACTCGACGCGCAGGGCCTGAGGCTCGTCGGCGGCAGGCTGCTGCCCGGCCCGACCGGTCCGGCCTCGTTCTTCATGTACGAGAATGCGGCGGGAGAGCGATTCACGATCTATGCCTCGCGCGCGAACAACGAGACCAGCAACATGCGCTACGCCACCCGTGACAAGGATGGCGCGATGTACTGGGCCGACAACGGCGTCGGCTATGTGGTGGCGGGACCGGTCGACAAGCAGAAGCTGACGCAGGTCGCGCGGCTGGTGTTCGACCAGACCGATCAGGCCGGGCAGAAGCTGTAGGGTCGATTCATTGCGATTTAACTGGCCGTCGTCCCCGCGAAGGCGGGGACCCAGTCGTCAAACTGGATTCCCGCTTTCGCGGGAATGACGGGTGACTTCACGCCCCGTAATAGTCGCCGACGGATTTCGTGCCCGCGGCCCAATCCCACTCGGTGCCAGCCTCGTATTTCGGGCCGGCCTTCAGCTTCTCGACCGGAATCATGATCTGGTAGCCGCCGAGTTCGACGTTGTATTTCAGCGCGGGCCACGGCAGCGGATAATGCTCGTCGCCGATGCCGAGAAAGCCGCCGAAGCTCAGCACCGCGAACGAGACGCGGCCGCTGACTTTCTCGATCATGACGCGCTCGATCGCGCCGATCTTCTCGGCATTGGCATCGAACACCGATGTGCCTTGCACACGATCGCTTCCGATCAGACTGGATGTCGAGCGATTGAGGTTCGTCGGCATGGCGGACTCCTTTTGGCAGGGAGTCAATGCATGCACCGGTGGCGGGGTTCCAACGCTGCGAAGGCGACAAAACGCATCATGGCCTGAGCGTCGCTCAGGCCATGATGCAGCAACGAATGATGACAGGCTAAGACCTTTACGTACTGCGTCCCGCCTCGCGCTGGGCCGCGAGAAAATCGGACAGCTTCTGCGCCTTGGTGCGCGTGTCCTTCACGGCTTTCGCCTTTGTCTTTTTCACAGCCGGAGGAGATTTCTCCGCTTCCTCGGCTTCCTTCGCCAAGCGCAAGGCACGCAGCCTTGCCATATTCTGACGGACAGCAACCGCCTC
This sequence comes from [Pseudomonas] carboxydohydrogena, assembly GCF_029030725.1. NCBI lineage: Bacteria > Pseudomonadati > Pseudomonadota > Alphaproteobacteria > Hyphomicrobiales > Nitrobacteraceae > Afipia > Afipia carboxydohydrogena. Next base: position 2,388,953 of record NZ_CP113162.1, read on the forward strand.
GCGTTCGAAATCGGCGAGCGCCTTGTCACCCTCGATACGGGCGACACGCTGCTTCTCCGCGCGAGCGATCTGTTCGGGAGTTTGGGATTTGGCTGTTTTGCTCATCCCTGGAATATAGGGATAAATGCGCCGGTTTCCACCCGCAGAGGGCGCCGCAAAAGACTCATTTTTGCCATCTTTTGGCCCGGCCCTAACCGAGCCCGCTGCGAGGATTGTAGGTATGGCTGGTGCGCCATTTCTCCATCAGCGCTTCCAGCTCCGCATCGTTGCCGTCCGGCAATACGATACGAATGGTGACATAGAGGTCGCCGCCCGCGCCTTTCGCAGGCACGCCCTTGCCTTTCAGCCTGAAGGTGCGGCCGCTGGAGGTGTTCTTCGGGATCGTCAATTCGACCGCGCCCTTCAGCGTCGGCACCCGCACCTTGCCGCCGAGCACGGCCTCGTACAGCGTGACGGGCAACTCCACGCGCAGATCATTGCCCTCGATCTTGAAGAACGGATGGGCTGCGATGTTGATCGTCAGCAACACATCGCCGGGCGGATGGCCGGGCGCGGTGTCGCCCTGCCCCTTCAGGCGGATCTGCTGTCCGGAGGTCACGCCCGCCGGAATCCTGACATTGAGCTCCTTGCCGTTCGGCAGGCGGATGCGCTTGCTGGCGCCATTCACGGCTTCTTCCAGCGACACGCTCATCGTCGCCGCGACATCGAGATCGACGCCGATGCCGGTGTCGAATTCAAAACCGCCACGCCCGCCGCGCGGTCCCGCGCCCGCACGGCCGCCGAACATGCTGGAGAGAATGTCCTCGAAACTGTTCGCGCCAGCGGCACCCGCGCCCGGGCCGCCGCCCGTGAAGGAATATTCAAAACCGCCGGGTCCCGCGCGGCCCTGAGCACCGCGCGCGCCGAACGGCGAGCCTGCGCCCTCAAAGCCCTGAAAGCGCGGCTTGCCTTCGGCGTCGATCTCGCCGCGATCAAATTGCTTGCGCTTGGCCTCGTCGCCTAAAATCTCGTTCGCCGAATTGATTTCGGCAAACCGCGCCGCCGCTTTCGCGTCGTTCTTGTTGGCGTCGGGATGGTGTTTCTTGGCGAGCTTGCGAAATGCGCTTTTGATCTCGGCAGCGCTTGCGCTTCGCTGCACCCCCAGAACCTCATAGGGGTCGCGCATTCGTGGTCTCTCCTTTGGGCAACAAGATTAGGCCGGACGGCCCGCTCATTAAATGGGAACGCTCCGGCTCCGTTACAACCGTTTTATGACCGCTTCCAGGGCTTCATGTTGCGAATTTCCCAGGCTCCCGTGGTCGATTTACAGGCTTCGCCTTGCAGCCAGCCCTCGCTGGTGCCGCGCACGTAGCTTGCGAGGAAGTCCCGGCAGGTCCGGCCGCCCTCGCCGGTATAGGCCGAAGCCAATGGCGTGACCGAGCCGCGCGCGCCGGTCTGTGGATTCTCCCAGGGCTGGCTCGCATCCTTGGTGCCACGAGTGAGTACATCGGACGCCGCATTGCGCGCCAGCGCAAGATCGCTGTCGGACAGACTGGTATCGTCGGTCAGTCGAAGCGGGACGATCGATCCCGTGATGTCCTCGGCGGCAGCCGCAGGCGTTTCCTTCGCCTTGTCGCCTCCGAACATATCGCCGAGCCGATAGCTGCAACCGCCCGCGCAAGCGCTGAATCCGGCCAGCACCATCACCATCGCGATCCGGCGGATCGGCGATATCCCCGCGCGACGGCATGCCGTATAAGGGGGGTGAGACGCGCAATCGAAAGGCGCGGTCGGACGCAACGCGGTACTCCAGACATGACTAGTCCAGACACCATCCAACACCAGACTCCGTTAACATCCGGTGATTTTACGGAAAGCACTGAACCATTTGAGCTTTTTACGGCATGGTTCAATGAGGCCAGAGCGTCGGAGCTCAATGACCCGAATGCCATGGCGCTGGCCACCGCGGACGCGGACGGTATGCCGGACGTCCGCATGGTGTTGATGAACGGCCTCGGTCCCGAGGGTTTCGTGTTCTACAGCCACATCAATAGCGCCAAGGGGCGTGAACTGGCCGCGAACCCGAAAGCCGCCCTGCTGTTTCACTGGAAGTCGCTGCGCCGTCAGGTGCGCGTCCGCGGACCTGTCAGCCCCGTCAGCGATGCCGAAGCCGACGCCTATTTCGCGACCCGCCCGAAACAGTCGCAGATCGGCGCATGGGCGAGCAAGCAAAGTCAGCCGCTGGAGAGCCGCCTCGCCTTCGAGAAGGCGATAGCGCTCAACGCGGCGAAATATGCGATCGGTGAAGTCCCTCGCCCGCCGGGCTGGAGCGGATGGCGCATCGTCCCGCAATCGATCGAATTCTGGCACGACCGCCCATTCCGCCTGCACGACCGCATCGTGTTCCAGCGCGAAAGCGACGGCTGGACCAGGACACGCCTCTATCCTTGAACTATTCCACTGGCGTCTCACCTCTTGTAAGTGAACAATCCTGACATGACGGCATCAACCTCCAATCAGCCACGCCGCACGCTGCTGCTCACCGGCGCGAGCCGCGGCATCGGCCATGCGACCGTGATCCGTTTCTCCAGCGCGGGCTGGCGGGTCATCACCTGTTCGCGTCATCCGTTTCCCGAACAGTGCCCGTGGGACGCAGGCCCCGAGGATCACATTCAGGTTGACCTGTCCGATGTCGCCGACACTGAGCGCGCGATTCAGGAAATCCGCGGACGCCTCGAAGGCGGCCAGCTCCATGCGCTGGTGAACAACGCCGCGATCTCGCCCAAGGCCGAGGGCGGCGGGCGGCTCGGCACCATCAGGACCGACAACGACACCTGGGCGAAAGTCTTTCGCGTCAATTTTCTCGCGCCGGTGTTTCTCGCGCGCGGCCTGATCGAGGAATTGAAAGCCACCAAGGGATCGGTGGTGAACGTGACCTCGATCGCGGGCTCGCGCGTGCATCCGTTCGCGGGCGCGGCCTATGCGACGTCGAAGGCGGCGCTCGCCGCATTGACGCGCGAGATGGCCTACGATTTCGGCAAGGTCGGCGTGCGCGTCAACGCCATCGCACCCGGCGAGATCGACACCTCGATCCTTTCGCCCGGCACCGAAAAGATCGTCGAGCAGCAGATTCCAATGCAGCGCCTCGGCACGCCCGACGAAGTGGCGAAGATCATCTATGTGCTGTGCACCGAAACCTCATCCTATGTGAACGGCGCGGAAATCCACATCAACGGCGGCCAGCACGTTTAAGCGAGGCGGAACCTGAACGCAGCCTTGCGGGTTTGTCCTCATTCCTCGCAAGGCGCTCCTCCGTGGCACGCAAAAAACTCTCGGTCTATCGCACCAAACGCGACTTCACGAAAACCGCTGAGCCGAGCGGTGCCGCGAAAGTGACGCGCGGAAAACTGCCGCGCTTCGTCATCCAGAAGCATGACGCCACCCGGCTGCACTACGACCTGCGGCTCGAGTTCGACGGCGTCTTCAAATCATGGGCGGTGACGCGCGGCCCATCGCTCGACCCGAAGGACAAGCGCCTCGCGGTCGAGGTCGAGGATCACCCGCTCGATTACGGCGACTTCGAAGGTACGATCCCGAAGGGCCAGTACGGCGGCGGCACGGTGATGCTGTGGGATCGCGGCTATTGGTACAGCGACAATCCGGAAGCAGGTTTCAAGAAAGGCGATCTGAAATTCGCGCTCGAAGGCGAAAAGTTGCACGGCGAATGGGTGCTGGTGCGGATGCGCCATGACCGCAACGGGGGCAAACGCACCAACTGGCTTCTCATCAAGCATCGCGATGAATACGCGCGCGAAGGCAAGAAGAACGACATTCTCGACGAGGAGCGCTCCGTTGCCTCCGGCCGTACGATGGCGCAGATCGCGCAAGGCAAGGGGCGCGGACCGACGCCGTTCATGACGGCCAAAGGCAGCTTAAAAGGAGGCCGCACAAAGGCCGACCGGGTCTGGCAATCCAATCAGGGCATGGCCGCGAATCTGCGGGCGAAATCCGCGACGAAGACCCTCGCTCCCTCCAAAGGGAGAGCACCGGCGAAGATCGCGCGCAAGGCAGAGCGACTCCCCGACTTCATTGCACCGCAATTGTGCAAATCCGTCTCGCGCCCGCCCAACGGTGGCGAATGGATTCACGAGATCAAATTCGACGGCTACCGGATGCAGCTGCGCGTCGAGAGCAAGAAGGCCACCTTGCGAACGCGCAAGGGCCTCGACTGGACCGCGAAATTTCCGGCCATCGCGAAAGCCGCCGCGCGGCTTCCGGACGGCATCATCGACGGCGAGATCGTCGCCCTCGACCACAACGGGCATCCCAGTTTCGCCTCGCTGCAAACGGCACTCTCCGACAGCAACACTGATGAACTGGTCTTCTTCGCGTTCGACCTTCTTTTCAGCAAGGACGCCGACCTGCGGCGACTACCCCTGAGCGAACGCAAGGCATACCTGAAAGCAATCCTGAAGAACGGCACCGGCAGCGGCGTGATCCGTTATGTCGAGCACTTCGAGAGCGGCGGCGACGCGATCCTGAAATCGGCCTGCCGCCTGTCGCTGGAAGGCATCATCTCGAAGCGTGCCGATGCGCTCTATCATTCGGGCCGCACAGAAAGCTGGCGGAAAGCCAAATGCCGCGCCGGCCACGAGGTCGTGATCGGCGGCTGGAAAACCACTGACGGCAAATTCCGCTCGCTGATGGTTGGCGTGCCGCACGAGGATCATCTCGCCTATGTCGGCATCGTCGGCACCGGATACGGCAAGGATGTCGTCAAGCGGATCATGCCGGAATTGAAGAAGGCCGGCTCAACAACGAATCCGTTCGGCGGCAACAACGCGCCGAAGAAAACCCCCGATGTGCACTGGGTCAAACCAGAGCTTGTCGCCGAAATCGAATTCGCGGGCTGGACCGGCGACAACATGGTGCGGCAGGCCGCGTTCAAGGGACTGCGCAAGGACAAGTCCGCCGACGAAGTGCGGGTAGACGAGCCCGCCGTCACCACCGTCGCCAAGCCTGTGCCGCGCAAAACACGCGCGGCGAAATCCGCAGGCGCGCCGTCCAAAGGCAACGCCGTGGTGATGGGCCTGACCGTCTCCAAACCGGACAAGCCGCTCTGGCCGGACGACGGCAAGGGCGAGCCGATCACCAAGCTCGATCTTGCCCGCTATATGGAAGATATCGGCACGCATCTGCTGCCGCATATCAAAGGGCGGCCCTGCTCCATCATCCGCGCGCCGGACGGCATCGATGGCGAGACATTCTTCCAGCGCCACGCCATGGCCGGCATGTCGAACCTGATCGGCGAGGTGCGCGTCTCCGGCGACCGCAAGCCTTATATCCAGATCGACCGCATCGAAGGACTTGTCGCGGCGGCGCAGATCGGCGGCATCGAATTTCATCCATGGAATTGCGCCGAAGGCGAGCCAGACGTGCCGGGCCGTCTGGTGTTCGATCTCGACCCCGCGCCGGATGTTGCCTTCACCGAAGTCATCAAGGCCGCGCGCGACATGCATGAGCGCCTTTCATCCCTTGGGCTGGAAAATTTCTGCAAGACCACCGGCGGCAAGGGATTGCATGTCGTCACGCCTTTGAAGGATGCGAAGAAGGATCGCATCGATTGGAAAACGGCGAAGGCATTTGCGCAGGCCGTGTGTCAGGCGATGGCGGCGGACGAACCGGAGCGCTATCTGCTCAACATGTCGAAGAAGAAACGCGAGGGAAAGATCTTCCTCGACTACCTGCGCAACGACCGGATGTCGACGGCGGTGGCGCCGTTCTCGCCACGGGGACGCAAGTTCGCGCCGGTGTCGATGCCGCTGACATGGGCTCAGGTGCGCCCCGGTCTCGATCCGCTAACCTTCACGCTGCGCACCGTGCCCGGATTGGTGAGGACATCGAAGGCATGGACGGACTATGCCCGCGCCGCGCGCTCGCTCAAGAGCGCAATCAAAAAGACCGGACTATAATTCAGCCGACTTCGCCTGCGAGCCAATCCCGGTATTTTCCGCTGACACCATCGACCGGCAACCGGACGATCTCCGGCACCTCGTAGGGATGCCGTTCGAGGAGAAATGCCTCGAGCGCGGAATATTGATCGGCCAATGTCTTGAACAGGATCATCTGTTCGCCGTCCTCGACAATCTTGCCGTCCCAGCGATAGCAACTCGAAATCGGCAGAGTCTGCGCACAGGCGGCGAGACGAACCTCGATGACGGCGCGCGCGAGCTCCCTCGCCTGTTCCGCGCTCATCACGGTCGTCATCACGATGCAGGCGTCACCGGCCATCGCAACCCGCTTCCAAGGAAACTACAGCCACTTCTTCCACTTGAAGAACACATACGGCAGCACCGCCGCCATCAGCATCGCAATCAGCGCCAGCGGATAGCCGTGCGGCCATTCCAGCTCCGGCATCATCTTGAAGTTCATGCCGTAGATCGAGGCGATCAGGGTCGGCGGCATCAAGACCACCGCCATCACCGAGAACAGCTTGATGATGTTGTTCTGTTCGAGGTTGACGACGCCGAGCATGGCGTCGAGCACGAAGGTGATCTTGTTCGACAGATAAGAGGCGTGATCGGTCAGCGACTGCACGTCGCGTTGCAGGGTCTTGAACTGCGCCTTCTGCTCCTTGCTCCAGCGCCCGTTCTGGTCGGTCTCGACGGTGACGAAGGAAATGACACGCCCGATCGACACCAGACTTTCACGCACCTTCGATGTCAGGTCGCCCTTGCGGCCGATGGTGAGAAGGATCTGGGAATATTTGCGCGCGTGGCCACGGTCGGCGGACGGCTCGAAAATCTCGTTGCTCACGTTATCGACATCGGACCCGACACGCTCGAGAATATCGGCGGAACGGTCGATGATTGCATCGAGCAGATCGAGCAGCACGGTGTCGCCCGTAATTCCCGAGGGGCACGCCCGGCCGAGCTTGGCGGCAATCAGCATGAAGGGTTTCGGCTCGTCGTAGCGCACCGTGACGAGGCGATGCGCGGTCAGGATGAACGACACCGGCGCGGTGCGCGGGTTGGCGCCATCGGTGCCGCACATCAGGGTCGCCGTCATGTAGCGCGCGCCGTTCTCGACATAGAGACGCGAGGAGATTTCGATCTCCTGCATGTCTTCGCGGGTCGGAATTTCGATGCCCACGAGCTTTTCCACCGCCTTGTCCTCGCCGGGAATCGGCGATTTGAGGTCCAGCCAGACGGCGTCCTCCGGCAGCGCGGCGAGATCCACGGTTTCCAGCTTTTTCAGCGAGCCTGCCGAAGGTGCGAATACTGACAGCATGAAAGCCTCCGGCATGCGGCGTGGTGTCGCCTCGCCAAAACACAAATTCGTTCGATTCGGCAAGCCGGGAGGGGTGAAAAGCCCGGGAAATGCCAATTCCGTGATGAGGGGTATCCTCAAGGGGTATTTGTCGCACAGGAGTGCGGCAGCAATGCCACAGGTCCGATGTTGCGTAGCAAAACCTGCGCCGAATCTCTGGAATTGGGTGAAAACCTGATGTTTATAAACTGTAGCGATACTGCGGCGGCGCGTCGCTCCTTAAGAGCCATTTTCGATCTTTCGCCGCCACCGGGATTTACATCGATGCCGTCGATTGCTTCCAAGTTTGCCGTTCTCGTCGCCGGCCTGATGCTGGCGGGTTGCATGCAGACAACCCATTACGAGGCCATGAACGAAAGCCTGCTCAAGCCGCGTGACAAGGATTACCTGGCCAAGGTGTCCTACGTCAAAACGCCGGTCGCCGAGCCGTTCCGTCGCGCCATCGTCGAATATCACCGCAAGGAAGCGCCCGGTTCCATCGTGGTCGATTCCGACAACCACTACCTTTATTACGTCCTCGATGGCGGCAAGGCGATCCGCTACGGCATCACCGTCGGCGAGGAAGCCATGGCCTGGTCCGGCATCGCCAAGGTCGGCGCCATGACCGAGTGGCCGGACTGGCACCCCACCCCGGGCGAGATCAAGCGTCTTGGCGTTCCGACCTTCGTCAAGGGCGGCCCGGACAACCCGATGGGATCGCGCGCGATCTACCTGTATTCGGGCGGCAAGGACACGCTGTTCCGCATCCACGGTACCAACCAGCCGGAATATATCGGCGCCTCGATTTCCTCGGGCTGCATCCGCATGACCAACGAGGACGTCATCGACCTGTACAACAAGGTCAAGATGGGCGCGATCGTCGTCGTGCTCGATCCCAAGCAGGGCGACTCGCCCTACAATTCAAAGATGGCGCTGCAAGGCGGCACGGCTTACCAGTAAGCCTCTGCAATTCATCTGACGACAAACGCCGCCCAATGGGCGGCGTTTTTTATTGGGCGCTGGTCATTTCTCGCGTGCAGGCTCGTCCTGCCTGTCCGCGGCCTCGCCGGAAGCCGCCGTACCCTGCTCCACCGCCGCGGCACGCGGCGGCGCATCCGAGGGCCGTTCGGCGGGCAACAGCGGCGGCGTTTCCGGCAGCGGATCGTACACGTTCCACTGGCACAGTTTGTAATTGTTGCGGCGCTGCGCGATGTCGAGATGGATGTGGTCTTCGTGATACCAGTCCGAGCCCGGCCCGAGCACCGTGGTGAAACGCCCGCACACCGACCACAGCACCTTTTCGCGAATCTCGCGCGATAGACCGCGATCCGTCAGCGAGAGTTTCGTGCCGTTGGCGAGATCGAGGCTGCGGACATCGAGCGCATTCGCCTTGCCGTGTTCCGACAGCTTGGCGCCCTTCACCCGGTTACGGCCGCGACACTCGTAGGAATCGAAATTATCGAGACCCCTGAGAACGGAACCGAGGCTTTCCGCGAGCGGTTCGGCATCGTCGCGAATCCAATCCGCCACCGCGCGCGCCATCTCACAGCGCAGCGTCGCCGCCGGTTTCAGATCGACACGCTGACCGCCGCGCAGCACAACAGCTTCGAGTTTCACCAGATCGTCACCCCCGCATCCATTGGCCTCGTGGATCGGCGCGATCGACGGCGCGATGGCGATATCCCCGGTTAGCGCACGGCGGCAAGCCGAAGGCTCGGGGGCGGCCGGTGGAGCGGGAGCCGCTGCGTTGCCCTCCTCCGATTTCGGAGCCGTGTCGCCGCCTGCTGCCGCTGCCGCTGGAGCTTCCGCAGGCCGAGGCTGCGGCAAGGGCACGGCAGTCTCCGCCACGGACGGCATCGTGAGCGAAAGGCCGAGCACGAGGGCTACGCCTGCGCTCCGGAGCATCTCCGCGCGATGATTTCGGTGAAAGAGCATCGGCGGGCAAGGCATTCCGGGATTCGGATTTCTACAGGAGGGATGAAAAGAAGCCGGTGCGTTCGCACGCGTCTGGCGCCAGCATAAAGTGCGATGCAGCCACTGCCAATTCCGGCGGCTGGATCGATACGATAGAACGGAACCATGGGGCTGATTCTTATTCTCATTGTGGGGCTCGTGGCCGGTATTTTCAGCGGGATCGTTGGAACCGGCTCGTCCATCATGCTCGTGCCGGTGCTGGCAACGATCTACGGCCCGAAAGCGGCCGTTCCGATCATGGCCGTCGCCGCCGTGATGGCGAACTTCTCGCGCATCCTCGCATGGTGGCGCACGGTCGACTGGCGCGCCTTCGCGGCTTACAGCATCACCGGCGGTCCGGCGGCGTTCCTTGGCGCGCAGACGCTCCTGATCCTGCCAAACCGCGCGGTCGATCTCACCATCGGGCTGTTTCTGATCTCGATGATTCCGATCCGGCACTGGCTTGGCAGCCGGATGATCCGCCTGAAGCTGTGGCACATGGCTCTGGCAGGCGCGATCATCGGATTCCTGACCGGCATCGTGGTGTCCACGGGGCCGATTTCCGTTCCGGTGTTCCTCGGCTACGGGCTGGTGAAGGGCGCTTTCCTCGCGACGGAGGCCGCATCCTCGCTGGTGATCTATGTGGTCAAGGTGCTGACCTTCCAGACCAGCGGCGCGCTGCCATGGGATCTCGTGCTGAAGGGCTTCATCACCGGCTTTTCCATCATGGCGGGCACCTTCATCGCAAAACCGTTCGTGCTGCGGCTCTCGCCAGACACCTTCCGCCATGTCATGGACGGCCTGATGCTGATCTCCGGCCTGACCATGGTCTGGAATGCGGTAGTCGCGGCGTGAATTCGCCGTTCTGCGGCTTCCCTCCGCGCACGGAAATGGGCTACGTGAACCCGTCGGCGCATCCTCCCGCGCCAGTGGATCGTCGAATGGCCCGCCGCTTTTCCGCCGCCTATCAGAAGGAGCCGATCTCCGCCCTCGCCTCATGGGCACGGCGGATGGCCCTGTTCGCACTGGTCGCCACCCTTGCGTCGGTGCTGGTGGTACGCTTCGGCTTTCTCGATTTCCGTCCCGCGCTCGCGACCTTCTTCGGCGCGCTGGCGCTTTCCGGCATTTCCATCCTTCTGTGTTTCGCCGCCTTCGCCGCGATCTGGCAGAACGGATCGCGCGGCATGACCCGCATCCTGTTCGCGCTGATCGTCAACGCGCTGATCCTCGCCTACCCGGCCTATCTGGCCATCCAGTATCAGCGCCTGCCGCGCCTGTACGACATCTCCACCGATCCGATCGATCCGCCCCGCTTCGATGCGCTGGCCCGCCTGCGCGCCGCCGACGGCGCTAACACCGCCGCCTATGCCGGCCTCTATTCCGCCGAGTTGCAGCGCAAGGCTTATCCCAAGATCGAGCCGATCCTGCTCGATCTGTCGCCGCAGCGGGCCTACGAGATGGTGCTGCGGCTCGTCGCGCACCGCAAATGGCTGATCGTCGACGAACGCCCGCCCCTGCCGCCGCAACGGGTCGGACGGATCGAGGCCGTGGCGCGCACGCTCGTGATGGGCCTGCGCGAGGATGTCTCGATCCGCATCGTGCCCGACGAGGACGGATCGCGCGTCGATATGCGCTCGTCCTCGCGCTATTTCGAGCATGATTTCGGCAGCAACGCCGCGCGCATCAGCGCGTTCGCGAGCGACCTCAACGACGCCGCCGACAACGCCAAGCCCGAAAAGAAGATTCTCGCCCCGGCCAAGGAGCCTCAGCCCAAGGGCGCCAGGAGGCGGTAGGTCTTGTCGATGGTCGGCGCACCGTCGGTCGCGACGATGCCGCGCTCGACCATGTCCTCCAGATGCGCCAGCACCGAATAGCCCGCCGCGTTCATCAGCCGTGGATCGATCCCGATATAGCTCGCGCGCACGATGCTCGGAATGTCCGCCTCGCCCTTCGCCAGGCGATGCAGGATCGAAGCCTCGCGCGCCCTGCGGTGCCGGATCATGAACTGGGTGAAGCGCGGGCCTTCCGGAATTTCCGGCCCGTGGCCGGGAAAATAAAGCTGCTCGGGGCGCGCGGCGAGCTTCTCGAGCGAGGCCATGTAGTCGATCATCGCACCGTCCGGCGGCACCACGATGGTGGTGGACCAACCCATGACATGATCGCCGACGAAGGTGAGCGAGCGCTCTACCCATGAAAACGCCATGTGGTTGGCGGTATGGCCCGGCGTGGCGACGGCCTGCAACGCCCATCCCTCGCCCTCAACGACCTCGCCATCCGTCAGTCGAACATCGGGACGGAAATCCAGATCGTTGGATTCGTGGCGCGGCGGCTCATCCGCATGCATCGGCCGCGCGGGACGGTGCGGCCCTTCGGCATAGACGGTCGCGCCGGTCGCCTTTTTGATCAGCGGCACCGCAGGCGAATGATCGCGATGGGTATGCGTGACGAAAATATGCGTCACGGTCTCCCCGCGCACCGCATCGAGCAACGCGGCGATGTGCGTCGCGTCGTCCGGCCCCGGATCGACGATGGCGACACGGCCCTCGCCCACGATGTAGCTCACCGTGCCGGTGAAGGTGAAGGGACCGGGATTGTCGCACACGACGCGCCGCACCCCCGGCACGGGGCGATCGACAACTCCCGGCTTCAGCGGAAAATCGCGATTGAACGGAATGTCATCATTGACGGACATGCGTGCGGATCGCCACCCGTCTTACATAAAGGCCTGAATGCCGGTGATGGCACGGCCGATGATCAGCGCGTGCACGTCATGCGTGCCTTCATAGGTGTTCACGCTTTCCAGATTCTGGGCATGGCGCATGACATGGAATTCGCTGGAGATGCCGTTGCCGCCATGCATGTCGCGCGCGACGCGGGCGATATCGAGCGCCTTGCCGCAATTGTTGCGCTTCATTAGCGAAATCATTTCGGGCGCGAACTTGCCTTCATCCATCAGGCGGCCGACCCGCAACGAGCCTTGCAGGCCGAGCGCGATCTCGGTCTCCATGTCCGCGAGCTTCTTCTGCATCAACTGGGTGGCCGCGAGCGGCCGGCCGAACTGCTTGCGGTCGAGCACATATTGCCGCGCGCGCTGGAAGCAATCCTCCGCAGCCCCCATCACGCCCCACGAGATGCCGTAGCGCGCGCGGTTGAGGCAACCGAACGGACCGGACAGACCCGATACGTTGGGCAGCAGCGCGCTCTCCGGCACCACCACGCCATCCATCACCACCTCGCCGGTAATCGAGGCGCGCAACGACAGCTTGCCCGCGATCTTCGGCGCCGACAGACCCTTCATTCCCTTTTCGAGGATGAAACCGCGAATCTTGTTGTCATGCGCCTGCGATTTCGCCCAGATCACGAACACGTCCGCGATCGGCGCGTTGGAAATCCACATCTTCGAGCCGGTGAGCCGGTAGCCGTCCGATACTTTCTCGGCGCGCGTCTTCATGCTGTCGACATCGGAGCCCGCGTCCGGCTCGGTCAGGCCGAAACAGCCGACCCATTCGCCGCTCGCGAGTTTCGGCAGATACTTCCTGCGCTGCGCCTCGTCGCCATAGGCGTAGATCGGATACATCACCAGCGAGGACTGCACGCTGTTCATCGAGCGATAGCCGGAATCCACCCGCTCGACCTCGCGGGCGACAAGCCCGTAGGCGACGTAGCTGGCATTGGCGCAGCCATATTCTTCCGGCAGCGTGATGCCGATCAGGCCAAGCTCGCCCATCTCGCGAAAAATATCGCGATCCGCCGTCTCGTCGTCATACGCCTCGCGCACGCGCGGCAGCAGCTTCTCCTGCGCATAGGCATGCGCGGTATCGCGGATCATCCGCTCGTCTTCGGTCAGTTGATCGTCAAGCAGAAACGGGTCGTCCCACTTGAATGCGGGCTTGTCCTTCGCCGGGATACGCGCGCTCATGGCAATCTCTCATCGCTATGTTGTCAGGGGAAAGCCTAGCACGCCGTCGCGCGGGCCGTATACCGGGTGGCCGTTACGATATGTCGTCAGCTTTCGAAGGGTTCGTTGCCGACGATCTCGATGCCGTAGCCCGAGAGGCCCTTGTAGTCGTGAACCGCGGACGTCAGGTGCCGGATCGACGTCACGCCGAGATCGCGCAGGATCTGCGCGCCGATGCCGACTTCGCGCCACTGGCGATGCCGGTCTTCCTCCGAGGAGTGATGCTGTTCCAGAGGCGCCACCGGGACGCCGACAACGCCGTCGCGCAGATAGACGAGAACGCCGCTGCCATTGGCCTTGAACCGCTCCAGCACCTTCTCGAGGCGATGCGAGCTGAAGAAAATATCCTTGATGACGTTCGGTTTGTGAATGCGGGTCAGCACGCCCTTGCCGTCGCCGAGCCCCTTATAGACGAAAGCCGCATGATAGACCGGGTCGAACGGGGAACGATAGGCGTAGCCCTGCAACGGTCCGATCGGGGAATCCGTCGTGAATGTCGAGACACGCTCGATCAGCTTTTCCCGCGCCTGCCGGTAAGCGATCATGTCCGCGATGGTGACGTGCTTCAGGTTATGCTTCTGGGCGAAATCCGCGACCTGCTGGCCCTTCATCACCGTGCCATCGTCATTCATCAGTTCGCTGATGACGCCGACAGGCGGCAGCTTGGCGAGCTTGCACAGATCGACCGCCGCTTCGGTATGGCCCGCACGCAGCAGCACGCCGCCCTCGCGCGCGATCAGCGGAAAGATATGTCCCGGCCGCGCGAAGTCCGCCGCACCCGCATTCGGATTGGCCAGCGCGCGGCAACACGCGACCCGCTCATCGGCGGAAATGCCGGTGGTCATGCCGGGCTTGTAGTCGATCGACACCGTGAACGCGGTGGTGTGGTTGGAATCGTTGTGAGCGACCATCGGATCGAGACGCAGACGCCGCGCATCCTCCACCGTCAACGGCGCGCAGACGATGCCGGAGGTGTGACGGATGATGAAAGCCATCTTCTCCGAAGTGCACAGGCTGGCGGCGACGATCAGATCGCCCTCGCCCTCGCGGTCATCGTCATCGGTCACGACGACAATCTCGCCCGCGGCAAAAGCCTTCAGAACGTCGGCAATGGAATTCGGCATTTTTCGGTTCTCTGACGCAACTCTATGGATCGTATGACGCTCCGCGCGGCCTCGTGCAACGGCCTGCGTGCTGACAATTCCTTACCTATCCGGGGCAAATGGCACAATCGGAATTCCGTAAGGTTTTCATAGACTCTTTTCACAGCCCACCATTTGACGCATTGAACATAGGTGCCCAATCGCCCATATCCAGAACGGAATTCGCCGGCCGCTCCCGCCGTCGCCCATCCTTCACATCATCGGCCAGTTGCACGATTTTCATGACCCCTTTCGTCACCCGAATCCTGATCGCCGGTCTTGCGGGCATCGTCATGGCCGCCACCATCCCGCTTCCCGGCAACGCTCAGACCACGAACGCCGTGACCGGCATCTGGCTGACGGAAAAAGGCGACGCCAGGATTCGCATCACGACCTGCGGCGCAGGGATTTGCGGCAAGGTGATCGGCCTGCGCGAGCCGATCGACCCGGACACCGGAAAGCCCGCGACCGACAACAAGAATCCGAATCCGGCGCTCGCCCAGCGCCCCGTCGTCGGGCTCAATCTGTTCAACGACATGCGCGCGACCGGTCCCACGAGTTGGGCGGGCCGTATCTACAATGCGGATGACGGCCAGTTCTACGCCAGTAAGGTCATGCTTCAGGGACCGGCGCGGCTGCGCGTGGAAGGCTGCGTCGGCGCGCTGTGCGGCGGCGAGACGTGGAGCAAGGTCGGCAATTAAGCCGGCTCCGCGCGCGAAGCCGGGGCGCGATTACGTGCCGGGTTGCGGGTCCCAGCTTTCGGCGCTCGCACCGGCCAGTGCCCTGACCCGCTCCTCGTCGCGGGCGAATTCCGAGGCAATACCGGAATACACCACATGGCCATCGTCGAGCACGTAGGCGCGATCCGAAATCTCGACCGCCGCGCGCACGTTCTGCTCGACCAGCAGCACCGAGATGCCCTGCTCCCGCGCGCGCTGGATTACCCGAAAGACCTCCTGCACGATCAGCGGCGCAAGACCCTGCGACGGCTCATCGAGCAGGATCAGTTTCGGATTGAGCAACAGCGCGCGCGCGATCGCCAGCATTTCCTGTTCGCCGCCGGACAACTGTCCGCCCTTGTTGGCCTTGCGTTCCGCCAGCCGCGGAAACAGTTCGTACACCCGTTCGATCGACCACGGTCCCGGCCGCTCGGCCGGCACTTTCAGGTTTTCCTCCACCGTCAGGTTCGGGAATATCTTCCGTCCCTCCGGCACGAAGCCGACGCCGAGCGCGGCAATGCGATAGGGATTGAGCTGCGTCGTGGTCTGGCCGAAAATCCGCACCGTTCCCTCGCGCGCCTTGGTCAGTCCCATCAGGCTGCGCATGGTCGTGCTTTTCCCCGCCCCGTTGCGGCCGAGCAGCGAGACGATCTCCCCTTCCCGGACCTCAAGACCGACGCCGCGCAGGATGTGGCTCTTGCCGTAATAAGTGTGAAGGCCCTCGGCCTCGAGCACCACGCTTGTCATGCCGCACCCTTTCCGAGATAGGCCGCCTGCACGATCTCATTGGCGGCGATCTCCGGCGGCGTGCCTTCCGCCAGCATCTTGCCTTCGGCCAGCACCGTGATGCGGTCGGCCAGATGAAAGACGACGCGCATGTCGTGCTCGATCAGCACGATGGTGAGCTTCTCGTCGCGATGCAGTTTCCGGATCAGTTGCGTCACGTCATAGGTTTCCTGATCGCCCATGCCAGCGGTCGGCTCGTCGAGCAGCAGCAATTTCGGGTTGAGCGCGATCGCCATCATGATCTCGGTCGCGCGCTGGTCGCCATGCGACAGCTCGCCCGCGATACGATCGGCCTTGTCCGTCAGTCCGCCCATCCTGATCAGGTCGGCAACCCGCGCCGCGACCTTCCCGGCCGCCTCGGGCGACATCCGGAAGCTGAGGCGATGGCCTTCCGCAACCTCGACCGCGACCCGGATATTCTCGTAGACCGACAGTTCGGGAAATATCTCCGTGATCTGGAACGTGCGCGCCATGCCGCTCCAGACCCGCTCGACCGGCGGCATGTCCGTCACATCGGTCTCGTTGAATGTGATCTTGCCGGCGCTCGGGCTCAGAAAGCCGCTGATCATGTTGAAGAACGTGGTCTTGCCGGCGCCGTTTGGGCCGATCACCGCCCGCAACTCGCCCGGCTGCACGGTCAGCGAGACGCTGTCCACGGCGACAAGGCTGCCGAACCGCTTGGTGACGTTTTCGATCCGCAGGATGCTCATGACGTGGCCTTCCGTTTCAGCGCGCCCAGCACACCGCGCGGGAAGAACAGCACGATCAGCACGAAGAACAGGCCGACGAACGACATCCAGTTCTCGGTCTGGCTTGACAGATAATCTTGCAGCACGACGAAGATCGCGGCGCCGATCAGCGGCCCCCAGAACGAACGCATGCCGCCCAGCACCGCCATGATCACGAAGTCGCCGGATTGCGTCCAGTACAGCGCGCGCGGATCGACGAAATTGTTCAGGAGCGCATACAGCGCGCCCGCAAGGCTGACGAAGGCGCAGGAAATCGTCCACGATATCCAGATATGCCGGTCGATCGGAATGCCGAGAAAGCGCGCGCGCCGCTCGTTCTCGCGAATGGCGATCAGCGTATGTCCGAAGGGCGAACGCAGCACCCATGCCATCACCGCGACCGCGACGGCGAAGATCGCCAGCACGAAGAAATAGAACAGCCGCGAATTGCCCTGAATGTCGAGCGTGGTGAAGCCGAGATCGATCGGGAGGCGTCCCCATCCGGTCAGGCCATCGTCACCGCCCGTCACCGAATGCCAGCGGAACGCGATGAAGTAGAACACCTGGCCGAACGCGATGGTCACCATCGCGAAATAGACACCGCGCAGCCGGATGATCATCGGGCCGATGATCGCGGCCGCGAACGTGCCGATCAGAACGCCGAAGATGATCGCAAGCCCGGTGCTCGGATAGAGATAGCGCAGCATCAGGCCCGCGCCATACGCACCGAGGCCGAAATACGCCGCGTGACCGAACGACAGCACACCGGTGTAGCCGAGCAGGAAATTCAGCGACATCGCGGCGAGGCCGAGGATGACGACGCGCGTTCCGAGTTCGGTGTAGCCGCCGATGGCCGGAAGCCAGTACGGCATCGCCGCCAGCGCAACCCAGACAATGATGTTCGCCAGCAGCTTGTTACGGTCGAGGGCGTCCATCAGAAACGTCCCTCTTCACCGAGAAGGCCGCGAGGCCGGACCAGCAGCACCGCTGCCATCATCACGTACATGATTGCTTCCGTTGCAGAAGGAAAGAAAACCGTGGCGAGACCGGATGCGACGCCGATCAGCAGGCCGCCGAGCAGCGTTCCCGGCAGGCTGCCCAAGCCGCCGATGATGATGGCCACGAAACTCGGCATGATGAGCGAACTGCCGATGGTCGGCTGCAAGCCGAGCTGACCGACCGCCAGCACACCCGCGAGGCCCGCGAGATAAATGCCGAGACCGAAATTGAGGTTGCGCAGGATGCGCACATTGACGCCGAGAACCGAGACCGTTTCGAGGTCATGCGTGCCGGCGCGGATGCGGATGCCGAGCCGCGTGTAGCGCAGGATCAGGAAGAGTCCGGCGACCGCGACCGCGACGATCAGCACCATGAACAGCCGATAGCCGGTCAGGAAGAAATAATCCTGGCTGAGTGGCGTGACGAGCCAGCCCGGCACCTGAAATGGCAAGCTCTGCGCGCCCCAGACGAAGCGCGCACCGTCCTCCAGGATGAAGGCAAGGCCGAAGGTCAGCAGCAGGCTGTAGAGCGGATCGCGCCCATAGACCCTGCGGATCAGAACCCGCTCGACGATCAATCCCAGCAACGCGGTGAGGATGGGCGCAACCACGAGGCCGCCCCAGAACCCGATATAAGGGATCAGCGCATAGGCGATGTAACCGCCAAGCGCGAGAAACCCGCCATGCGCGAAATTGATCGTCCCCGAGAGGTTGAGGATCAATGACAGACCGAGCGCCATCAGTGCGTAGAACGCGCCGACGATCAGCCCGTTGAAGATGTTGAAGAGAATAAGTTGCGTCATGTCTGGAAAATGCCGTTGGCCCGTTCGCCACTCCGCTCGTCAAAGCGGCAGCATGCAAACCCGTGAGTTCGATTATCCACACGCCATTGGAATGACCCGGACCGCGAACGCGCGGCCCGGGACCATTTCCGATCAGGCAGGCCGCATCAGGCAGGCCATGTCAGCTTGCAGCCGGTGTCGGCGACTGACGGAGCAGCTTTGCTGCCATCCACTTCCATATCGACGACGAACAGATCCTCGGGGTCGTCCTTGCCCTTCGCCTGCGCGTGTCCGACGTAAAGTGTCGGCATGAGCTGGTTGTCGCCTTCGCGATAGACCGTGTCCTTCGGCATCAGCGCGATTTCCGGCGGCAGCTTGAAGCCCTGCAACGCCCTGGCCATCTTCACCGAGTCGAGCGACTTGGCGTTTTGGGCAGCCAGAGCGCAGGTCCAGGCCGACGCGAAGCCGAACCACGTGCGCGCGGTCGGCACATGGCCGCCGGTCCGCTTGCGAATCTCGGACACGAATTCCGCGACGTGCGGCACGTTCGGCTGCTTCCAGTACCATTCGAACACCCAGCTTCCGATCCGCGCTTCCGGCGGCAGACCATTCAGCGCTTCGAGCTCCTGCTGGGCACCGGCGATATGGAAGCGCTTGTCGAGGCCGAACTGCACGGCCTGCTTCAGCGTGTTCACCATGTCCTCGCCCGACGTCAGCACGATGATGACCTCGGGATTGGCCGCCTGCGCCTTGATCAGATAGGACGAGAAGTCGGTGGTCTGTAGCGGCACGAGATCGCCGCCCACCTTCGTTCCACCGAACTCCTTCAGGCTGGCCTCGAAGCCCTGTTGCAGCGTATGGCCGAAGGCATAGTCCGGCGTGATGAAGTACCACTTCTTGCCGTACTTCTCGAACAGCACCTTCGAGATCGAGTTGGTCTGCATCCGCGTGGTGTTGCAGACGCGGAAGACGTTCCAGTGGCAATTCGTGCCGGTGATCGTGTCGGTATGGCCGCCCGGAACGATGTGAAGAATCTTCTTTTCATAGGCGACGTTTGCGATCGCCTGCGCCAGCGCCGAGTTCACATTGCCGAGGATAAAATTGACCTGATCGCGGTCGATCAGCTTGCGTGCCTTCTGCACGGCGGTGCCGGCATCGCCACTGGTCGAATCTTCCACCAGCATCTCAACTTTGCGGCCAAGAATTCCGCCCTTGGCGTTCATTTGATCCACGGCGAGCTGAGCGCCAATGATTTCATTCTTGCCGGTCGCGGCGTAGGTGCCCGTCAGACAGTTGTCCATGCCGATCTTGACGGTGTCGGCGGCCCAGGACGGGACGATAAAGGGAGACGCAACCTGCGAAACACCTGCAAGCGCGGTCGCTTTCAACAACGAACGGCGGCTCAATTTCGGTAATTCAAATTTCGAACTCATAAACGTCCTCCCAGATGTGATTTGTTTTTGCTTCAGGCCGCGGCCATTTTTGATTTTGAATTTTTTTGTGATGCCAATGCTGGCTCAAAGAATGCAAAATTAAAATCCAGATATCGCCTCTTGTCGAGAACGTGATGGAAAACTTTCGTCTCACTCCGGTTGAATTGTCCCGATGTCTTTTTCTTTTTCATATCGCACTGCGATAAGAAGAACGCAGTGCAAAAAACCGACCATGAACACCCGATATAATTGAGTCAGGGCCCGCGGGCAGATTCCGGCCACAAGAATTTTCACGGACGGGGAATATTCTTCAAGCGACGGTGTCGAACACCGTCCATCAAAATATGTGCTGCGAATTGCCGTGCCGCGATATCGCCCCATGGGCATCAGCAGGCGAGCCTGAAAAGGCACCACCGCTCCTCATCGCGCCATCCTGAAAGAATCTCGGAAAAAAATTACAAACGGGACGATGGCACGTCATTCCGGATATCCGCCCGGAATCGGCGGCACGCCCGGCGATCGTGTGCGGACGCGGCTGTAAATATAGAGTGTGGTGAGGCCGGGACGGGCGGAATGGTCGGAGTAGCAGGATTCGAACCTGCGACCCCCTGCTCCCGAAGCAGGTGCGCTACCGGGCTGCGCTATACTCCGACGTGAGGCCGGTCTTATAACCGTGCACCCCTCGCCCTGCAAGGCGCGTGAGAAGCACTTTGACGCCGCCCTTTCCAGCGCCCATAAAAGGGGCCATGAGCCTGATTTTGACCACAAAAACCGTTCCCGGAGCCGACGCGGCGCGCCCCGCCGCCGAATGCCTTGCGGCTGGCGGTTTGGTCGCCTTCCCCACCGAGACCGTCTACGGCCTCGGCGCGGACGGGACCAACGGCGAGGCTGTGGCCCGGCTTTACGCGGCCAAGGGGCGCCCCTCCTTCAACCCGCTTATCGCTCATCTGCCGACGCTGGAAGCCGCACAGCGCGTCGCCGTCTTTAGCGAAACCGCCCTGAAACTCGCCCAAGCCTTCTGGCCGGGACCGCTGACGCTGGTGCTGCCCAAGGCGCCCGGATGCCCTGTGAGCGAACTCGCCACGGCGGGCCTCGATACCGTCGCGGTGCGGATTCCGGCCCATCCGGTGGCTCTCGCCATTCTGAAAGCGCTCGGCCGGCCGATCGTTGCTCCGTCCGCCAATCGTTCGGGCCACGTCTCGCCCACCACCGCCGCGCATGTGCTCCATGACCTCGACGGCCGCATCGACCTGATCGTCGATGGCGGGCCGGTCAATGTCGGCGTGGAATCCACCATCATCGGATGCACCGGCGCGCCCGTGCTGCTGCGGCCGGGCGGCACCCCTCGCGATGAGATCGAGGGTGTGCTGGGTATCTCGCTTGGACGAATCGAAACCGCGCCGGGGCATGACAATCCGCTCGCGCCCGGCATGCTGGAATCCCATTACGCGCCCAAGGCCGCCGTCCGGCTGAACGCGACGGACGTGAAAAACGACGAGGCGCTGCTCGCCTTCGGCGAGGCGCTGCCCGGCGCACGGCCTGAGCGCACGCTCAATCTCTCGCCGCGCGGCGACCTGATCGAGGCGGCGGCCAATCTGTTCGGCCATCTGCGAACGCTGGACGATACAGCCACACGGACCATCGCGGTCATGCCCATTCCCTCCCACGGCCTCGGTGAAGCGATCAACGATCGCCTGCGCCGCGCCGCAGCCGACCGGCCCTCATGATGACAAGCACCTCCCCTCTTCCGGCAGATTTGCTGGCGCGTTTCCGCGCCATCGTCGGCGACAAGCACGCCATCATGGATGGCGACGAGAAAACGCCCTATCTCGTCGAGGAGCGAGGTCTTTATCAGGGCCACTCTCCGCTGATCCTGCGCCCGGGCTCCACGGACGAAGTCGCCGCGATCTGCAAGCTGGCGACGGAGACGAAAACCCCGCTGGTGCCGCAGGGCGGCAACACCGGCCTCGTGGGCGGGCAGATCCCCCATCACGGCGAAATTCTTCTTTCGCTACGCCGGATGGACAAGGTGCGCGAGATCGACACGTCCTCCAACACCATGATCTGCGAATCCGGCGTCATCCTCGCCAACGCGCATGTCGCGGCGGAGAAAGCGGACCGCATCTTCCCGCTGTGGCTCGGCTCGGAGGGAAGCTGCACCATCGGCGGCAATCTCTCCACCAACGCGGGCGGCATCGCCGCACTGTCCTATGGGGTGGCGCGCGATCTCGTGCTCGGGCTTGAAGTCGTGCTGGCTGACGGGCGCGTTCTCAACGGCCTGTCGAAGCTGAAGAAGGACAACACCGGCTACGACCTGCGCAATCTGTTCATCGGCGCGGAAGGCACGCTCGGCATCATCACCGCCGCCGTGCTGAAACTGATGCCGAAACCCCGCACGATTGAAACCGCGTTCGTCGGCCTCGCATCGCCCGAGGCCGCGCTCGAACTTCTGGCGCTGTCGCAATCGCATGCGGGCAGCGCGCTTACCAGTTTCGAACTGATCGCCGACATCGCGGTACAGTTCGCGCTCAAGCACGGCCCGGGACTGCGCGCGCCGCTGTCGGAACCGCATCCGTGGTACGTGCTGATGGAAATCTCGTCGCCGCGCGACGATGGACGCACGCTGATCGAAGGCGCGCTCGAAGCCGCGATGGAAGCGGGCCTCGTCGATGACGCCGTGATCGCCGCGAATCTCGATCAGCGGCAGGCGTTCTGGACCTTGCGCGAAGTGATCTCCCACGCGCAGAAGCCGGAAGGCGGCTCGATCAAGCACGATGTCTCGGTGCCTGTGGCCGCCGTGCCGCAGTTTCTCATCGATGCGGACGCGGCCGTCACGAAACTAATTCCCGGCACGCGGCCGGTGGCGTTCGGCCATCTCGGCGACGGCAACATCCATTACAACATCAGCCAGCCGGTCGGCGCGGACAAGGCCGCGTTCGTCGCGCGCTGGCATGAAGTCAACGATGTGGTCCACGCCATCGTGCGCCAGCACGGCGGCTCGATTTCCGCCGAACACGGCATCGGCCTGATGAAACGGGAAGAACTGCCGCGCGTGAAGGACCCGGTGGCGCTCGACCTGATGCGCGCGCTCAAGCGCACGCTCGATCCGCTCGACATCCTCAATCCGGGCAAGGTGGTGTGAGGACTGCTAGAACAACGAGCCCTGTCTCTCGTCCAACACGCGACGAGAGGGACGCAGCGATGCCTCCGGCTTCACGACCTCACCAAAGAGTTCGATGCGCGATAGCAATCCCGCGTGATCGTTGGCGACACGATTGACGTCAGTCGATACCGGATGCCACGCGAGGCTGCCCGAAGGCGGCGGCTGCAAAAGAGTAACGGCCTCTGCCGTCGCAATCTCACCGCCCTCCAGCCAGCAGGCATAGTCGCGCGGCGCGATCACCACCGGCACCCGCGCATGCAGATGCGCCATCTCCTCCCGCGCCGCTGCCGTGACGATCGCCACGGTGTCGAGTTCCTCCCCGTTGGGACCGGCCCATGTTTCCGCGACCGCCGCCAGTCCCATCGGCGCACCGTCGCGCGGATGAATGAAGAAAGGCTGCTTGTGCTTGCCCCTGACCTGCCACTCGTAATAGCCGTCAGCCGGGATCAGGCAGCGCCGCCGCCGGATCGCGTTGCGGAAGGCAGGCTTCTCCAGCACGGTTTCGGAACGGGCATTGATGACCAGCGAGAATGTTTTCGGGTCCTTGACCCATGCCGGGATGAAGCCCCAGCGCATCAGCCGGAAATGCCGGCCGCTCGCCTCACCGGCCACCACCGCCACCGGCTGCGTCGGCGCGATATTGTAGCGGGGCGGAAAATTCGGCTGCTCGGCATAGCCGAATGCATGCAACAGGATCGCCGGAGCCGAGGTCAGCGTAAATCGTCCGCACATCCCGCGCCCCTATAACCGGATACCGATCATTAATTGCCGTCCTGTAATGTCTAAGCCGTTCCTGTGACCCCTCAAAGCACCCGATGGCGTTATCCCAAGCCACAGCCTCGACGAACCTGCCGGATGCGGCCGCCCAGGCGGCACGCCGACAGTTGTTGAAGGATAACAACATCAATCCGCGCACAGGACTCGCGACCGACTATCTGAACCATTTCAACGAAGCGATCATGCTTCTGGAAATGATCCCGGACATGCCGGAATGCGCCGAGGATTTCCTGAACTGGCGGCCCCTGACCTATCGCGAGCATTTCGAGGGCTCCAACCTCAAGGCCAGGGAACTCACGATCCAGGCCTACGAACGGTCCGAGGTCGCGCTGAAAGCCGAGTTCGACCGGGTGATCGGCTCGATGCGGGATATTCTGGTGGCCGTGAGCCAGGGCATGCGCAGCACCACGCAGGATGCGACCCGCGCCAGACTCGCAACCGAGGCCATCGGCTGGATACAGCCTTTGCTTGCGATGGCCGGCGCTTTGATCCACGGTGTCTCGGACGGAACCGACATCGACAGCATCATGGAATCCTGAAGACGTGACCGACCCCATCACCGCACGGCCGCAGGTCGCGGTCAGCGCAGGCATTTTCCGCGACAGCAAGATCCTCCTGACACGCCGGGCCAACGACCCCAAGGGCGTGCGCTGGACCTTTCCCGGCGGCCGCATCGAGTCCGGCGAAACCATGGCCGAGGCGCTCAAGCGTGAAATCCTCGAGGAAACCGGGCTGACGATCGAGATCGCCGGATCGGCCGGGGTCCGCGAAATGCTGCACGCCCAGTCCGGGCACGGGCATTTCATCATCCTGCCGTTCGCGGCGCGCTGGGTGTCCGGCGAGGTCGCGCTCAACGACGAGCTTGCGGAAGCCCGCTGGTTCGACCCCGGCGAGACCGGCGGCCTCACGGTCACGGAGGGGCTGCACGAGGTGATCGCCGACGCCTGCCGGATCGTGGGCGTCTAGGCCATCACAGGCTCTCCTTCCTGAACCAGCCTGCTTCCCTTGTTGCGTTCTTTGGGCCGGGAAGGCTAAGACCGCCGCCATGCTGCGCCATTTCCTCGCCGTGCTCCTGACCTGCTCGATCCTGCTGCCGGCCACCGTCCGCGCGGAGGACGAGGCCGCGCCGTTCGACGCCGACCTTCAGCGTCTGGCTGAAATCATGGGCGCGCTGCATTACCTGCGCGGCATCTGCGGAACCAGTGACGGCCAGAAATGGCGAACCGAAATGCAGGCCTTGCTCGAAGCCGAGACGCCATCCGGCGACCGCCGCACCCGGATGATCGCGAGTTTCAACCGCGGCTATAACGGTTTCCAGCAGACCTACCGGACCTGCACCCCGGCCGCCCATCTGGTGGTCCGCCGGTACCTGATCGAGGGGGCCGACATTTCCCGGAACCTGACCTCGCGCTACGCGAACTGAAGTTATCGACAGCCGTCCCCTTTAAATTAACCTTTTCGCAAGAACTGGCTGGGATGGCCCGCGCTGCATGTTAAAGCTCGGGGACATTGCCACGGCGCTTTCGCGCCCGATTCCGGATTGTCTTCGTTCATGTCGTATTCGCCTCTTGCCCCTTCCCGCGCTCCGCTCCCCGACCAAGAGCAGAAGCAGGCCGCGCTGACGTATCTGAACGAGGCGTGGGCCGAAGCGCTTCACGACGGCATCGACGGCGACTGCCTCGCGCAAGCGAGCCTGTTCGCGGCCTTCGCCGAACTCGTGAATACCTATGGCGAAGATGCGGTCGCGAAATTCGTCGAGGGCCTGCCCGCGCGCATTCGCAGCGGCGAGTTCTCGGTGGTGATGTTCAAGCAGTAGCACCGTCACCCTGAGGTGCTATTGCGAAGCAATGGCCTCGAAGGGCGACGGCCTTATCCTTCGAGGCTCGGGCTGACGCCCTCGCACCTCAGGATGACGCCGTCGGACAAACCTCGTCTCATCATGCTCTGGTTTTCCGCCTGCGCGGGAACAACGATAACTACGGCTTCAGCGTTTCCACAAAGCGCACCGGCTCGCCCTGCGACGGCGTCGCCACCTCGCCCTGCCACATCACCCGCTGCCCGCGCACGATGGTGCCGACCGGCCAGCCCTTCACCTTCACGCCGTCATAAGGCGTCCAGCCCGCGCGCGAGGCGTTGTCCGCGTTGCGGATCGTCTCGCTGCGCTTCATGTCGACCACAGTGAAGTCGGCATCGTACCCGGCGGCGATGCGGCCCTTGCAGGCCATGTTGAAGATGCGCGCGGGTCCCGCGCTCGACAGATCGACGAACCGCGCCAGCGACAGCCGCCCTGCATTCACATGATCGAGCATGATCGGCACCAGCGTCTGCACGCCGGTCATGCCCGAGGGCGACGCCGGATAGGTCTTCGACTTCTCCTCCAGCGTATGCGGCGCGTGATCGGAGCCGAGCACATCGACGATGCCCTGCGAGATGCCGCGCCAGATCGCCTCGCGATGGCTGGCATCGCGCACCGGCGGATTCATCTGCACGCGGGTCCCTAACCGCTCGTAGCATTCCGGGGCCGCCAGCGTGAGGTGATGCGGCGTCGCCTCGCAGGTCGCGACATCCTTGTGGTCGCGCAGATAGTCGATCTCCTGTTTGGTCGAAATATGCAGGACGTGAATCCGCTTGCCGTATTCGCGCGCGATGCCGACAAGGCGTTGCGTCGCGATCAGCGCCGCCGTTTCGTCGCGCCACACCGGATGCGAGCGCGGGTCGCCTTCGATGCGCAGATTCTTGCGCTCGTTCAGCCGATACTCGTCCTCGGCATGAAACGCGGCGCGGCGGCGGATCACGCCGAGAATTTTCCGCAGGCCGTCGTCATCCTCCACCAGCAGGCTGCCAGTCGATGATCCGATGAACACCTTGACGCCCGAGCAGCCCGGCGCGCGCTCCAGTTCGGGCAATTCGCGATAGTTCTCGCGCGTGCCGCCGATGAAGAAGGCGAAGTCGCAATGCATGCGGTGATGCGCGGCCTTGATCTTGGCGGTGAAGGTTTCTTCCGTAATGGTCAGCGGATTAGTGTTCGGCATCTCGAACACCGCCGTGACGCCGCCCAGCACCGCGCTGCGCGAGCCGGTTTCCAGATCTTCCTTGTGCGTGAGGCCCGGTTCGCGGAAATGCACCTGCGTGTCCATCACGCCGGGCAGGATGTGCAGGCCCTTGCAATCGATCACCTCGCCCGCGCTGGCGTTATCCGGCACGTCGAGCGCGGCGATCCTGCCCGCGGTGACGCCGATATTGCGCACGCCCTCCCCGTCCTGATTGACCACGGTTCCGGATTTGAGGATGAGATCGAAGGTCTGAGCCATTATTCTGAATGCCGAATGAGGTTTGCGAGGTGCCATAATTTGGTCCGCGCGAACCTGCGCGGGGCTTGTTGCGCGCACCTTACAGCCTTACGTTTCATAGCGATATCGGCGTTGCGCGATTCTTCGCAAAACTTCTGCCGGTCAACCTCTCGATCACGAATCCGCCACTCAAGAATCCCATGAAATCCGCATTTCTCACCGATCGGGGCGTGGTCAAAGTCGGCGGCGAGGACGCCCGCCACTTTCTCAACGGCCTCGTCACCACCAATATCGATCTGGTCCGGCCCGGTCTCGGACGCTTCGGCGCGCTGCTGACGCCGCAGGGCAAGATCATCGCCGATTTTCTCGTCACCGAAATACCGGCAGGCCATGGCGGCGGCTTCCTGCTCGATTGCCCGAAATCGCTGGCGCAACCGCTCACCGCGCGCCTGTCGATCTACAAGCTGCGCGCCAAGGTCGCGATCGAAAATCTCTCGGACGCTTTCGGCGTGCTCGCCGTCTGGGACGGAACGCCGCAGATGACGCCCGATCTCGCTTTCGCCGATCCGCGCGATGAGTCTCTCGGCTGGCGCGTGCTGGTGCCTGCTGAACTGGCGAACAAAGCCGCCGCCGCCATCGGCGCGGAAATGGTCGATGAAAGCGACTACGACGCGCATCGCATCCGCTGCGGCGCGCCGCGCGGCGGCATCGACTTCAGCTACAACGACGCCTTCCCGCACGATACCAACATGGACCGACTGCACGGCGTCGATTTCGACAAGGGCTGCTACATCGGCCAGGAAGTCGTCTCCCGCATGCAGCATCGCGGCACCGCGCGCACCCGCATCGTTCGCATCGGCCTTGGCGATGCCATCGCGGCGGGAACGCCGGTGACGGCGGGCGACAAGACGCTCGGCACGCTCGGCTCGTCGGCGGGCGATCGCGGACTGGCCTTGTTGCGGATCGACCGCGTCGCGGATGCCGTGGAGGCAGGCACGCCGGTTGTCGCGGACGGGCACGCATTGTCCTTCATCGTTCCGCAGGACATCGTGCCGCCGAAGAAGGCATCCGCATGAGCGCCGCGCCAGCAAAGGCAGCAAAGGTTTTGCGTTGCGCGTGGCCGGGCGAGGACCCGCTCTACGTCGCCTATCACGACGAGGAATGGGGCGTGCCGGAATATGACGACCGCGCGCTGTTCGAGAAACTGATCCTCGATGGCTTTCAGGCGGGGCTGTCGTGGATCACCATCCTGCGCAAGCGCGACAATTTCCGCAAAGCCTTCGACGATTTCGACCCGGCGAAGATCGCGCGCTATGACGCGAAAAAAATCGCCGCGCTGATGAGCGATGCCGGTATCGTGCGCAACCGTGCCAAGATCGAGGGCGCGGTGAAAAGCGCGCAGGCCTACCTCGTCATCATGAAGGAAGGCCCCGGCTTTTCGAAACTGTTGTGGAGCTTTGTCGGCGGCGCGCCGAAGGTGAACCGCTTCCGCAGCAAGAGTCAGGTGCCGGTATCGACGCCGGAATCGATCGCGATGTCGAAGGAGCTTGTGAAGCGCGGCTTCAAGTTCGTCGGCCCCACCATCGTCTATGCCTTCATGCAGGCAACCGGCATGGTCAACGATCACATGGTCACCTGCCATTGCCACGCCACCTGCGGCAAACCCAAACGCGCGCGCAAGACCAGATGACCGCGAAACACACGCCTCCGAAGAAGGCCGCCCGCGCGTGGCAGCGCATGCTGTCGGGACGGCGGCTCGACCTGCTCGATCCGTCGCCCCTGGATGTCGAAGTCGCCGACATCGCGCACGGGCTTGCCCGCGTCGCGCGCTGGAACGGGCAGACCCACGGCGCACATATTTTCTCCGTCGCGCAGCACACGCTGCTGGTCGAGGAAGTGCTGCGCACGCGCGCGCCGCGCATCGACCGCCGCGTGCGGCTCGCGGCAATGTTGCACGACGCGCCCGAATACGTGATCGGCGACATGATCTCGCCGTTCAAGGCGGTGATCGGCGGGTCCTACAAGGCGGTGGAGAAACGGCTGCTCGCGGCGATCCATCTGCATTTCGGCCTGCCCGCCGCGCTGCCCGCCGATATCGAAGCCCTGATCAAGGCCGCCGACATGGGCGCGGCTTACCTGGAGGCGACACATCTTGCCGGTTTCAGCCAGGCGGAGGCGAGGCGCCTGTTCGGCCGCGATCCCAAGCTCAATCCGGCGACCGTCGAGACTTATCTCACACCGTGGTCCGCCACCAAGGCAGAACGGCAGTTCCTCGCCCGCTGCCAGTCGCTGATAGCGTGACTATTCCAGTTTTTACGCGCTTTCACGGCGCTGCGCCCTGACGTATAGAGGGCATAGTCAGAGGCCATGATGATCCACGTCTGCTCGCTTGCCGAACTTCATCCGACCGTCGCCGCCATCGGCGCGAGCCACATCATCACGGTGATGGGCAAGGTGGAGAAGGCGCAAACACCTGCTTCCGTTCTCGATGCCAACCATCTGCGCGTCTCGATGGACGACATCACCGAAATCGCCAACGGCTTCACGGCTCCCGCCGCCGCGCATATCGACACCACGCTCGATTTCATCCGGCGCTGGGACCGCCGCGCGCCGCTCGTGGTCCATTGCTTCGCCGGAATCAGCCGCTCCACGGCGACGGCGTTCATGGCGGTCTGCGCGCTCAATCCCGATCGCGACGAAAACGACATCGCGAGCGCCATGCGCGCGGCCTCTCCGAGCGCCAGCCCGAACAGGCTGATCGTACAACTGGCCGATCGCGCACTCGGCCGCGACGGCCGCATGATCCGTGCGGTCGAACACATGGGTCCGGGGGCCGCCGTGCTCGAAGGCCGTCCGTTCCAGATCCATCTCGAGTGAGGCGATGGCAGAGAAGTCGCTGACCCCTATCGAGATCGGCCTCACCGCCGCCATCGTGTCGATCAACGACAACGAGCCACTGATCCTCACCGCACCGGGCAGCGGGCAGGATGAACTCGCAGGACTGCCGTTCGGCCCGTTCGACGCGGTGAGCCATCGCACTTTTGAAATCGGCCTGCGTGCATGGGTCGCCGAACAGACCGGCCTGCAACTCGGCTATGTCGAGCAGCTCTACACCTTCGGCGACCGGGGCCGCCACGCAACACTCGACCACACCGGCGTTCACGTCGCCTCCATCGGCTATCTTGCGCTGACGCGCAGCGCCGATGGGGAATCCTCTCCCAAGGTCGAGGGCGCGGCATTCGAGCCGTGGTACCGCTACTTCCCCTGGGAAGACTGGCGCGTGGCCAAGCCCGCGATGATCGACCGGGACATTCTTCCCGCCCTGCAAGCGTGGGCGGAAGCATCGAATGCGCGTAACGCCAGCCGGGCGCTTGGCCGCGCCGATCGCGTGCGGCTTTACTTTGGCGCCGAAGGCACCCATTGGGACGAGGAGCATGTCCTCGACCGCTACGAACTTCTCTATGAGGCGGGTCTCGTCGAGGAAGCCAAACGCGATGGGCGTTCGGCGGCACTCGCGCGCAAGTCGCTGCCCGCGCTCGGCGTCGCGATGCGCTTCGACCACCGCCGCATTCTGGCGACCGCCATCGCGCGGCTGCGCTCCAAGCTGAAATACCGCCCCGTGGTGTTCGAGCTGCTGCCGCCGGAATTCACCCTGACGGAATTGCAGCACACCGTGGAAGCGATCTCCGGCCGCCATCTGCACAAACAGAATTTCCGGCGCCTCGTCGAAGCGGGCGCGCTGACCGAGCCGACGGGGGAAATGTCCACGCGGACGGGCGGACGGCCCGCCGCCCTGTTTCGTTTTCGCCGCGAGGTCTTGCAGGAGCGCCCCGCTCCGGGCCTGCGGGTGCGCGCGCGGAGATAATTTTATTCTCGCATCCGCCCGGCGCTAACCAGTTTCACGAAAAGACTTTACACAGCGCCAAAGCCGCCTGAAAAAGCCACCCGTTTCAGGTATTGCCGTCCCGGATGGATTTTCAGGATTTAAGCCTTTGAATCACAATGATACGACTGCCGAACCGTCAAACGAACCGGCCACGCTTCCCCCACTGATGCCGCACCGGCTGCGCGCGGCGATCCTTAACGAGCTGCACGCGCGCCCCTTCACCGCCCTCGCGGTACCCCGGCGCATTCTGCACTTCGCCTTCCACACCAACGAAGCCGCGGCGCAGACCGACCGGGTCAACCTTTTCGCGTTCTGCACCACGCGCGGCATCGCCGGGCCCCTGCCTTCGGAAAAGCATTACCGTGTCGCTCTCGGCTCAACGGTACTGCGCTGGGAGCAGCATTCCGAATTCACCACCTACACCTGGGAAATGCCCGCCGCAGCGAGCGACGCGCCGTTCACGCCGGGCGTCGCGGTGCTGGAACCGCAGACCCGCGCCATTCCCCAGCCCGGCCCGCTGCTGGTCGCGATTGATCTGCACATCCTGCGGAAGGACCCGAACCATCTGTCCATTGAGGAGATTTTCGATCGCGCGAGCCTTGCGAGCGCCGAGAATTCCGACGGCAGCGCGTCCTATGCGACCGACTTCCGGCTCGATCCTTCGGGCTTCGTCCGCATCCTCATCACCGACAACGGCCTTGCGAGCGACCGGGCCGGTGCCCTCGTACAGCGCGTGCTTGAGATCGAGACCTACCGGACTCTGGCGCTGCTCGGCCTGCCCGAAGCCCAGCGGCTGTCGCCCTCGATCAGCCGGATCGAACACAAGCTCGCCGAAGTGACGCAGAAGATGCGCGAGGCCAACGACCTCGGCAGCAACCGCCAGCTCCTCGACGAACTCGCTGCCCTCGCCGCCGACCTCGAGGCCGGCGCCGCCGCCAGCGTGTTCCGTTTCGGCGCGACCCGCGCCTATGACGAGATCGTCCATCAGCGGCTGGAAACCATCGGCGAGCGCAAGATGGGCGGCCTGCCGACATGGACCTCGTTCCTCGCGCGGCGAATGGCCCCCGCGATCCGCACCTGCATCACCACCGAGGCGCGGCAGAGCGAACTGTCGCTGAAGCTGTCACGCGCCGCCGACCTGTTGCGCACCCGCGTCAATGTCGAACTGGAAAAGCAGAATCAGGAACTGCTGAAATCGATGAACGAGCGCACGCGGATGCAGCTTCGGTTGCAGACCACGGTCGAAGGACTGTCGGTCGCGGCGATTACCTATTATGTGGTCAGTCTGTTCGGTTACGTCGCCAAAGCGGCCCACGAAACCGGCTACATCCACATCGAGCCGGCCTACATGATCGCAGGCTTCATCCCGGTCGCGGCACTGACCATCTGGGCGATCGTACGGCGCATTCGCAAGCACCACATCTCGCACGATTGAGGGATGACGACCCTATGCGTCCCCGCGCAAGCGGGGATTCCCGCCTGCGCGGGAGGGACGGGATAAGAAGTCCCGGTTCGATTCAGATGCTGAAACCTAGTCGGCCTTGGTCCGGCGCAATTCCGCCACCGGCTCGGAACGCACCTCGGCGCTTGCTTCCGTCTTGTGCGGCGGATGCAGCGCGCGCGGCTTGCGGATCATCCGCGTCAGGAAGGTACGGACGTTGCCCTGACGATGGAAATCGCAATAAGCGAATCCGAGTCCGGACACCGAACCACGGAAGCTGACTTCGTCGTACTTATTCAGGTTGAAGCACGGCTCGAACGGCATGCCCTTGATCGAGGCGCAGACCGCATTTGAGCGAACCTGAAGCGTGTTGCTCGGCAACCGCATATGGCGCAGCGGACCCGAACCGCCGAACTGGACCGATCCCGCCGCGGAGCCGTCTTCATAGATCCGCCCGGCGCCCTTGGTGCCGTCGAAGCAGGTGAAGGAGAACAGCTTGTTGGCGACGAACTTGCGCGCCTGACTGGCGTCCATCTGCTCGGCGAAAGCCGGCGCGACGGCGCACCCGGCAAGCGCAACACCAAAAGCCAATCGCGCGAACATGCGAACCACTCCAACTCGTGACATTCGGGATGAGACCGCGACAGACGCCGATCTTAAGTCCCTGATTACCATATCAACCATGGCAACAATGGAGCACTATGGTTTGCAAAGCCTGAACATCCTCAGGCTATTTTCACCACCACCCGGCCGCGAACCTTGCCCGCGAGGATGTCGGAACCGGCGGCAATCACCTCGTCGAGCGTAATTTCGCGAGTTATTTCAGCAAGTTTTGCCTTATCCAGATCCTTCGCCAGCCGCGCCCAGGCAGTCTCCCGCAGCGGCAGCGGGCACATCACCGAGTCGATACCCAAAAGGCACACCCCGCGCAAAATGAAGGGCGCAACCGTGGCAGGCAGGTCCATGCCCGCCGCGAGCCCGCAGGCGGCGATGGCGCCATGGGCCCTGGTCATCGACAGCACGTTGGCGAGAGTCGTCGAGCCGACGCTGTCCACGCCCGCCGCCCAGCGCTCCTTGGCGAGCGGCTTGGCGGGTCCGGAGAGTTCGTCGCGGCCGATAATCTCGGCCGCACCGAGATCCTTGAGGTAGCCGCTTTCGCTGGCGCGGCCGGTGGAGGCGATGACGTGATAGCCGGCCTTCGCCAGCAGGCTCACCGCGACCGAGCCGACGCCGCCGACAGCGCCGGTGACGATCGCCGCGCCGTCCTTCGGGGTGATGCCGTGCTTTTCCAGCGCCAGCACCGACAGCATGGCGGTGAAGCCAGCCGTGCCGATGGCCATCGCCTCGCGCGCGCTCATGCCCTCGGGCAAACGCACCAGCCAGTCGCCCTTGACGCGGGTTTTCTCGGCATAGGCCCCGAGGTGGGTTTCGCCCATGCCCCAGCCGGTGCCGATCACCTTGTCGCCCGCCTTCCACTTCGGATGCTCCGACGAGATCACGGTGCCCGCGAAGTCGATGCCTGCGATCATCGGAAAGCGCCGCACCACCGGTCCCTTGCCGGTGAGCGCAAGGCCGTCCTTGTAATTGAGGGTCGACCATTCGACGGCGACGACGACATCGCCCTCCATCCACTCGCTTTCGTCGAACTGCGTCAGCGCCGCGACGGTGCCCTTTTCGGCCTTGTCGATGCGGATGGCTTTGAACGTTCCCACAACTCACTCCCTTGTTCGTGCAGGCGAACAGTAGTGGCGAGGGAGAAGCCGTCAAATCGACGATGGTGTTATGCAGCAGCCCTCCTATTCCGCTCCCAATAAATTTAATGGAAGCTCTGGCGAGAGCGTCAAAGACCTGTTATATTTGTTTTGCTCCAGTTGAGAATAACTGATCGCCATACCGGCGAAAGTTCAGGTGGAGCAACGCACCGGCTGTCGCCGGTTTTCTCAGACACCATATATGCTCACATAGAGCATATTGGAGGGAAAAATGCCGCTGACTGGACTGTTCGGCCCCGAAGATTTCGGCGCTCCCGCCGCCCCCCACACCCCCGTGGCGGCTCGCTGCCCGTCGCGCGAAAGGTTTTCCTCGCTGCCGTCCCCTTCGCTGGAATGGACGCCCGAGATCGAGCGCGCGACCGCGCATCTCTATGAGCGCGTCAAGGAAGTCATCCCGCCGGTCGAGTGGCCGTTCATGGCGCCCTACATCAAGGCGATCAACGACCTCAAGCGCGAGCGCAATGCCGTGATCCTCGCGCACAACTACCAGACGCCGGAAATCTTCCATTGCGTCGGCGACGTCGGCGGCGATTCGCTCAAGCTCGCCATCGAGGCGACCAAGGTGAAAGCCGATGTCATCGTCCAGTGCGGCGTGCACTTCATGGCCGAGACCTCGAAGATCCTGAATCCGTCGAAGACCGTACTGATCCCGGATTCGCGCGCGGGCTGCTCGCTTGCCTCCTCGATCACCGGCGAGGACGTGCGGCTGTTGCGCGAACGCTTCCCCGGCGTGCCGGTGGTCGCCTACGTCAACACCTCCGCCGATGTGAAGGCGGAGGTCGATATCTGCTGCACCTCCTCGAACGCCGTTCAGGTTGTCGAGAGCCTCGGCAGCGACACCGTCATCATGCTTCCGGACCAGTATCTGGCGAAGTACGTCGCCACCAAGACCAAGGTGAAGATCATCGCCTGGAAGGGCGCGTGCGAGGTGCACGAGCGCTTCACCGGCGACGAACTGCGCAGCTATCGCGCGGCCGACCCGGACGTGCAGATCATCGCGCATCCGGAGTGCCCGCCTGACGTCATCAATGAAGCGGACTTCACCGGCTCGACCGCGCACATGATCGACTGGGTTCGCAACAACAAGCCCAAGCGCGTCGTCATGGTCACCGAATGCTCGATGGCCGACAACGTGCAGGCCGAATTGCCGGAGATCAACTTCGTCAAGCCGTGCAATCTGTGCCCGCACATGAAGCGCATCACGCTGCCGAAGATCCTCGACAGCCTGTTGTACATGCGCGAGGAAATCGTGATCGACCCGATGATCGCGGACAAGGCCCGCCGCTCGGTGGAGCGGATGGTGAATCTGAAGAACTGACCAAAAGCCGGACAGCCGGCGGCCTTATGGACCGCCGGCCGGCGCATCAAAGGCAAACGGCATGAGCCACAAGGAAGCCGCTCGGGTGCAGTCGCCCGACCATGTCGTCATCGTCGGCGCGGGGCTTGCGGGCCTGTTCTGCGCACTGAAACTCGCGCCGCGCCCCGTCACCGTCATCTCCGCAGCCTCGCTCGGCGAAGGCGCGTCCAGCGTCTGGGCGCAGGGCGGCATCGCCGCGGCCGTGGGCGAAGGCGACACGCCTGAAGCGCACGCGCGCGACACCATCGCGGTGGGCGGCGGCATCGTCGATGAAACCGTGGCGTATCGGCTCGCCGGTGAAGCAGCCGAACGCATCGACGATCTTCTGCGCTACGGCGTGCCGTTCGACCGCGATCTTGAAGGCAGGCTCGCGGTCGGCCGCGAGGCCGCGCACTCCGCGCGCCGCATCGTCCACGTTCAGGGCGACCGCGCAGGCAAGGCCATCGTCACCGCGTTGATCGACGCCGTGCGCAAGACACCCTCGATCAAGGTGATCGAAGGCTACAGCGCTGAGGAACTGCTGGTCGCGAGTGGCGCGGTGACGGGACTGCGGCTGCGCAGCACCGCCAATGGAGAGACGCTCGCGCTGCCCGCGCGCGCCGTGGTGCTCGCGACCGGCGGCATCGGCCATCTCTATGCCGTCACCACCAACCCCGCCGAATCCTATGGCGGCGGCCTTGCCATCGCCGCCCGCGCGGGAGCCGTGATCGCCGATCCGGAGTTCGTGCAGTTTCATCCAACCGCCGTGATGATCGGCAAGGATCCCGCCCCTCTCGCGACCGAAGCGCTGCGCGGCGAAGGCGCCACGCTCATCAACGGCGACGGCGAGCGTTTCATGCTCAAGATCGATCCTCTCGCCGAGCTTGCGCCGCGCGACATCGTCGCGCGCGGCGTGTTCGCGGAGATCGCCGCCGGGCGCGGAGCGTTCCTCGACGCCACCAAGGCTGTCGGCGCGGCGTTCGCGCAAAAATTCCCGACTGTCTATGAAAGCTGCCTCGCGGGCGGCATCGATCCGGCCACTCAGCCGATCCCGATCGCGCCCGCCGCGCATTACCACATGGGCGGCATCGCGGTGGACGGGCGCGGACGTTCCTCCATCGTCGGCCTGTGGGCCGCGGGCGAAGTGTCGTCCACCGGCGCGCACGGCGCCAATCGCCTCGCCTCCAACTCGCTGCTCGAAGCCGTGGTCTATGCCGCGCGCATCGCCGACGATATCCGCCGCCTGCACTGGCAGGCGCCGGACCCCATCGCATCCGCCGCGAATGAACACTCGGCCGCGCCGGAAAAAAGCCTTGAGGCCAGACTGCGCGAGACCATGAGCGCCCATGTCGGCGTCATCCGCGACGCCGATGGCCTCGCGAAGGCCATCCGCATCTTTGACGAAATCAAAGCTGCCTCGGAAAGCATTGCGCTGCGCAACATGGCGACGACGGCATTCCTCGTCGCGACCAGCGCCTATGTCCGCGAGGAAAGCCGTGGCGCGCATTTCCGCTCCGATTTTCCGAAGGCCAATTCCGATTTTGCCCGCCGCACCATGACGACTCTCTCCGCCGCGCGGCACGTCGCGGCAGATTTGGTGCGCGCGCCTTTGCTCGCCGAGGTGATCGGGAGCCTGGCATGACGGCAACAACGTCCCCCGCCTCGCTGCTTTACCCGGATGGCTTTCTGGCGCTGCCGACCATCGCGGACGCCGTGCGGCACGCGCTCGCGGAAGACCTCGGCCGCGCCGGCGACATCACCTCCATCGCCACCATTCCGGAAGCAACCCCTGCCCGCGCGGTCATGGTCGCGCGGCAGCCCGGCGTGATCGCGGGCCTGCCGCTCGCGATCGAGGCATTCCGGCAGCTTGCGCCGGAGATCAGGATCGAAGCCCACGCCCGCGACGGCGAGACCGTCGCGAAGGGCAAATCGCTGCTGACGATCACCGGCCCTGCCCGCGCCGTGCTCGCGGCGGAGCGCGTCGCGCTCAATTTCGCCGGGCGTCTGTCCGGCATCGCCACGCTGACGGCGAGCTATGTGAAACAGACCGCAGGCACCAAACTGCGCATCTGCTGCACCCGCAAGACCACGCCGGGCCTGCGCGCGCTGGAGAAATACGCCGTGCGCTGCGGCGGCGGCTTCAACCACCGCTTCGGGCTGGACGATGCCATCCTCATCAAGGACAACCACATCGCGGTGGCGGGCGGTGTTGCGGCTGTTCTGAAACGGGCGCGGACAGTCGCGGGACATCTCGTCAAGGTGGAGATCGAGGTCGACACGCTCGATCAGTTGCGCGAAGTGCTCGACACCGGATTGGCCGATGTCGTGTTGCTCGACAACATGGACATCCCGACGCTGCGCGAGGCGGTCAAGATCGCATCCGGCCGCGTGGTGCTGGAAGTCTCGGGCGGCGTCACCGTGGACCGCATCGCGGAGATCGCAAAAACGGGTGTGGACTACGTCTCATCCGGCGCGCTGACCCACTCGGCTCCGAATTTCGACGTCGCGCTGGATATTGAAGTGTAAGCG
The DNA here is from genome assembly GCF_029030725.1 of [Pseudomonas] carboxydohydrogena. Taxonomy (NCBI): domain Bacteria; kingdom Pseudomonadati; phylum Pseudomonadota; class Alphaproteobacteria; order Hyphomicrobiales; family Nitrobacteraceae; genus Afipia; species Afipia carboxydohydrogena. Next base: position 2,426,933 of record NZ_CP113162.1, read on the forward strand.
CGGCGTCTTATCGCTTCGCTTCCAGTTCAGCCGAGCTTTTTGCTTCCGCGACCAGTTCCTTGGAAATCTCCGCGGTCTGCGCGGCATTGCCCCAGCTCGGCGCATCCTTGCCGTCGCCCCACGCCTTCGGCCTGTAGAAGGTATGGACGCCGAAGCGATACATCTTCTTCATCTCATGCACCCATGACGGGCGCACCCAGTAGGCGTGATAATGCGTGGACTTGCCCACTTCCGGCAGCCACAGCTTGCCGTCCAGCGTCGCCTTGGCGATCCGCTTCGCCCGCTCCCACATGTCCGGCTCGTTGATGACATCGCGGACATTGTCGCAGGCGAAGGTGAACTGGCAGGCCAGATGCCGCCCCTTGTTCTGATAGACCACGCCGCAGATCGTTGTCGGATAGAAGCCTGAGAACACGCGGTTCATCACCACCTGCGCCACCGCGATCTGGCCGCGCACGGCTTCGCCCCGCGCCTCGAAATACACCGCTTCCGCAAGGCACTTCTCGCCCTTGGCGCGCGCATGCGCATCGAGATGAAGGCGCTGCGCGGGAGATTCCGTGTTGACCTCGCCCTTGGGCGCGATCGATTCGCCGCCCGCCGACGGATCGGCATTCGGCGACAGCGAAACATGCTGCTTCAGGTCCGGATCGCCGCTCGGCAGGATCACGACAGGCTCCTCGCCGGGCTGCCAGCGCTCCAGCGTTTCGCCAGTGTCGCCGAGAGCGGTGCTGCCGAAAAACAGGCTCGCGGTCTTGACCGTGAAGGGATCGCGCGGCGCGACCGCATGGCTGGACGTCGCGTGGAGCGCGGCCAACGCGCTGTCGTCAAGCACGCCGTCATCGGTTTTGGGCGCATCGTATTGCGGCAGGCGCGGCGAATTCAGCGCTTCCTGCAATTCCTGATCGAGCGGCTCGCTTGCGGCCGTGTTCCCGACAGCGGCTTTCGCATCTTCAGCCGGAACATTCTGCGACGCGGGCGAGACGGAATGCGCGGGCGGCACCGCCATCGGCAGGCGATCGCCCTTCGCGGCACGCATCACCACCGGATAATCGGAAGCCTGCAACGGGCGAACCGCCGGAGCGAACGGATTGCCGCCACCGAGCGAGCCGGTGATATCCGAATTGCGTCCGCCAAGGCTCACCAGCGTCACCGACGCTGCATCGGGCACATCGGTGCCGATCGGGCGGACGAAATTGAAGGAAGCGATGCGGAGCGCATTGCGCGGGGTCGCGAACAGATGCTGCTGCCAACGCTGCGCGACGCCCGCCTGATGAGCGAGCTGCGAGGCGATGTCCTGATAGCCGATTTCGGTCGGCGTCATCGCAAGAAGGCAGAGAACAAAACTGAAGGGCGCAAAATTTGCGCCCTTCAGCCTGTCACGCAACATAACCATCATTACGCTCACGCAACAACACTACACACACGCGATCTCCTCGCACATTCAGTGCAATTTGATCGTTTTTGGTGTTATCGAATTAAAGTTGCCGCTGGGTTAATCGCCGTGCAGGCGCGCCACACGCAATAATATCGCGCGATTTCAGCGATCACGCCGCAATGCTTGGTAAATGGCGGTTTTCACAGTGTGGTAAAAAATCAGTCAACGCACGAAAAACTTCAGGCCGCACCTTCATGACGAAGGCACGGCCTGAAAATCGTGGAACGGCTCACTCAGGCCAGATCTGCGATCAGGCCTGTCCCGCTGCGGTCTTGCCGAGGGCGGCCTGCGCCGCCGCCAGCCGCGCAATCGGCACGCGGTAAGGCGAGCAGGACACGTAATCCAGCCCGACCTCATGGCAGAACGCGACCGATGCCGGATCGCCGCCATGCTCGCCGCAAATGCCCATCTTCAGGTTCGCGCGCACCTTGCGGCCGCGCTGCGCGCCGATCCGCACCAGTTCGCCGACGCCATCGCTGTCGAGCGAGATGAAGGGGTCGGTCTCAAGGATGCCCTTGGCGACATACGGCCCGAGGAACGAGGCGGCGTCGTCGCGGCTGATGCCGAAGCTCGTCTGCGTGAGGTCATTGGTGCCGAAGGAGAAGAACTCCGCCGTTTTGGCGATGTCGTCCGCCTTGAGACAGGCGCGCGGCAGTTCGATCATGGTGCCGACCTGATAGGTCAGCTTGCCGCCTGTTTCCTTCTTCACCGCTTCCGCCATCGCGTCGATGCGCTCACGCACGATGTCGAATTCCGCGCGGGTCGCGATCAGCGGCACCATCACCTCGATCACCGGCGGCTTGCCGGTGCGCTTGGCGGCCTCGACCGCAGCTTCGAAGATGGCGCGGGCCTGCATCTCAGCGATCTCCGGATAGGCGATCGCCAAACGGCAGCCACGGAAGCCGAGCATCGGGTTGAATTCGGCAAGCTCCCGCACGCGATCCGCGATCTTGCGCGGATCGGTGTTGAGAACGCGCGCCACTTCCTCGATCTCGGCCTGCGTGTGCGGCAGGAATTCGTGCAGCGGCGGATCGAGCAGCCGGATCGTGACGGGCAGGCCCTTCATGATCTCGAACAGTTCGACGAAGTCGGCGCGCTGCATCGGCAGAAGTTTGGCAAGCGCCGCGCGGCGGGCCTGCTCGTCCTCGGCCACGATCATCTCGCGAACCGCGCGGATGCGCGTTTCCTCGAAGAACATGTGCTCGGTGCGGCACAGGCCGATGCCTTCGGTGCCGAACTTGAGCGCGGTGCGCGCGTCCGCCGGGGTGTCGGCGTTGGCGCGGATCTTGAGCTTGCGGAACTGATCGGCCCAGCCCATCAGCGTGCCGAACTCGCCGGACAGTTCCGGCTCGATCATCGGCATCCGGCCGGCGAGCACCTGACCGAGCGAACCATCGATGGTGATGATGTCGCCCGCCTTGAAGGTGCGGTCGCCGATCGACATCGTGCCGCGGCCGTAATCGACGCGAATGCTGCCCGCGCCGGAGACGCAGGGCTTGCCCATGCCGCGCGCGACAACGGCGGCGTGCGACGTCATGCCGCCGCGCGTGGTGAGGATGCCCTCGGAGGCGTGCATGCCGTGAATGTCCTCCGGCGAGGTCTCGACGCGCACCAGCACGACCTTGCGGCCGTCGGCGTGCAGCTTGGCGGCCTCGTCCGAGGAGAACACGATCTCGCCGGACGCGGCACCGGGCGACGCCGGAAGGCCGGTCGCCACCACATCGCGCTTGGCGGCGGGATCGATGGTCGGATGCAGCAATTGGTCGAGCGAGGCAGGCTCGATACGGGCCACCGCGTCCTTCTTCGAGATCAGGCCTTCATTGGCGAGTTCGACCGCGATGCGCAGCGCCGCCTTGGTGGTGCGCTTGCCGTTGCGAGTCTGCAACATCCACAGCTTGCCCTGCTCAACCGTGAACTCCATGTCCTGCATGTCGCGGTAGTGCTTCTCGAGCTTCTGGTAGATGCGCGTCAGCTCCGCGAAGGCATCCGGCATTTCGGACTCCATCGACGGCTTGTCGGAGCCCGATTCCTTGCGTGCGGACTCGGTGATTTCCTGCGGCGTGCGGATGCCCGCGACGACGTCCTCGCCCTGCGCGTTGATGAGGAATTCGCCGTAGAGCTTGCGCTCGCCGGTCGAGGGATTGCGCGTGAACGCCACGCCCGTCGCCGAGGTGTCGCCCATGTTGCCGAACACCATCGACTGCACGTTGACGGCGGTGCCCCACGATTCCGGAATGTCGTGCAGGCGGCGATAGGTGACAGCGCGCGCCGTCATCCACGAGCCGAACACCGCGCCGATCGCGCCCCAGAGCTGCTCGTGCGGATCCTGCGGGAAGTCCTTCCCGGTCTCGCGCGCGATGGTCTCCTTGTAGCGCCCGACGATGACCTGCCAGTCGTCGGCATTCAGGTCGGTGTCGAGGGAATAACCCTTGCCGTCCTTGTAGCTGTCGAGCACGTCCTCGAAATGATGATGCTCGAAGCCGAGCACCACGTTCGAGTACATGGTGATGAAGCGGCGATAGCTGTCATAGGCAAAGCGGCGATCGTTCGAGTTCTTCGCCAGCGCCTCGACCGTGGTGTCGTTGAGGCCGAGGTTGAGGACGGTGTCCATCATGCCCGGCATCGAGGCCCGCGCGCCCGAGCGCACCGAGACCAGAAGCGGGTTCCTGGCGTCGCCGAACTTCTTCCCGACGATCTTGCCGACGGTTTCCAGCGCCTTTTCGACCTGCGCCTTCAGCTCCTTCGGATAGCTCTTGTTGTTGGCGTAGAAGTAGGTGCAGACCGCGGTCGGGATGGTGAAGCCCGGAGGTACCGGGAGACCGAGATTGGACATCTCGGCGAGGTTCGCGCCCTTGCCGCCGAGCAGGTCGCGCATCCCGGCCTTGCCCTCGGCCTTGCCGTCGCCGAACAGGTAGACCCATTTTCCGGCTCTTGCCGTTGTGGCCGCCGGACGCTTGGCAGAAGAGGATTTCAGGGTCTTCAGAGTCTTGGCCGAGCCCTTCGCGGCCTTGGCTTTGGCAGCCGCCTTTTTGGGGGCCGGTCGCGGCGGCGCCTTTCCGACTTTCTTACGCGCCGGAGAGGATGTCGCGCGCTTTACTGAGGACTTTGCTTTTGCAGATGATTTTTTGACCCTAGAGAGAGCTTTTGCCATGACCGCCAGTCGCTGGATGGAATTGGAAAGCAGGCGCGTTACACCACGGTTTCAAGGCGTGATGCAAGGCGCGCCTGACGCATAGCTGGGTGCCGGAATACCGACTTTCGGCTAGGGACGGTTCGGATGCCCCGCGAGCCCTTCAAGCGGACTTTAGAACCCGAACCGCGAACTCAGTGAATGATGCCCAGCCCCACGATCCCGACGAAAATCAGGTAGATCGCCACGATGAAATTCAAAAGGCGCGGCATGATGAGAATCAGAATGCCGGCGATAAGCGCGACAATCGGCTGAAGGTGGGCAATTCCTGAAATCGTCATTGCATCGTCTCCTGAGAGTGAGCGGGAATCGTCACGAACCGCACTGCATGAGCGCGATAGACGATCAAAGACGATTCTGAAAGCGGATCGGTTCCCTGCCCGCACAAAAAGGCCCCAATGAAACCACGACTGGTGCAGGAACACCCGTCTCCGCCGGGGATTGTCTGGCATCGGCCGCTTCGTGCGGCCTTCGTTTTGACAGGAGACGGATCATGCGAAAGTCAGCACTCGTTCTTGCGGCTCTGGCCGCCGCCATCGCGGTACCGGCCGCCGCGCAGGCACAGGGCATCATCGTGCGTGACGGCGCGACCACCGGCATGGTCGTGGATGACGGTGGTATCGCCCCCGATCTGCAACCGCGCTTCCGCGAATATGTCGTGCAGGAGAATGTGCCGAACTACACGGTGCCGGGTCAGGTGATGGTCGGCGTGACGCTGCCGGAGATGGGCGTGACCTATTACGACGTGCCGCAGCGGTACGGCGCGCATCGTTACCGCTACAGCCGCGTCAACGACAACTATGTGCTTGTCGATCCGCAGACTCGCCGGGTCATTCAGGTGATCGAGTAACGGGAATGGTTGAGCGGCCCCTGGAGTCGTTCAACCGTCATTGCGAGGAGCGTAGCGACGAAGCAATCCAGTTTTCGTTCAGATGCTGGATTGCTTCGCTTCGCTCGCAATGACGAAAGTCTCAATCCTGAATCTTCGAGAAGTCCGCGACCGCGCGCGTCGCCTCGCGAATTTCGGCCAGCAGCTTGAGACGATTCTCGCGCACCGCCTTGTCGTCGTCGTTGACCTTCACTTTATCAAAGAACGCATCGACGACGGGTCGCAGTTTTGCGAGCGCGCCCATCGCGGCCGCGAAATCCTCCTTCGCCACGGCGGCACTCGCCTCGGCCTTCACCTGTTCAATGGCGCGTGCGAGATTCTTTTCTTCATCAAGCCTGTAGAGCGAAGCCTCCGGCGCGCCGGTGAAGCTGCGCTTGTCCTTCTTCTCTTCGATGGCAAGGATATTCGACGCGCGCTTCGTGCCTGCGAGCAGGTTCTTGCCGTCATCGGTGTCAAGGAATTTGCCGAGCGCCTCGACGCGTCGCACGACCATCAGGAGATCGTCCTGACCCTCAAGCGCGAACACGGCGTCAACCAGATCATGCCGCGCACCCTGCTCGCGCAACTGCACTTTGAGGCGGTCGGCGAAGAAGGAGAGGAGGTCAAGACCAAATGTATCTAGACCCTGCCGATTAGAAAATTTGATTCCATCGATACTTAAATCACACCCTTCATCAGATATGATCGCCAAGAAAGTCTTCCGTTCATCATTTCGATCATCCAGCTCATTTTTATAACTGACGTACCCTTTTACTAACTCCCCTTCTATCTCATCCTCAAAAAGATAATAAGCGCGACCGCTATCAAGCAGTTGCTCTGCTTGAATTCTGCACGCTCGACCAATAGAGGGTCCAATTTTCATGCGGACCATATTTTCTACTATCAACCGAATCACACCCAACGCCGCACGACGCAGCGCGAATGGGTCCTTCGAACCCGTCGGCTTCTCATCGATCGCCCAAAAGCCGGTGAGGATGTCGATCTTGTCGGCAAGCGCCACCGCAATCGCGACCGGATCGGTGGGCACGCGGTCGTTCGGACCCTGCGGCTTGTAGTGATCCTCGATAGCGGCCGCGACAGAGGCATCCTCGCCCTGCGCCAGCGCATAGTACTTGCCCATCAGGCCCTGCACCTCGGGGAATTCGCCGACAACTTCGGTGAGCAAATCCGCCTTGGCGAGCTTTGCAGCGCGCTTGGTCTTCTCGACATCGGCGCCAACCAAAGGGGCAAGCTCCGCAGCCAAACTCTCGATGCGCGCGATGCGCTCCGCCTGCGTGCCGAGCTTTTCGTGGAACACGATATTGTCGAACTTCGGCAACCGCGCTTCGAGTTTGGTCTTGAGATCGGTCTCGTAGAAGAACTTCGCGTCAGACAACCGCGCGCGGATCACGCGCTCGTTGCCCGCGACGATGGCCTTGCCGCCGTCGGTGGCCTCGATGTTGGACACGAGAATGAATTTCGGCGCGAGCTTGCCGGTTTTCGGATCGCGCACCACGAAGCACTTTTGATTGTTGCGAATGGTGGCGCGGATCACCTCGCCGGGGATCGACAGGAATTCCTGATCGAACGAGCCCATCAGCGCGACCGGCCACTCGACCAGACCCGCCACTTCGTCCAGCAGCGCCTCGTCCTCGACAAGCTCAAGACCTTGCGCGAACGCCAGTTGCTTGGCGTCGGCCAGAATGATGTCCTTGCGGCGCTGCGGATCGAGCACAACCTTGGCCGCTTCCAGCTTCGCGACGTAATCCTCGAAGCGGCGTACCGAAAATTCGGCGGGCGCCATGAATCTGTGGCCGCGCGTCACCTGCCCCGCTTTGATGCCGCCGACATCGAATTGCACCACATCCGGGTCCTCGGTCTCGAGACCGAACGTCGCGACGATCGAATGCAGCGGCCGTACCCATGTCAGCGCGCCGCGCGTGGCCGAGCCCGCGCCCCAGCGCATCTGCTTCGGCCACGGGAAAGTGCGCACGATGACGGGCAAAATTTCCGCGATCACCTCGATGGCGGGACGGCCCGTCTTTTCGATCAGCGCGATGTAGAAGTCGCCCTTCTTCGGGTCCTTCTGGATTTTTGCTTCGTCGAGCGACTTCAGGCCCGTCGCCTTGAGGAAGCCCTGTACGGCGGCATCCGGCGCGCCGACCTTCGGCCCCTTGCGCTCTTCCTTGAGATCAGGCTGTCGCGCGGGCAGACCGTGCACGGTGAGCGCGAGGCGACGCGGCGTCGCGAACGCCTTCGCGCCTTCATAGACGAGACCTTCGGCGACGAGCTTGTCCGTCACCATGCGACGCAGATCGTCCGCCGCCTTTGCCTGCATGCGCGCGGGAATTTCTTCGGAGAACAATTCAAAGAGAAGATCGGGCATAAAACCTACTCCCCTCCCCCCGCCTGCGGCGGGGAGGGGTCGGGGGTGGGGGGAATACGTTCGGCTATAACCGAGGAAATAACCTCAGCAATACCTTCCGCGTTATTGAGAACGTCATTATTCCAGAATCGAAGAACGCGATAGCCGCGCGCTTCCAGATAGGCTGTTCGGACAGCATCGGAACCAGCTTCGCAATGCTGGCCGCCGTCCACCTCGATCACGATGCGCAATGCATGACAGGCGAAGTCGGCAAAGTATGGCCCGATCGTCGCTTGCCGTCGAAAGTGGAAATCACTCAAGGGCGATTGCCGGAGATAGAGCCACAACTTCCGCTCAGCATCGGTCATGTCGCGACGCAGCCGGCGCGCACGCGGAACGCGATGGTCGATAGCACGACGCGACATCGTCCCCCCACCCCCGACCCCTCCCCGCCGAAGGCGGGGGGAGGGGAGCAATTCTTCGCTCATCGAAACATGCACGTCAAAATCGCTTTCCTGATCCGGATGTTCGGACCTACCCCGCCCCACCCGCTTCGGTGGCGATCCATGCCTCGCCGCAGGCTTTCGCCAGTTCGCGCACACGCAGGATGTAGCTCTGCCGCTCGGTGACGGAAATCACGCCGCGCGCGTCGAGCAGGTTGAACACGTGGCTGGCCTTGATGCACTGGTCATAGGCCGGCAGCGCCATAAGATGGCGCTCCTTCTTGCTGTCCGCCCATCCGGCTTCGAGATATTTCCTGCACGCGCCCTCGGCCATCTTGAATTGCTCGAACAGCATCGCGGTGTCGGAGTGTTCGAAGTTATGCCGCGAATATTCCTGCTCGGCTTGCAAGAACACATCGCCGTAGGTCACCTTCTCGGCGCCATCGCGGCCGTTGAAGTTGAGATCGTAGACGCGATCGACGCCCTGCACGTACATCGCAAGGCGCTCAAGACCGTAAGTCAGTTCGCCCGCGACCGGTGCGCATTCGACGCCCGCGACCTGCTGGAAATACGTGAACTGCGACACTTCCATGCCGTCGCACCAGCACTCCCAGCCGAGGCCCCACGCGCCGAGCGTCGGGCTTTCCCAGTCGTCCTCGACGAAGCGGATGTCGTGAAGCGCGGCATCGACGCCGATGGCCTTGAGCGACTTCAGGTACAAATCCTGAATGTCGGACGGCGACGGCTTCAGGATCACCTGAAACTGGTAGTAATGCTGCAAGCGGTTCGGGTTCTCGCCATAGCGGCCGTCCTTCGGGCGGCGCGAGGGCTGCACGTAGGCGGCGTTCCAGGTCTTCGGCCCGAGCGCGCGCAGCGTGGTCGCCGGATGGAACGTGCCCGCACCCACTTCCATGTCGTAGGGTTGCAGGATCACGCAGCCATGGTCGGCCCAATAGCGCTGCAATGTCAGGATCAGGCCCTGAAACGATTTTTCGGGGCGCATGTGCGGCGGAAGCGTGTCCATCGGATATTCTGCAATCAGTTCAAGGGCGGCAAAGCCGGGCTGGCGCGGCGGACCGTATCGGCGCGAGGGTCAGGAATCAAGGAGAGGCCGCCGAAAACGGCCCTTATCACGCCATCGCAGGCCGCTTGAGCCCATTACCCCTGATGCGGGCGATATGTGCCCGTCTGCGGGTCGCGCCGCAGCCGGACCGCGCCTTCGGGATCGGAGGCCTCCCGCTCGCGAATCTCGTCGAGTTCGCGATTGACCCGGCGGCCTTCCTTCGTCGCGAGCCGCAGCAGGGCGGCCCCGCCCAATACACCCAAGGCAATCAGAACCAGCGGCGGCATATGTCCCTCACACTCACAATCCGTAGCGCGCCCATAATGCGCGCGTTTCCAGGGCGGAAATCAGGTCGTCCGCGAAGCCCGCGCCGATCATCGCGCCCGTTCCCGGCTTCCTGCCCGCGAGAGTCGAGAGCAATCCGCTCTTGGGCGCAATCACCGGCATGCGGACACGCGCGCCATAACGCGCGCGAAGCACGCTGCGCACGTCGCCGATGCCATCCGCGAGCCCGAGCTTCACCGAACGCTCGCCCGCCCAGTACTCACCCGAGAACAGATAGCCCGCCTCGCCCTGGAGTCGCGCGCCACGGCTGCGCTTCACCAGAGCGATGAAGCTGTCGTGGATCTCGCGCTGAATCGCTTTCAGCCGCGCGACATCCTCCGGGTTTTCCGGCAGGAACGGATCGAGGCTGCTCTTGTGCTCGCCCGAAGTGTAGATTCTGCGCTCGATGCCGACCTTCTTGATGAGGTCCTGAAAGCCGAAGGTGCCGCCGATCACACCGATCGATCCGAGGATCGAGGACGGATCGCAGAAAATCTCGTCGCCCGCGCAGGCGATCATATAGCCGCCGGATGCCGCGACATCCTCGACGAACACCAGCACCGGAATTTTCTTCGTCTCCGCAAGCTGACGGATGCGCTCATAAATCTGATGCGACTGGACCGGCGATCCGCCCGGCGAATTGATCACCAGCGCGACCGCCCTCGCCCGCTTCGTCTCGAATGCTTTCTCGAGCAGCCTGCTGACGCCGGACAGCGTCAGCCCCGGCCTCAGCGGCGTGACCGCCCCGATAGTGCCGCTCAGACGGACCACGGGAACGACGGCCGCACGGAAACGCTCCGGCAGGAACCACATCCAGCCATCATTCAGCGCATTGTGATCGCGATCCTCATTCGTCATGCAACGTCCTTCGCATTAACGCCTTATTATCCGTCAAATGGCACTTAGACGCCGTCCGGTACGCCTCTTGCATTGCATACCGCGATCGCGCCTCTGCCCGAGCTTCCGGCAAGGCCAGCCGAAAGGTGCTTCGATGAAAATCTATCTGATGATATTGATGATAAGCGCACTTTTCACGGCTATCCGTTTCACCTCCGTGCAAGATAAGCGTCCGAACTCGCTTCCGCAGTAAGCAGGATCGCCTATTTTTCTGGCAAGCCGCTTGCCGTTTTGCCGCAAGGCGTGGAACCCAGCGCGTTTCCATGCAGCACATGCTCCGCAGCCGGCGTCGGGCGCCCCTGCCGGTCATTCAGCACAAGCCCCGGCAAAATCCGCAATGGAGCGTGGCTGCCTTTGATCGCCCGCACCAGAACGCGGATCGCCGCCGCATCCGGCTTCGGATGGACAGCGATCACCTCGACCGCACCGAAGCCACGCTCCAGCGCGCCCAGCACACGATCCAGTTCATCCGCCCGCCAGATCAATGTCAGACAGCCGCCCGGCTTGAGGATACGGCGCGCGGCCTTGCTCCAGACATCGAGCGTCTCGCCCATATCGAGATGTGCCGTGCGCCTGCCTTCATCGGGCGATGCGCGATGGCGATCCGCCGCGTGAAACGGCGGATTCATCATCACATGATCGGCATGGTCCGGCGGCAACCCGGCATCCGCGAACGCGGCGGCGCTTGCGCCAATGTCGAGCACGATGGCTCGCGCCACGATATCGTTCGCCGCCGCATTGGTTTGCGCGAGATCAACGAGCGTGGAATCGATTTCCACCAGAGTGAGATCCATGCCTTCGACCCGCCGCGCCAGCGCGAGACCCGCCGCGCCTACACCCGAACCGAACTCCACGATTCGTTCGCCCGCGTGCGCCGGGACGGCTGCGGCCAGCAGGATCGCATCGTGGCCCGCGCGATGACCCCGCCGGAACTGGCGCAGCGTGAGCCTCCCCGCGAGGAAGGCATCTTCTGTCAGGTCGTCAGAATGAGCCGGGTCAGTTCCCATCGCGCAATTCGCGTCCCAATCCCGCTTCGGTCAACAGCAGGCGCGCTGCGGCATCGTCGCTTTCATGTACCAGAATGCGGCGGGGAATGGCGCCCGCCGAGCCTTCCAGCACGCTCATATTGGCATCCAGCAGGAGGTGCCTGATGTTAGCCCCGTCGAGCAACGCCCCTACCGCCGACACCATGACCATATCGTTCGTTCTCATCAGCTCGCGCAATCCTGCTTCCTCCTTGTCGCCGGCCGGGGATGCTCTTGCCGTGGGACGCGGCAGTTTCTATTGTCCGGCCAGCCAGAACCTGGAGACCCTGCGTGGCAGTTATCGTACCTTTTGAGGGCCATTCCACCCCGTCGATCGATCGCCTTGTCGCGCTTGTGGCCGACGACATGGCGGGGGTCAACACCACCATTCTGTCGCGAACCGGCTCCGAAGTCACGATGATCCCGGAGGTCGCCAACCACCTGATCTCCTCGGGCGGCAAGCGGCTGCGCCCGATGCTGACGCTCGCCATGGCGCAGCTCGCCGGCTACACCGGCGACGGTCACATCAAGCTCGCGGCCGCCGTCGAATTCATGCACACCGCGACGCTCCTGCACGACGACGTCGTGGACGAGAGCGAACTGCGGCGCGGCAAACTGTCCGCGCGGATGCTGTGGGGCAACGAGGCCAGCGTTCTGGTCGGCGACTTCCTGCTCGGCCAGGCGTTCCGCATGATGGTCGAGGTCGGCTCGCTCCGCGCGCTCGACATCCTGTCGTCCGCCGCCGCCACCATCGCCGAGGGCGAGGTGATGCAGCTTGCGGCCGCCAAGAACACCGCCACCACCGAGGACGAATATCTCGCCGTGATCCGTGGCAAGACCGCCGAACTGTTTGCGGCGGCGAGCGAAGTCGGACCCGTGATCGCCAACCGGCCGAAAGCGGAGCAGACCGCGTCGCGTTCGTTCGGCATGAATCTCGGCATCGCGTTTCAGTTGATCGACGATGTGCTCGACTACGGCGGCAAGGCCGCGAAACTCGGCAAGAATGTCGGCGACGATTTCCGCGAAGGCAAGATCACCCTGCCCGTGGTGCTGGCGTTCCGGCGCGGCAACGATGTCGAACGCGATTTCTGGATCAGGACTCTGGAGCGCGGCGAGGTCGCCGATTCCGATCTCGATCATGCCATCGGCCTGATGACCAAGCATCGCGCGCTGGACGACACCATGCAGCGCGCGCAGCACTACGGCGCGATGGCCGTCGATGCGCTGGCGCTGTTTCCGTCATCCCCGATGAAGAGCGCGCTCGAACAGGTCGTGGCGTTCTGCCTCGCGCGCTCGAACTGATTTAGCCGATCAGCTGAGCGTTCCCGCGTGGACCCACCATTGCGGATGGGCCTGCGCGATCGTTTGCGCGGCCCTGTCGGCGGCAGCCGCATCGCCGTACAGCGCAAAACAGGTCGCGCCCGACCCGGACATTCGCGCCAGTTGCACGCCTTCGGTCTCGCGCAACGCCTCCAGCACGTCGCCGATCACCGGTTGAACCCGCAGCGCGGGCGCTTCGAGATCGTTGACGCCGCCCGAGAGCTGAATGATCCAGTCCGCCGCCGAGGCGCCCGGCCTCGGCAGCGTCACCGCTTCGAGAATCTCACCGACGCCGACGCGCAACTGGCCCGCGCGCAGGCCGAGCGCGGTGAAGACATCCTTGGTCGCGACCGCGACGCGCGGGTTGACCATCACGCAGGACAGCGGCGGCAGATCGAGCATGGTCAGGTTTTCACCGACGCCGCCCATGACGCAGGCATGCGAGGCGATGCAAACCGGCACGTCCGCCCCCGCGAGACGCGCCGCCTCGAACAGGCGCGCATCGTCGAGGGCGATTCCGTTCGCTTTCGCCAGCAGCCGCAGCGCCGCCGCCGCATCCGCCGAACCGCCGCCGATTCCGGCCGCCACGGGCAAATGCTTGTCGAGGGTGAAATGGCCAAGCTGCAATCCCTCCACGCGCTCGGCGAGCAGTCGCGCCGCGCGGATCACCAGATTGTCGCTGGCGTCGCCGCACGCGGCACTTCCCGGCCCGGTGATGGTGAGGCCGAGATCGCCCGGCTCCAGCGTCAGGCTGTCGGCGCAATCCGCGAACGCGGCGATGCTGTCGAGATCATGGTAGCCGTCCGGGCGGCGGCCCAGAACACGCAGCGTCAGGTTGACCTTGGCGCGCGCGATTTCGGTGAGTACAGCCATGCCCGCCTCTGGTTACGCCCGCGCCCGCCGCAGGCTTTATACGTAAAACCCATACCAAGACGACAATGGCCGGGACAACCCCGGCCACTGACAGTTCAAAACTGATCCGGCCAAATACTAGCCGCCCTTGTCGTCTTTCTTCTTCTCAGAGTCGTTGGCGTTAGAGGCCGCCGCAGGTCCCGCCGGCAAATCCGGAAGGCCGTTTTCGATCTTGGCCTCGATCTTCGGCAGTTCCTCGGCCTCGGGCTTGAGGTCACGCGCATGCGCCCACTGATACTTCGCCTCCAGCGTCCGGCCGACGCGCCAGTACGCATCACCGAGATGATCATTGATGGTGGGATCTTCCGGCTTCAGATCGATGGCGCGCTCCAGCGTCTTCACGGCATTGGCGTAGTCGCCGATGCGGAAATACGCCCAGCCGAGCGAGTCCACGATGTAACCATCGTCGGGACGCTGATCGACGGCATGACGGATCATCGCCATGCCCTCAGGCAGGTTGATGCCCTGATCGATCCAGGAATAGCCGAGATAGTTCAGCACGTGCGCCTGCTCGGGCTGCAATTCCAGCGCCTTCTTCAGATCGGCTTCCGCCTTCGGCCACTGTTTGGAGCGCTCCTCGCAGATGCCACGGAAATAATACAGCACCCAGTTGGGCTTGGCCGCATCCGACGCATCGATCGCCTTGGTATAGGTGCCGCTGCAATCGGCAAACTTCTTGCGCGCGCGCTCGATGTTGCCGAGCGCCATCAATGCCTCGGTGTCCTTCGAATCCTCGGCGGTGACCGACTTGAGGATTTTCAGCGCCTCATCGGTGCGATCCACGGAATCGAGGTCCGTCGCCATCTGAATCTGCGCATTGCGCTTCAGCGGCGAATTCTCGGGCATGCGCTCGTAGATCCTGATCGCGAGTTGCGGCTTCTTCACCGATTCATAAAGATCGGCGAGCGACAGCAGCGCGAGCGGATGGTTCGGGTGCAGGTACAGCGCAAGCTGCAAATACACCAGCGCGAGGTCTTCGCCGCCGCGTCGCGTCAGCGACGAGCCGATGCCGTACAGCGCCTCGGCCGCGCCGGACTGCGGCGTGTCGATCTGCGCGGGCAGCTTCTTGCCGGCCTTCAGCTCCTTCAGCGCATCGACAATCAGGGGATGGCGCGGCACCTTCTTGTCGAAGGTCTCGAACAATTGCGCCGCCTCGGCTTCCTTCTTGTTGCGCGACATCCAGCGGCCATAGGCATCGACGATCCGCAACGCGGTGTCATCAAGCTTGTAGGCCGCCTCGAAACGGGCGCCCGCATCCTTTTGCCGGTTGGCGAGCTCGTCGATCAGACCGGCGTGGAGATTCTTGAAGATCGGATACCATTCCGGCCCGGTGAGCTTGTCGATATTGGCAAGCGCGGCGGAGGTGTTGCCTGCGCCCTGCATCGCATAGCTCGACAGCAGCGTCGCGACGAGATCGGTGATCGGACCGCGCACCGACTGATTGAAATTCTGCTGCGCCGCCGAGTACCGTTTCAGCTTGAGGGCGTGAACGCCCTCAACCAGCCGCGCCACGCGATTGGTCTTGTCGGCCGCGAGAATCTTGCCTGCGAGCTTGACGGCCTCATCCATCTCGCCATCGGCGACGGAGGAGATGAAGGCGCGATCCAGCAGGTCGGCATTCTTCGGATCGGAACGAAGCGCCGCACGGTAGAATGACGCGGCGACGCCCGCGTCGCGATCCGCGCTGGCATGGCGGGCGGCGAGATAGCTGCCCGCCGGACTCAATCCCTGCAAATCGCGCGCGGTCGGATAAGCGGACAATCCGTTATCGATCGTGGGTGTGGTTTCGGCAAAGGCGGATGCAACCGGCGCGACGATCATCGCAGCCGCCATCGCGGCAGCAAGCGCCACGCGAGAAGAACGAGTTGGGAAATTCACGCGCACCGTCTCCATCAGATGGATTGAAAACGCCAGACCGCCCGGGCGGCTCAGGGCAGCGCACAATGGCCCGTTTGCCTCCCATCCGCAAGGATTCCGACCGTTTCTTTCAAGCGTTCCGGCAAACATGGCCGCATCGTGGCCAAATGACGAACCCCTGCCTTGCCTGCGAATAAGCAGGATCGCCCGCCGTCAGAAGTTCTTGATCAGGAGCGTCACCCCGGAAATCACCAGGGTCAGGTAGACAAGGGTCAGCAGACTCTCGCTCTTCAATCTGTCGTGAAGATAATGGCCGAGTTTCACCCCCGCGAAGCAGAACGGCAACGCCATCAACCACCATAGCCAGATATGGGTGTTGTCATAGAGGCCACCGATTCCGAAAGCGCCAATTCGGAAAATCGCGGTGAGCAGAATCAATCCCAGAATTGTCGCACGCAACTCGCTCTTGTCGAAGATGCGGCCCGAGAGATAGGCGACATAGATCGGGCCGCCGGTTCCGAAGGTTGCGGACAGCGCGCCCGCGAGCAGGCCGAGCGGCACGGCGACAAACTTGTTCAGCTTCCCTGCGTGCTGCTTCGTCGCCAAGCGATAAAGGCCGTAAGCGGTGATGAGCACGCCAAGCGTGAGCAGCAGAATTCGCTCGGGAAGCAGCACCAGCATGGTCGCGCCGCCGATCATGCCGATGATCGTGGTCGGCAACAGCGCGATCAGTTCCTTGTAGTTCGCCTGTTTGCGAAACTTGGTCATGTTCCAGACCACGAACACGGTATCGAGCAGCGCCACCAGGGGAACGAAGAATTTCAGCGAGGCGACCATGGCCAGGAACGGCATCGCGATCATGCTCTGGCCGAATCCGGTGATGCCGAACAGCGTATAGGCGCCGAACAGGATGAAGGCGGTGAGCCCGAAGGAAACCAAATCGTGCATTTCAGCTCATACCGCCCTGTACAATCGCCAGCCGTTCACATGCCTTGGTAGTTCGGTCCGCCGCCGCCTTCCGGCGGCACCCAGACGATATTGGCGTTCGGATCCTTGATGTCGCAGGTCTTGCAGTGGACGCAGTTCTGCGCGTTGATCTGAAAGCGCGGGCCGTCCGTCTCATCGAGCCATTCGTAGACGCCCGCGGGGCAATAGCGATTCGAGGGCCCGGCGAACACATCGTGCTCGGACGATTTCTGCAACGCCATGTTCAGCACCTTGAGATGGACCGGCTGATCCTCCTCGTGATTGGTGTTGGACAGAAACACCGAGGACAACCTGTCGAACGTCACCTGCCCGTCGGGCTTGCATGCCGCGCGCGGCTTGTAGTCGCCTGCCGGATGCAGGCTCGCGGCATCGGTCTTGCCGTGGCTCAGCGTGCCGAACAGCGAAAGGCCGAGCAGCGTCTGCATCCACATATCGAGGCCGCCCAGCATGACGCCGAGCACGGTGCCGAATTTCGACCACAGCGGCTTGACGTTGCGCACGCGGTTGAGATCGCGCCCGACCGATGACAGCCGCCAGCCGCTCTCATATTGCACAAGCTCGTCGTTCGCCCGGCCTTCCGCCAGCGCGTCCGTGACATGCTCCGCGGCAATCATGCCGCTGCGCATCGCGTTATGGACGCCCTTGATGCGCGGCACGTTGACGAATCCCGCGGCGCAGCCGATCAGCGCGCCACCGGCGAAGGTCAGCCGCGGCACGGACTGAAACCCGCCCTCGGTGATCGCGCGCGCGCCGTAAGACAGCCGCTTGCCGCCTTCGAGCGTGGGACGGATCGACGGATGGGTCTTGAAGCGCTGGAATTCCTCGAACGGCGACAGATACGGATCGTCGTAATTGAGATGAACGACGAAGCCGATGGCGGCGAGATTCTCGCCATAGTGATAGAGAAACGATCCGCCGCCGGTCTTGTTGCCGAGCGGCCAGCCGAACGAATGGCGCACAAGGCCGGGGCGATGCTTCGCCTTGTCGATCTGCCAGACTTCCTTGAGCCCGATGCCGAATTTCGGCGGCTCGCTGCTGCTGTCCAGCGCGTAGCGGGCGATCAGTTGCCTGGTCAGGCTGCCGCGCGCGCCTTCCGCGAACAGGGTGTACTTGCCGAGCAATTCCATGCCGCGCGTGAATGAAGCCTTGTGCGAGCCGTCGCGCGCCACGCCCATGTCGCCGGTGGCGACGCCGCGCACTTCGTTATGCTCGCCATAGACGATCTCGGTCGCGGCAAACCCCGGATAGATTTCCACGCCGAGCGCTTCGGCGCGCGTGCCGAGCCAGCGGCACAAATCGCCGAGCGAGCCGATGTAACAATGATGATTGTTCATCAGCGGCGGCATCAGGATATTCGGCAGCCTGATTTCGCCACCGGCCGTCATCCAGGCGAAGCGGTCTTCGCTGACGCGGGTTTTCAGCGGGCAGTCGTCTTCGTCGCGCCATTCGGGAATGAGGTCGTCGAGTCCCGCCGGATCGATCACCGCGCCGGACAGGATGTGCGCGCCGACCTCGGAGCCTTTTTCAATCACCACCACGCTGAGCGCGGGCTCGATCTGCTTGAGACGGATCGCGGCGCTGAGCCCTGCGGGGCCCGCGCCGACGATGACGACATCAAACTCCATGGAGTCGCGGGGCTGCGGCTCATCGTTCATGTGGGGCTCGGCTGATCCTGCGGGCAAGCTGGGATGGAATAGGTCTAAAAAGCCTTGGACGATTTTCGCAAACAGGACAACCCCGCTGAAAATCATGGGACCTGTGCGCACGTCATGGACCGCCAGGTGAAACGGCAAATAGGGACTCTTCTTCCCGCGACAGACGTTTTACACTGGCCCCATGATCTCAGAGCGCCCCCCGACCCCGCATGAATTGCTGGCTTTCTATCTGGAAGCCGGGGTCGATTGCGCGCTGGCCGAGGAGCCATCCGACCGCCTGTCCGAGGTCGAGGCGGAATTTGTACCCGCGCCACAACGTATCGCACCCTTGACGACGGTGCCCGCCGCCTTTCCCGCAACGCCGCAGCCGGACCTCGCGCCCGCGCCCGATGCCGCCATCGAATCAGCCCGCGAGCTTGCCCCGAAGGCGAAGACGCTGGACGAACTGCGCGGCCTGCTCGAACAGTTCGACGGCTGCGCGCTGAAGGCCACCGCGACGAAACTGGTATTCGGCGACGGCAATCCGCAGGCCCGCATCATGTTCGTCGGCGAAGCGCCCGGCCGTGACGAAGACTTGCAAGGCATTCCCTTCATCGGCCGTTCTGGCAAGCTGCTCGATCTGATGCTGGCGGCCATCGGGCTCGACCGCACCAAAGCCTATATCGCCAACGTCATTCCATGGCGGCCACCGGGCAACCGCGATCCCTCCCCGCACGAGACGCAGATGTGCCTGCCCTTCATCAAGCGGCAGATCGAACTGGTCGATCCGGACATCGTGGTGTGTCTCGGCAAGCCGTCGTCGCAGGCGGTGCTCGACCTCAAGGACGGCATCATGAGGACGCGCGGCCGCTGGTTCGACTACGACACAGGCTCCCGCACCATCCGCGCGATGGCGACTTTCCATCCGGCCTATCTGCTGCGCCAGCCGATCTACAAGCGGATGACGTGGCAGGACCTGCGCACGATCCAGGCCGCGCTGGCGGCAGCCACGAAAACTTAAACCCCGCCTCAGGCGATCGTCCGCATCACCGCCACGTCGCGGCGCGGCGGCGCGCCGAACATGCGGGCATATTCGCGGCTGAACTGCGAGGGACTTTCATAACCGACGCGATAGGCCGCTGTCGTCGCGGTCACCGCATCGGCGAGCATCAGCCGCCGCGCTTCCAGCAACCGCAATTGCTTCTGGTATTGCAGCGGCGTCAGCAAGGTCAGCACCTTGAAGTGCTGGTGGAACGAGGACGGACTCATCTTCGCGGCGGCGGCCAGTTCGTCGACAGAGATCGAACGCGCGAGATTCTCGCGTAACAGATGGATCGCCCTGCTCAACCGTTCCGTGTGACTGTCGGGCGTCGCAAGACGGCTGATGCTCGCTCCATGAGGCCCGCTCAGCAGCCAGAAATAAATCTCGCGCATCGCGGATTTCGCCAGCACCGGAATCGCTCCAGGCATATCGAGCAGATTGACGAGCCGCAGCACGCTGTCGGCCAGCGCACCTTGAATATCATGCACCAGCAATGCCGGACCACGCCTCGCAGGCTTCGGCGGATCGTTGAATTCCTCAAGCACCTCGCCGAGCAGCCGCAGATCGAATTCGAGGATCAGTCCGAGATAAGGCACGGCCTTGCTCGCGCGGGTGATGCCGCTGCGGATCGGCATCTCCGCCGTCACCACCAGCGCCTGCATGTCCTGATAAGCGATGGCGTCTCCGTCGAGCAGCGTCCGCTTGGCCCCCTGCGCGACGACGCACAAAGCCGGTTTGTAGAGAACCGGATGCGGCAGCGTTTCCGTGGTGGACCGTGTGAGGATCAGTTCATTGATGGCGGTCTCGAAGAAACCGTCCTCGTGACTGACCGCATCGATGTGGCGGGCGATGCTCTGCTGGAGCGGGGTCATGAATGCCTTCCCTGTATGCCGCGCAAGATAGGCGGCCTTGATTGCCGCGCAAAGTGGATTTGGAGGATCAGGCAATAAACCCGGAGGCCCGGATATTTCGCCGGTGAGGCATGGGCGGCTAGATGGCGGCCATCCAATGCTTCGTCAGGAGAGACCGATGACTAAAGAAAACATCGATAATACAAATACTAAGATCGCCCTCATCACTGGTGGCAGCCGTGGGCTCGGCCACAACACCGCGTTGAGCCTTGCCCGGAAGGGCGTGGATGTCATCATCACCTATCACGCGAATCAGGCAGAGGCGGATACCACCGTCGCGGCCATCGGAAAGCTGGGCCGCAACGCCGCCGCGTTGCAACTCGACACCGGCGCGATCAAGACCTTCCCCGACTTCGCCGCACGCCTGAAAGCCGCCCTCAAGGACAATCGGGGCGCATCGCGGTTCGATTATCTCGTCAACAATGCGGGCATCGGCATCAGCAAACCGTTCGCGGAAACCACGGAGGCCGATTTCGACCTCATGATGAACATCAACCTGAAGGGCGTGTACTTCCTGACGCAGACGCTGCTGCCGCTGATCGCGGACGGCGGACGCATCGTCAACCTGTCGAGCGGCCTCGCCCGCTTCAGCATGCCGGGTTACTCCGCCTATGGCGCGACCAAGGGCGCGATCGAAGTGCTGACGCACTTTCTCGCCAAGGAACTCGGGCCACGGCAAATCGCGGTCAACACGGTTGCGCCCGGCGCCATCGAGACCGATTTCGGCGGCGGTTACATCCGCGACAATGCCGGCATCAACCGCGAGGTGGCGAACCTCACCGCGCTCGGCCGCGTCGGCGTGCCCGACGACATCGGGCCGATGATCGCCTCGCTGCTGTCCGAGGACAATCGCTGGATCAATGGCCAGCGTATCGAAGTCTCGGGCGGTATCTTCGTCTGATCGCAAACCGCGAACGCCCTGCGAAAATGCATAGGGGGTCTTCGCGGCGACACGTCTGTTCTGTTCCGGCCGAACATGCGAGAAAATCATTCTCCATGCCGCCGGAACAGCCATGACAGCGATCACCAGCGAAGTTCGTGACGACCACAAGGTCCATTCAAATGTGGCCCGTCTGGCGGTCGCCCAGGCACTGACCGGCGCGAACACCGCCGTGATCTTCGCCACCGGCTCGATCGTCGGGGCCGCGATCGCGCCCAACATGTCGCTGGCGACATTGCCGCTGTCGATCTACGTGGTCGGCATGGCGGTGGGCACGCTGCCGACCGGATGGGTGTCGCGCACCTATGGCCGCCGCATCGCCTTCCTGATCGGGGCGGGTTTCGGTGCGATCTGCGGCGCGCTGGCGGCGATCGCCATCATTCTGAAATCATTTCCGCTGTTCTGCATCGCCACTTTCTGCGGCGGTCTTTACGCCTCCGTGGCGCTTTCCTATCGCTTCGCGGCCGCCGACGGGGCGAGCGAAGCCTTCCGCCCGAAGGCGATCTCATGGGTGCTCGCGGGCGGCATCTTCGCGGGCGTGCTCGGCCCGCAGCTCGTGCAATGGACGATGGACTTCTGGGCGCCGCATCTGTTCGCGGCGAGTTTCGTCATCCAGGCTGCCGTCGCACTGGTGGCGATGGCGGTTTTGTCCACCGTGCATGCGCCGCGCCCCGCCAAAACCGATCTTCATCGCGGCCGTCCGCTCACCGCGATCATCGGCCAGCGCGATTTCATCGCCGCTGCTTTGTGCGGCACCGTGGCCTATACCATGATGAATCTGGTGATGACCTCCGCCCCGCTGGCGATGCGCTTGTGCGGATTGCCGATCAGCGATTCCAATTTCGGCATTCAGTGGCACATCGTGGCGATGTACGGGCCGAGCTTCTTCACAGGCTCCCTGATCGCGCGGTTTGGCGCGCCGGTGATCGTGGCGATCGGACTCGCGCTTGAAGCGACAGCGGCCGCCATCGGCATGTCGGGCATCACGCCGATGCATTTCTGGGTGATGCTGATCGTGCTCGGGATGGGGTGGAATTTCGGCTTCATCGGCGCATCCGCGCTGGTGGTGCAGACTCACCGGCCCGAGGAACGCAACAAGGTGCAGGCGTTCAACGACTTTCTGGTGTTCGGGATGATGGCGATCGGCTCGTTCGCCTCGGGGCAATTGCTGGCCGATTTCGGCTGGACCATCGTCAATGCCGTGGTGTTTCCGCCGGTCGCGGTGGCGCTGATCTGCCTCGGCGTTGCCCACGTCATGCGCCGCCGCGCGCCTTCGCTTTAGGCTCCGGGGCGAGCCGCCAGAACCGATAGCCTCATGCCTTGCCCGGCTGGCCGGTCCATGTCTGCCGCGTGAGCGAGGAGACGAAATACTCGAGGCATTCCCTGGCGCGCGGGGCATCGAGGCGCACCGCGAAGACAAGCGCCTGATCCGGAAGAAGACCGTAACTCTCTATGCTTACGGAAGACATGGAATCGCGGGGGCTTACAGCGGCACAGGTCAGACCGGCTTCGTTCAGCCTCGCAAGGAAATCCTTTCCATAGAGACGCACGTGATCCGCCTGCCCGTAACGGGCGACCCGCTCCTCGGGCGTATCCAGAACAGCTTCATCGGTCGCATCGCGATCCGACAAGGGGACCTGCAAAACCGCGACTCCCGTCGGCGCCAGAACCCGCGCGATCTCGGCCATCGCCTTCCTGTCGTCCGGAATGTGTTCGAGCACATGCAGCGCAAGCAGAACATCCGCGTATTCGCCGGGAAAAGGCAGCTCGGTCAGCGACGCGACGATATCGACCACGCGGCCATCCGCCTGCGGATCGGCATCGACCGTTTTTGAGTTTCCGAACAGGCGGCGAAACGGAAGGGTTGCAGAGGACGGGGCCACCTCGACCAAAGCGGCGCGTTCGAACGGCCGCGTTTCAGGAACCCATCTGCTGCGCAGCAAGGGTCCCATGAGTTGAAGGAAGCGATGCCTTTCGAGCGACCCGCATTGCGGACAGCCCGCGTTCGGACGGCCGTCGGGACCGGGGAGAAAATTTCCGGTGAAATTGCAACAACTGCAAACGCGAGCACCGGCCGGAAGCGCAGCGCCAGCCGCGCCTTCCCGCTCAGCGATGCTGCGGCCATTATCCGGCGGCCAGAGAGCGACGGAGATCCGGTCGAAACCCGAAGCCAGATAGAGAGACGAAATGGCATCGACCGGAACGATCCTGTCCGGCCGGGAATCAATAAGCCGCAGGACATAGTCCCAATCGACCAGGCGCTTCAAAAGCGGATCGAATCGGGTGACGCTCTTACGGTGCATGAGCTGATTGAGATCGATGTAATTGCCCTTCTTCAATTCCTCGAAATCGAAGGGTACGAGAAACCAGTTCTTCGTGGTCCTCGAGAATTCAGCGTCGCGAAGCTGCACACCGTAGATAATGTCGATCTTCGGATCGGATTCCAGAAATGCAGCCGCCCGTTCTACCCATCGCGGCCACATCAGATTGTCGTCGTCCAGAAACGCCACCAGCGGCGTATCGAGCATATCGAGCGCGAGATTCCGGGCGGCGGACGGACCGCTGTAGGGATGTCCGGTGTGGAGAACGGAAATCGCAAGACGTCCGGAAAATTCAAGGACGATATTCTCGATCCGCTCCTGACCGTCATTGACCACAATCACTTTGTCCGGCCGGCGGCTCTGCGCCGCCACCGAGGCCAGCGCCCGCCTGAGACTTTGCGGCCGGTCGCAAGTGGGAATGACCAATCCCACGGCGTCCTGCCCCGCATGCTCCGATACCCCCGGGCCCCCGAACAGGATCGACGCAATATCGTGCAGCGCCTGACGATTGAATCGCTCATCTGCCTGCAAATCGCGCAGTGCCTGCGTGTTGGATGTCCCGACAGCCCGCGACACCGCGAGGTCGGCCTCCGCCGCAAGCATCCTCCTGACGGGCCGAAATACCTCCCGCCAAATTTTCCGCATGATCATTGTTGGACGATTTCCGGATCAATCGACCCCTGGCCGAGGGCCAGAAGCATGATCGATTTGGGGCAAGCGTGGATCGGGTGGCGGATTTGATTTCGGGCGCAATCAAAATCCGCCCGAACCTTATCCGGTTTGGTTCCCGCCACAATCGGAAAACTCACTTTTCCCTTGCCCCGCGCATGTCGCGGCTGCAACGGGACCGGGGGCCGTCTACCCCATCCCGAAGAACATCAAGGTCTTGCGGGTGTACTCCTCGGCGTAGTCCACGATCTTGTCGGAGCCTTCGCGCGCGCGCGCTTCATCATTCTCCGCGATCCGGCGCGCCACGAAGGCATGCAGCGTGCAGACGCGCTGCAAATCGCCGAACTGCTTGAAATGCACGTACCAGAACCGCCGCGTCTGCGCCTCGATCGGGGTGATCGCCTGGGCTGCATATTTATTGCGCGCGGTCGCCACGATCAGCGAATTGAATTCGCGGTCGGCCTCGACAAAAATATGACCGTCATTCCTTGCGGCGGACTTCTCGAACATCAAGGCCAGTTCGCGAAACCGCTTGCGCTCGACCTCGCCCGCGAACCGCGCCGCGCGGCCCGCCAGCACGTTCTCGATACCCTTGCGGACCTCGATCATCGCGAGCTGATCGACGAGATCGATCTCCGACACGAACGCCCCGGAGCGCGGCACGATCTTCACCGTGCCCTCGAACGACAGACGCTGGAGCGCCTCGCGGATCGGCGTGCGGCCGATGCCGAGCTTGGCGCTCAGCGACGCCTCGGAAATGCGTGAACCGGGCGGCAGTTCGTGCGTGACGATCATCGCCTCGATCAGGCGATAGGCGATACGCGACTGCGGCTCGTCGTCGTTGTCGGAAACGTCGGGAAGACTGCTGGGGCGATTCATGGGCTGCATCATAAGTGCGCGCGCTCATTGCGGCTGAAGAAAAGATCGCCGGGACATTGCGGCCGCAAATCCCGCCGGACGAATCATATCCCGCCCCCGCGGGAATCGCAGCCGGCGCTTTCAGCCACCTGCCGGAATGCACGCTTAGGGCTTCTCCGACCAACGTTCAATACGCCCCACGCCCACGCTGGCCTGCTTCCTGCTTGAAGCCCTGTGGACGCCGGGCGGGCGATCCAGTGCCCAGCCAAAGGGGCTCTTGTTTGTTGTTTCCTTTCTGCCATAATCGTATGTCTCTGACATACCAGAAACATAACAACAAGCAAGGCACCGGCGGAAACGACCTATTCACAACAAAGGGAGCGGTAAAAATGACGACGACGAATACGCAGGCCTCATCGGCGCCATCCCCTTCGAGATGGTTTCAATTGCTACTCGGCATGATCGCGATGATGGCGATCTCCAGCCCGCAATATGTCTGGGCGCTGTTCACCGGACCGTTGACGGAAAAGCTGCGGGTTTCGCTCGCTGAAATCCAGGTCACTTTCTCACTGTTGATCGTTCTACAGACCTTTTTCTCGCCGGCGCAGGGATACCTCATCGACCGCTTCGGTCCCCGTCTGCTGCTGTCGGTCGGCGCAATTCTCACCGGCCTGAGCTGGGTGCTGGCCGCGAATGTCACGACGCTGACGGGTCTCTATATGACCTATGGTCTGTTCGGCGGCCTCGGCACCGGCATCATCTATATCGGCGTCGTCGGCATGATGGTGCAGTGGTTTCCTGACAAGCGTGGTCTCGCCACCGGCCTTGTCGCGGCGGGCTACGGCTTCGGCGCGATCCTGACCACCTTGCCGATCTCCACGAGCCTCAAGAGCAACGGTCTGTCGAGCACGCTTGTGACCTTCGGCATCGTCTTCGGCATCGTGGGCATTCTCGCGGCGATCTTCATGCGCCGCCCCGAGAAATCCATTGCCTTCACCGCACCGGACGCCGAGGAACGCGGACTGATGCAGAGCACCCGCAACTACGCCCCGCGGGAAATGCTGCGCAATCCGATCTTCTGGCTTCTGTTCGTGATGATGACCATGATGTCCACCTCGGGCCTGATGGTGATTTCGCAGATGGGCGCGTTCGCCAAGGATTTCGGCGTCAAGGATGCCCTCGTCTTCGGCCTCGCCGCGTTGCCGCTTGCGCTCACCGTCGATCGCATCACCAACGGCGTCACCCGCCCCTTCTTCGGCTGGGTGTCGGACCGGATCGGCCGCGAAAACACCATGGCGATCGCCTTCGGTCTTGAAGGTATCGCGATGACCATCTGGCTCGCCTATGCGCACAACCCGCTGGCTTTCGTTTTGCTCTCGGGCGTGGTGTTCTTCGGCTGGGGCGAGATCTTCTCGCTGTTCCCGTCGACGCTGACGGATACCTTCGGTACCAGGGATGCCACCACCAATTACGGCTTCCTTTACATGGCGCAGGGCGTGGGCTCCGTGCTCGGCGGCCCGATCGCGGCCCTGCTCTATCAGGCGACGCTTTCGTGGCATGTTGTGTTCGGCGTCGCGATCACGATGGATATCACGACGGCCCTGCTTGCGATCTTCGTGCTGAAACGGATGCGGGCCACCCATCTTGCACGTAATGCGCAGGCGGCCGCGCTCGCCACTGCTTGACGACAATCGGCCGGGGCGCTCACCTGCCCCGGCCTCTTCACGCTAAAAGGATCAGGTTGAAAGATGCTCCAGACTGTTCGCTCCACCCGCG
Source organism: [Pseudomonas] carboxydohydrogena (assembly GCF_029030725.1). Classification (NCBI taxonomy): domain Bacteria; kingdom Pseudomonadati; phylum Pseudomonadota; class Alphaproteobacteria; order Hyphomicrobiales; family Nitrobacteraceae; genus Afipia; species Afipia carboxydohydrogena. The sequence goes on from NZ_CP113162.1 coordinate 2,453,770, forward strand.
GCATGGCCGTGGCTCCTCACGCACTGGCCGCGCAGGCCGCGGTCGATATTCTGCGCTCGGGCGGCAACGCCATCGAAGCCATGGTCGCGGCAGCCTCCACCATCGCGGTGGTCTATCCTCACATGAACAGCATCGGCGGCGACGGCTTCTGGACGATTTCGTGCCCCGGCCAGCCCGTGGTCGCCATCGAGGCCTGCGGCGCGGCGGCAGGCGGCATTTCCATCGACTATTACACCGCGAAAGGCTGCGCGAAGATTCCATCGCGTGGACCGGACGCCGCCAACACGGTCGCGGGCACCATCGGCGGCTGGCAGGCCGCGCTCGACATCAGCAGGGAATGGGGCGGCCGCCTGCCGCTCGGACGGTTGCTGGAAAACGCGATTTTTTATGCTCACGACGGCATTCCAGTGACGCGCTCGCAGACCGTCACCACCGCCAAGAAGCTCGGCGAACTGAAATCGCTGCCCGGCTTCGCGGAAACTTTCCTCGTGGGCGGCGAGGTGCCCCAGCCCGGCGAGCGGCTGCGGCTCCCGCAGCTTGGCAAAACGCTGAAGGCGCTGGCCGATGACGGCCTCGACAGTTTCTATCGCGGCCGCCTTGCCGCCAGCATCGCAAAGGAGCTGAAAGCGCTCGGCAGTCCGGTGTCGGCCGACGACCTCGCGAGATATCGCGCGACGGTTTGCAAGCCGCTCGAACTCGCGCACAGCCTCGGCAAGATCTACAACATGACGCCGCCGACGCAGGGCCTCGTCTCGCTCATCATCCTCGGCCTGCTCGATCGCCTCGACATCAACCGCTTCGGCCCGGACAGCGCGGAATACATCCACTGCGTGGTGGAGGCGACCAAGCAGGCCTTCCTGATCCGCGACAGCCACATCACCGATCCCGCTTTCATGCGCGACGATCCGCAATCGTTCCTCGCGCCCGAACATCTGGACAAGCTGCGCGCCGCCATCAGCATGGAGAAGGCGCTGCCGTGGGGTCAGGGCAAGGGCCCCGCCGACACCGTGTGGATGGGCGTGATCGACGGCGAAGGCCGCGCGGTCTCCTTCATCCAGAGCATCTATCACGAATACGGCAGCGGCCTCGTGCTGTCGGAGACCGGCCTCAACTGGCAGAATCGCGGCTGCTCGTTCTCGCTCGACTCCAAACACATCAACGCGCTGGCGCCGAACAAGAAACCGTTCCACACGCTCAATCCCGCGCTCGCGCGGCTGAACGACGGGCGCGTCATGGTCTACGGCACGATGGGCGGCGACGGCCAGCCGCAGACGCAGGCCGCCGTGTTCACGCGCTACGCCGTCTACAATCAGACCATGCAGGCCGCGATCACCGCGCCGCGCTGGCTCTTGGGGCGCACATGGGGCGACGACACCGACAGCCTGAAGCTGGAGGGACGCTTTCCGGCAGAAACCCGCCGCAAGCTCGAGGCGCTGGGACACGAGGTCGAGATGGTCGAGGACTTCGACGAGATCGTCGGCCATGCCGGCGGCATCGCGCGCTTCGCCAACGGCGTGCTCGAAGGCGGCAGCGATCCGCGCAGCAACGGCGGCGTCGCGGGCTTCTGAAGTTCATCCGCAACGGCGCAGCGCGCGGCTGCACTGTTGCGGATGCGTGCGGCGAAGCAATCCGGCTGGACCTACCCCATCCGGGTTGCTTCGCCCGCGAATGAAAAAGTTCTATTTCGGAGCGACCGGACGCACCACGCCCCAGCCGATCCGCAACGGCTCCAGCCGCCCCTCGATCAGGCGATCGAAGGTGCGCGGCACTTCGGCGGCAAGACCGGGAAACATTTTCGCAATCGCCTCCGGCGGCGCGCCGACCGTATCGTGCGCGCGCCAGACGACAAGACCGCCGCCGGTGTTGATGGTGGCTGCGTCCACCCACGGCGTCTTGCCAAGATTCGAGAACAGCACCTGCGGCCGCGTCGGCGCGCCGAGACCGATCAGCGATGCGATCTGCGGATCGCCGGCGACGGCTGGCAGCGGACGGTTGGTCCGCAGCCTGTAATTGTCGGCGAAGAATTTTCCCATCGCGCGCGCGGGCAGCGAGGTCTGCGCCTCCGTGGCGTCGGTCCATGGCTGCACGAACACCGTCGTCAGGACCACGATCACGGGCGCGGCCAGCGCCAGCAGCCAGATCGTGCGCAGCACCTGCTGGCGGCGCAGGTAAATCAGGTCACCTCCCAGGATGACGGCGAGAAGGCCGATCAGCATCAGCGCGACGCCCTCGCCCCCGGCGACATGATCGAACCCGAAGACTGGCGACGCCAGCGTGAACAACAACGGCGGCAAGGCTCCGAAGAACACCACGAATAGCCGCGCCAGCGGATCGACCGGCGGGCGGAAGATCGCGGGTGCGTCCTCGCTTTTGCGATCGAAGATGCGCGCGTTCGCCGCAACGAGCGCCACGACGCCGAGCGCCGACAACATGAGCGCGCCGAACAGCCCGCCCGACTGCCACGCATAGGCCTCGAGCGAAAGGAGCGCGGGGCGAGGCAATGCCGCGCCGTTGCGCGCCAGCCAGATCATATAGGGCAACGCGATGACCGCGATCACCAGCGCGCCATATAACGGATCGATCGAGCGCAACGCCGCGCGCCCGCGCGAGGTCGCCAGCGCGAAGATCGCGAGCAGAGCCAGCAGCACCGGCGCCATCGCTGTGGTGAGGAACAACAGCCCGATCTCGATCGACAGCGCGAACCACGCGCCGCGCTGCCGCTCGCCGATCACCCGCCATGCATGCAGAAGCGTCAGCGCCCAGAGCGGCCGCGCCAGCACGTCGGGGCCGAATTCCAGTCCCGGAAAACTGAAGGCCGCGATGGCCAGCGTCAGCAGCGCCGCAAGCACGCCCTGCTGCGCGCCGACCAGCGCGCGCGCGAGCATGAACACCGCGCCCATCATCACCGCGAAGCAGATCTGCGCCAGCAGATACACGCCGAAGGCGTAACCGCCGACGGCACGGAACGCGATGTCGGCGAGCCAGAACGACAGCGGCGGCCCGAGCGCGGTGCCGACCTGATACTCGCGGCCGAACGCCAGCACGGTCGGCGCGTCGCCGGGCGGGCTGAGATAGAGCGCCGCCGGCACCAACAGCCACAGCAGCGCCAGCGCGAGCACGGCGCTCCAGAGAATCCAGCGCGGCTTGGCGCGGACGAGTTCGACGATCAGGGAGGTGAAGCGCATCGCGCGGACGAACCGGGGCGGGAGGGCAAAAAGACCGTTCAGCTCTTGATAAAGGCCCGCGCCGGATCAGGCAACCTGAACGGCCGCCTCCTCCGCCGCGATCACGGTTTCCGTCACTTCAGGCAGGGACAGATCGGCCGGAACTGCCACGCCGTTCAGCCTGGCATGGGCCGCAGCCACGGGCGCGAAATGCCGCCGGTGGTGCGGCGTCGGGCCATGCTGCCGCAAGGCTTCGAGATGCCGGGGCACGCCGTAGCCCATATGCGAATCGAAACCGTATTCGGGATGCGCTTGCGCCAACCTGCACATCAGGCGGTCGCGCGTCACCTTCGCCACGATCGAGGCCGCGCCGATCGACAGCAGCAGACCGTCGCCGCCGATCACAGGCTCGCAGCCGCATGGCACATCGATCCTGTCGCGGCCGTCCACGAACACATGGCGCGGCGCTTGCGGCAAACCCCGCACCGCGCGCGCCAGCGCCCACAGCGAGGCGCGCAGGATGTTGTCACGGTCGATCCGCCACGGCGGCGCGGCGGCGACCGACACCAATGCAGTGGCGCAGATTTCATCGAACAGCGCCTCGCGCGCCTCCATGGTGAGGCGCTTGGAATCGTCGATGCCTTTGGGGATTCGATCGGGATCGAGAATCACGGCGGCGGCGACCACCGGCCCCGCGAGCGGCCCGCGCCCCACTTCGTCGCATCCCGCCACCGGCCAGACGCCCTGCTTCATCAGCGCATGTTCGCGCTCGAAACTCGGACGCATCGCGGCGTTAGCCTTGGTCTTGGCCTTCGCAGGTTTCGCGGGGACTTTCGTGGTTGCGGAGGATTTGATCCGACTCATGACCGGACACTGAAACGAACCGCCGGGTACGGCAAGCCGGAACCTGGCAGATGTGCCCGCTATTCAGCACGGGCCTTCAATTCAAAACAAATCCAACTGTTCACCGCTTTTTTCCGGCTGCACGAAATGCGAGGTGGAGAGCTTCACCCGCTTGCGGTTCAGCCCCAGCCGTTCGCACGCGATCTCGAAGCGGCGGCCGATCATCCACGCCATCGGGCCGGTGCCCTTCATCCGCGTGCCCCATTGCGAGTCGTAATCCTTGCCGCCGCGCATGTCGCGGATCAGCGTGAAGACGTGGCGGTAACGGTCCGGGTAATTCGCGATCAGCCATTCGCGGAACAGGTCGCGCACCTCGAGCGGCAGCCGCAGCAGCGTGTAGTTCGCCTCCTTCACGCCGGCATGGGCGGCGGCATCGAGAATGCGCTCCATCTCCGAATCGTTGAGTGCCGGAATGAGCGGCGCGGTCATCACCACGGTCGGAATGCCCGCCGCCGAGAGTTGCCGCAGCGCCTCCAGCCGTTTGGGCGGCGTCGAGGCGCGTGGCTCCATGCTGCGCGCGAGTTTCGGATCGAGCGAGGTCACCGAGATCGCTACCTTGGCGAGATTCCTTTCCGCCATCCGCGAAAGGATATCTATATCGCGCACGACCAGCGCCGATTTGGTGACGATGCCGACCGGATGGCCGGTCTTCTCCAGCACCTCGAGAATCCCGCGCATGATCTTGTGCTCGCGCTCGATCGGCTGATACGGATCAGTGTTGGTGCCGATCGCCATGGTGCGCGGCTCATAGCCCGAGACCGTCAGTTCCTTTTCGAGAAGTGCCGGGGCATCCGGCTTCATGAACAGTTTGCTCTCGAAATCGAGCCCCGGTGACAGGCCGAGATAGGCGTGGGTCGGCCGCGCGAAGCAATACACGCAGCCGTGCTCGCAGCCGCGATAGGGATTGATCGAACGATCGAAGCCGATGTCGGGGGAGTCGTTACGCGAGATCACCTTGCGGGCGGTGTCGATCCCGACGCTGGTCTTGAATGGCGGCAGTTCGTCGAGGCTCTGCCAGCCATCGTCGAAGGCGGCGCGGGCTTCGCGCTCATATCGTCCGCTGGCGTTGGTCTGAGCGCCCCGGCCGCGGCGGCGCGCGGCGTCGATGGCGACGCCGATCTGGTCGAAATCGGAGAGACCCGCCGCCGGAGCGGCGGAAGGCGGCGATGTCTGCGCGGATTGAATGGCCCTGCTCATGCTTCAAGGATAATCGTCCTTCAGAACAAAACAAGAACATTTTTATGACATCCCCAGCGGACCTCGCACCGCTGCCCGGCGTTGACGGTCCGGCGGAACATTTCATGAGGAGGATTCGATGAAGGCATATCTTCTGGCGGCGGCGGCAATCGGTCTGGCGGCGGGTTTCACCTCGACAAGCGTGACGCCCGCGAAGGCCGGCACGGTCTGCCTGACCGACAACGACAGCCCCAACACCTATCGTTCCTGCGAGTATTACAGTTTCCGCGCCTGCCGGGCGTCGTCGCAAGGCGTGGGCGGTTCGTGCGTGCGCAACCCGCGCGGCGATGACGGCGAGTATGGTTACATCGAAGGCCCATCGGTCGAATTCGGTTCGGCCTATAATCGCTATGACGGCCCGATCTATCATCGCGGCTATGGCGGGCCCGGCTATCGCTGGTGAGTTTTTAGGCACCTCTTTCGGACGGGACGGAGCGATATATCGCTTCGTCCCGTTTTCATGCGTCATGGCGTATGTGCCCTGCATGATGCAGGGTTCTTTGTCCGCGCATGGAGTGCTAAGGCATCGCCGTTCCTTTTGACGGTGGAGCCGCGCCCCGATGATCAGCATCGTGATTCCGACACAGGGCAATGAATCCGAGACGGTCGCCACGCTCTCGGCGCTGGTGCCGGGCTCGGCGGCGGGCATGGTGCGCGACGTCGTGCTGGTCGATCGCGGAGGCGCTGGCGACATCGCGCGCGTCGCCGATGTCGCGGGCTGCCGCTTTCTGAAGTTCGAGGGCTCGCGCGCCGACGCCATCGCGGCGGGCGTCAAGCTCGCGCGAGGCTCCTGGCTGATGTTCCTGCATGCCGGCGCGGTGCTCGAATCCGGCTGGATCGACGAGACCGCGCAGTTCATCGAAAGCGTCGGCGTCAGCGGCCACCGCCGCGCCGCTGTCTTCCGCTACGCGCGTTCGCCCTATGCCGAAGGCGGTGTCACACATGGCCTGCGGCAGATCGCCCGCGCGGTCGCGGGGCCGTCCTCCAATCAGGGACTTTTGATCGCGCGCGATCATTACGACCGGCTCGGCGGTTACGCGCATGGCGCGCGCCACGCGGAATCGAAGTTGCTGTCGAAACTCGGCCGCTCCGGCCGCGCGATCCTGCGCACGCGGATATTCGTGCCGGCTTGAGTTACTTCGCCTGCGCCTTGCCGCGTTTTAAGTGCTCGTCGAGACGCGGCATGATCTCCACAAAGTTGCACGGCTGCGTGCGATAATCGAGCTGATGCGCGAGGATGCCGTCCCAGCCGTCGCGGCAGGCGCCCGGCGATCCCGGCAGCGAGAAGATAAATGTCGTACCCGCCACCCCGGCGGTCGCACGGCTCTGGATCGTGGACGTGCCGATCTTGGCATGGCTGAGCATGTGGAAGGCGATGGAGAATCCATCCATCCGCTTGTCCAACAGCGGCTCGACCGCTTCCGGCGTCACGTCGCGCCCGGTGAAGCCGGTGCCGCCCGTCGTCACCACCACATCGACGCCATCGTCGGCGATCCAGCGCTTCAACTGTGCCTGAATCTTTTCGACGTCATCGGTGACGATCTCGCGCGCGGCGAGACGATGCCCCGCCGCCGTGATGCGGTCGGCCAGAGTCGCGCCCGACTTGTCGTCGGCGAGCGAACGCGAATCCGAGATCGTCAGCACCGCGATGTTCAGCGCGATGAAGGGTTTGGATGAATCGAGGGAGGTCATGATGTTTTATCCGTCATTCCGGACGGTTCGCGACGCGGACCGATCCGGAATCCCGATATGAGGCGTGAGATTCCGGATTCGCTCGCGAATGCTCGCGCTCCGGAATGACACTTACAAGTTCCCCGCGCCGAAGGTGTTGCACGCCGCCACGCTGCCCTGCTGGTAGCCGGTCATGAACCAGCGCTTGCGCTGTTCGGCCGAGCCATGCGTGAACGAATCCGGCACCACGCGGCCCTGCATCTTCCGTTGCAGCGTATCGTCGCCGATCGCCGCCGCCGTGCGCAGCGCGCCGTCGATGTCGCCCGACTCGATGAAGCCCGGCCGCTTCTTCTCCTCGCGATTGACCCAGACGCCGGAGAGGCAGTCCGCCTGCAACTCGACCTTGACCTGGATCGCGTTGGCCTCCGCCTTGCTGCCCGCCTGCTGTTGCATCGCGTGGGCCTTGTCGAGAATGCCGAGCAGGTTCTGGATGTGATGGCCCGCCTCGTGCGCGATGATGTAGGCGGCGGTGAACTTGCAGGCGCTGCCCTGACACCCGCCGAACTTGGTCTCGATCTCGCGGAAGAAGCCGGTGTCGAGGAAAATCTGCCGGTCGGGCGGGCAATAGAACGGCCCCATCGCCGATTGCGCCATGCCGCAGCGGCCGCCATTTGTGGCGTTGCGGAACAGGACGATGCGCGGACCCTTGTAGGTTCGGCCACTGGCCGAGAAGATCTCGTCCCAGCGGTCGTCGATCTCGCCGAGCACGCCGGCAATCATGCTGCCCATCTCGTCGGTCGGTGCACCACGCTTGGCCTGCGAGGACGGCCGGTCGCTCTGATAGCTCGGGGCCTGCCCGCCGCCGCCAGTGAGGATTTCCGCGCCGCCGATCAGGATGCGCGGGTCGATGCCGACGGCCCAGCCGATCAGGCCGAGCACCACCACCGTGCCGATGCCGAGGCGGCCGCCGCCGCCCATCGGAAAGCCGAAGCCCCCGCCTCCGCCGCCGAAACCGCCGCCACTGTCGTCGCGCCGGTCGTCAATGTCGTCGCTGCGGCGGAAGTCGTCATAACGCATCGCATCTCTCCTTAAGGCCACGCATCTCATAACGGCCGATGGCGGGAATCGTTTGATGCATGATGCAACAACAACCGCGCTCGGGTGGGGATTTTAGCGCCCCCGGCAATTTTTGCCTAGTCGATCGAAAGCACCCTGTCGTGCACTGACCGACCGGCATGCGGCGTTCAGCCATGGCCATCCGCGACGCCGCGCGTCATTCATTCTGCTCCGCGCGCGGCACACGATGGAATCGATTCCGATCGCGCGACGATCGAATAAATTTTCGATGCACCGAAAAAGCATCGCGGTTAAGTCGATTTTTACCTTGGACATTCATGGTGATGACAAGTCGGATTTGTTGGTCCCGCGTCGCCGACTGCGTCGCCTGAGTCAGGTTTTGAGTCATGGTTGTGTCGCGTCGCGGGGCGTCTGCAAAGGCGCCCCGCACTAATTTTGAAACCTCGCCATCCTCGCGCATCGTCATCGGCGATTGCGTCGCGGAGATGACGAAACTGCCCGCGAACTCCGTCGATCTGGTGTTCGCCGACCCCCCGTACAATTTGCAGCTCAAGGGCGAATTGAAGCGCCCGGACGAGTCGCATGTCGATGCGGTGAATAACGACTGGGACAAGTTCTCGTCGTTCGCCGCCTATGACGATTTCACGCGCGCATGGCTGCTGGCCTGCCGCCGCATCATGAAGCCGACCGCGACGATCTGGGTGATCGGCTCCTATCACAACATCTTCCGCGTCGGCGCGATCATGCAGGATCTCGGATTCTGGGTGCTCAACGACATCGTGTGGCGCAAGACCAATCCGATGCCGAACTTCCGCGGCCGCCGCTTCACCAACGCGCACGAAACCATGATCTGGGCCGCGCGCGATGAATCGACCAAATACACCTTCAACTACGATGCGCTGAAGGCCGCCAACGAGGACGTGCAGGCGCGTTCCGACTGGCTGATCCCGCTGTGCACCGGCGATGAACGCCTCAAGGGCAAGGACGGCAAGAAAGTCCATCCAACGCAGAAGCCGGAAGGCTTGCTGGCGCGCGTGCTGCTGTCGTCATCGAAGCCCGGCGATCTCGTGATCGATCCGTTCAACGGCACCGGCACCACCGGCGCGGTCGCGAAACGCCTTGGCCGCAGCTACATCGGCTTCGAGCGCGACAAGACCTACGCCGCCGCCGCCGAAAAGCGCATCGCCGCCGTCGAGCCGCTCCCGGAAGCGACGCTTGCTCCGTTCCTGACCGCGCGCGATGCCCCGCGCGTGGCCTTCTCCGAACTGATCGAGCGCGGCATGATCTCGCCCGGCGCGAAACTCGTGGATTCGAAGAAGAAGCATGCCGCTCTGGTGCGCGCCGACGGCGCCATTATGCTCGGCGACAAGGTCGGCTCGATCCATCGCATGGGCGCGGTGGCGCAGGGTTCGGAAGCCTGCAACGGCTGGTCGTTCTGGCACGTCGAGACCAAGAAAGGCCTCAAGCTGATCGACGAGCTGCGCGCCGAAATCCGCCGCGAGATGGCGGCGGGCTGAAACGCAAGACATTCCTGAAAATAAAAACGGACGCCTCGCGGCGTCCGTTTTTATTTAGCTTTCGCGAATTTAGCCGCGCAGCAGGCGGTATCGCTTGTGCGTGAGGCAGGTGTTGACCACCAGCGCGTAGTCCGCGGTGGCCTGCTCGGCTGTGATCGCCCCGCCTTCGGCGATGGTGCCGCCGGCCGACTGGGCCGCGCTGGTTGCGTTCGCGAGCGTGTGCGCCTGACGGAATGTCGAGACCGGGATGAAGGACGCGGCGGCGCCCGCCACCGCCAGCGCGGTGCCCGCCGTCTGCTGATCGCGCGCCTTCCGGGCGGCGGCTTCCTGCGGCGCGGCCTGCTGGCGGCATTCGGCGAGATCGCGGCGATACTTCTCCGGATTGACGCGGTGCATATCGACCAGCGGTTCGTAGATCGGCGGCAACGCTTCCGATCCGGTCGCGGCGGTCCCGGAGGCGGATGCCACCGGACCCGGCCCCTGTGTCGTCTGGTTGCAGCCCGCGACCAGCAATCCCATCCCAACCAATAATATCGTACGCATGAAAATGGCTCCCCAGCCCTGAACAACAAAGCGCGTCCTAAGCATGCGCCGATGCCGGGAAGCAAGTTTTCCGGTCGAAAGATGACTGCGACAATTTGGCAGGCGACGGGCTGCCGGTCTCAGGCCTTCTCCTCATCCAGCGCCTTCTGCACCGCCGGACGCTGTTTCATCCGCTCGCGATGCGCCGCAACCTTCGGAAACTCCGCGAGATCGACGCCGTCGCTCTTGGCCCAGTTCGAGACCGTGAACAGGTAAGGATCGCAGACAGTGTACGCCTCGCCCATCACCCACGGCCCGCGCAGCATCTTGTCCTCGATCATGGCCATGCCCGCGCGCATGTTTTCCGGCACCTTGCGCCTCATGTCCTCGAACGACGTCTCCTCGCTCGCCCAGCGCGCGCCGCGCATCTTGTGCGAATGGGAAATGTGCACACCTGAGCAGAGATAGCTGTTGAAGGCCTGTACCTGCGCGAAGGCGAACGCATCGCTTAAAGGAGCGAGGTTCGCCTTGGGGAAGCTCTGCGCGATGAAGGCGAGAATGGCGGGCGTCTCGGTCAGCACGCCCTGATCCGTCGCCAGCGCGGGCACCCGGCCCTTGGGGTTGATCGAGAGAAAGTCCGGAGAATTTTGCTGGTTCGCCTTCATGTCGATACGCTCGGCCTTATAATCCGCACCGGCTTCCTCCAGCGCGATATGCGACGCCAGCGCGCACGTCCCGACCCCGTAGTAAAGTTTAAGCATCTTCATTTCTCTCCCAATCCGTGCGCGATGACCTTGCGCATCACGTTCGGCAACGCCTCGTCTGTGAGCGTCGCGATCTTCACCCAGCGCATTCCGTGTGGCGCTTTGGTTCGCGGCGCTACTTTGCCGACATAGACGGACAACGCCAATGGAAAGTGCGTGAACACGTGCGTCACGGTCCCGGTCTTGCGACGCCAGCGCGACAGGTTTTTCAGAACCGGGGCTTGCGCGCGCGCCTTCGTCTCATCATGCGCGACAAGCCAGTCCGATCCCGGCACCTCGGTCATGCCGCCGAGCAATCCTTTCTCGGGCCGGGCGCGCACCAGCAACTCGTCGCCGCGCGTCACCACGAACGCGGCACCGCGCCGTAACGCCCCGGTTTTCTTCGGAGCCTTGCGCGGAAATGTCTCCTGCTCGCCACGAGTGCGCGCGAGACAATTGTCGTTTAGCGGGCACAGCGCGCAAGCCGGCTTCTTCGGCGTGCAGATCGTCGCGCCGAGATCCATCAGCGCCTGCGCGGAATCGCCCGCGCGCGAGGGGCCGAGCAAAGTCGCGGCGAGACGCTGAATTTCAGGCTTGGCTTTCGGCAGTTCGTCTTCCACCGCGAACAGCCGCGACACCACGCGCTCGATATTGCCATCGACCGGCATGGTCTGGCGGGCGAACGCGATCGCGGCGATCGCCGCCGCCGTATAGGGACCGATGCCGGGCAGTTCGCGCAGTCCTTCCTCGGTCTCGGGAAACGCGCCGCCATGTTCGCGCGTCACCGTCACCGCGCAGGCGTAGAGATTGCGCGCGCGCGAATAGTAGCCGAGCCCCGCCCACATTCTCAAAACATCGTCGAGCGACGCCGCCGCCATGTCGGTGACATTCGGCCAGCGCGCGATGAATTTCAGGAAGTACGGCCCGACCGCCTTCACGGTGGTCTGCTGCAACATGATCTCGGAGAGCCAGACCCGGTAGGGATCGGCTGTCTCGCCCGGCAGCGCGCGCCATGGCAGCACCCGGCGGTGGCGGTCGTACCACGCGAGCAGCAGTTCCGCGCGCGACGCGGATTTCTCCGTGACTTTGTTTCGCCGTGCCGTCGCGCCTGATAAGGTCATAGCCTACTCATAACGTCATTCCGGGACGGACCGAAGGTCCGGACCCGGAATCTGTCGAGATAAACCACAGCGAGATTCCGGGTTCGCAAAGCGCGCCCCGGAATGACGGAAATCCGATGAGCAAGCCCGGCCCGCTCACATCCAAGCCGTTATCCGCGCTTCTCGCGGGCGTATTCAACGACGCCTTCAAGAAGCAGGGCTTTGCCTCGCGCGAACTGGTGACGCGCTGGAGCGAGATCGTCGGCCGCGACATCGCCGCCTATGCGGAGCCCCTGAAAATCCAGTGGCAGCGGCCCGTCGAAGGCCAGCCCGAAATCCCGGCCACACTGATCCTGCGCGTGGAAGGGCCGCGCGCGCTGGAAATCCAGCATTCCTCGACCGTCATTCTGGAGCGGGTCAACCGCTTCTTCGGCTGGAACGCGGTCGGCAAGATCGCGCTGCGGCAGGCGCCGCTCGCGCACCGGCAGAAGCGCAAGACCAGAAAGCCCCCGAGCGAGGCCGCCGTGGCCGAGGAGGCCCGCGAACTGGACGCCGTGGACGACGACAATCTGCGGACCGCGATCGCGCGGCTGGGCGCGTCGATCAAGCGAAATTGACGCCTTCCAGGCGGCCCCTAGTGTGGTGGTTCAGAAGTTCGCTTCATTTTCTCCGCGAGTCCTTCAAGCGAAATTCTGAACCTAAACCACACTAGAATCATAGATTTGCCAGTGTCCTTTCGAATCCGAAGTTCGCTACGGAAGCTGCTGCACGATAAGGCGAACTTCGGATTCGGGACCCTGGCCCCCGGCATTGCCACAATTGCGGTTTCAAGCTAGTGGTCCGAACTCAACATCCGCACACTATTCCGGAGTTTCCTGCGATGATCACGCGCCGTACCTTCAATACCGCCCTGGCTTTCGCAGGCACCGTTGCCGCGATCGGCGTCTCGCCATGGAAACTGATTTCGCAGGCTGTCGCGCAGGAGCCGGCCCAGATCGCCAAGCCGAGCACGCTTGGCGACATGACGCTGGGCTCCAAGGACGCGCCGGTGACGATCATCGAATACGCCTCGATGACCTGCCCGCATTGCGCGGCGTTCGAGAAGGAAGTCTTCCCGCAGATCAAGTCGGCCTACATCGACTCCGGCAAGGTGAAGTTCATCTTCCGCGAATTTCCGCTCGATCAGGTCGCGCTCGCGGCCTCCGCGCTGGCGCGCTGCGTCGCCAAGGATGATTCGAACAAGTACTTCGCCATCATCGGCATCCTGTTCAACCAGCAGGCGGATTTGCAGACCCAGGCGTTCCAGACCATCAACCGCGTCGGCAAGCAGGCTGGTTTCAGCGAGGCGATGATCAAGTCCTGCGTGCAGGACGACCTCACGGTGCAGAAGGGCATCCTCGCCGACCGTGAATACGCCAACAAGACGCTGAAGATCGACTCCACCCCGAGCTTCTTCATCAACGGCACGCTGGTGAAGGGCGAGACCTCGTTCGACGGCTTCAAGAAAATCATCGACCCGCTGCTCAAGAGCTGAGGTCTCTCCACCCGGCTTTGGAACCGGCGTCTCCGGACGGGCGGTATCGAGACCTTTTGTTCGCTTTTCCTTCTCATGGAACAGGGAAAAGCGCCGTAAAACCGTTGGAAAATCGGCCGGAATCCCCCGGAAACGGGCGGGCGGGCGTTGCCCTGCCCTCGCCCGCTGGCCATTGTCCGGCGTGAACGGCGGGTTTGGGCGATTCGCTCCTGCTCCCGGTCGCCGGATGGGAATGACATCCGCAATGGATTGGTACGGCGGACCGTTTGCGCGGCCGCCAACAGAGTAAGTCTCGCATGAAACTGACGCGCCTTCGCCTGCATGGATTCAAATCGTTCGTCGAGGCGACCGATTTCCTGATCGAACCCGGCCTCACCGGCGTGGTCGGCCCGAACGGCTGCGGCAAATCCAATCTGGTCGAAGCGCTACGCTGGGCGATGGGCGAGACGTCCTACAAGTCGCTGCGCGCCGCCGACATGGACGCGGTGATCTTCTCCGGCTCCGGCAATCGCCCCGCGCGCAACCACGCCGAAGTGGTGATGACGATCGACAACACCGATCGCTCCGCCCCTTCCTCGATGAACGATTCCGAGACGCTGGAAGTGTCGCGCCGCATCGAGCGCGAGGCAGGCTCGGTCTATCGCATCAACGGCAAGGACGTTCGCGCGCGCGACGTGCAAATCCTGTTCGCTGACGCCGCGACGGGCGCGCGTTCGCCCGCCCTCGTCCACCAGGGCAAGATCGGTGAAATCATTCAGGCGCGCCCCGACCAGCGCCGCCGCGTGCTGGAAGACGCCGCCGGTGTCGCCGGACTTCACGCCCGCCGTCATGAAGCTGAGTTGCGCCTGAAGGCCGCCGAAACCAACCTCACCCGCGTCGAGGACGTGATCGGCCAGCTTGCGAGCCAGATCGATGGCCTGAAGCGGCAGGCACGGCAGGCGATCCGCTATCGCGAAGTGCAGGCCAAGGTCCGCAAGGCCGAGGCGCTGCTGTTTCATCTGCGCTGGTTGCAGGCCAACGAGGATGTCGCGGAATCCGGCCGCACCCACGATCTCGCCGTGCGCGAGCAGGCCGAGCGCGTCCAGCATCAGGCCGAAGCCGCGCGCATTCAGGCGATCCGCGCTTCTGAGTTGCCCGCGCTGCGCGAGAACGAAGCCCGCGCCGCCGCCGGCCTGCAACGCCTCACCAACGCGCGCGACATGCTCGACCGCGAGGAGGAGCGCGCCAAGGAGCGCGCCGCCGAACTCGACCGCCGTCTGACGCAGTTCGCCGCCGACGTCGAACGCGAGCAGCGCCAGCTCTCCGATGCCGATGTCGCCGTGCAGCGGCTCGATTCCGAGGAAGCGATCCTCAAGGACGAGATCAAGTCGCGCGTCGAGAAGCGCAGCGGCGCGGACGCCAAGGTGTCGGAAGCCGATGAAGCGCTGGCCGCCGCCGAGCGCACTTTCTCCGAACTCACCACCGCGCTGGCCGATCTCACCGCACGCCGCCGCCAGTTCGAGGCGAATGTGCGCACTCATGCGGAACGCCTCGCGCGCATTGATCAGGAAATCGCCAGCGTCAACCGCGACGTCGAGAAGCTCGACGCCGAGACCGGCAGCCTTGCCGATCTCGAAACGCTCGCGCAGGCGACAACCGCCGCGCAGGAGACGCTCGCGCAATCCGCCGGCACGGTGCAGACCAGCGAGGCCGCGCATGTCGCGGCGCGCGCCAAGCTCGATGGCTCGCGCGCGCCGGTGGTGGAAGCCGACAAGCGCGTGCAGCGCCTTGAGACCGAAGCCAAGACCATCGCCAAGCTCGTCACCAGCGAGACCAAGAACCTGTGGCCGCCGATCATCGACGGCGTCAGTGTCGCCAAGGGCTACGAGAAAGCGCTGGGCGCCGCACTCGGTGACGATCTCGACGCGCCGACCGATGCCTCCGCGCCGCTGCGCTGGTCGAACCTCGGCGTGATGGCAGACGATCCGGCATTGCCGGATGGCGTCGAGGCGCTCGCCAGCCACGTCAACGCGCCGCCGGAGCTGGCACGCAGCCTTGCGCAGATCGGCGTCGTCAGCCGCGAGCGCGGCGCTGAACTGGTGAGCCGCCTCAAGACCGGCCAGCGCCTTGTGTCCACCGAAGGCGACCTGTGGCGCTGGGACGGTTTCGTCGCGGGCGCGCATGCACCGACCGGCGCGGCGCGGCGTCTCGCCGAACGCGCACGCCTCGCCGACATCGAACACGAACTGGAGCAGGCGCGCGCCGACGCGAGCGCCAAGCGGCAGGCACTGGAAGCCGCCGAGTCCGAATTGAAATTCGCCGCCGCCGCCGAATCCGCCGCGCGCGAATCCGCCCGCGCCGCGCAACGCGACGCCGATGCCGCGCGCGAACGTCACGCGGCCGCCGAGCGCGAGATCAACCGCCATGCCGCGCGCCGCTCCGCGCTCGCGGAAGCACAGACACGCTTGACCGCCGACCGCTCCGAGGCGGACAGCGCCCACGGCGCAGCGACGCAGGCCGTGGCCGAGTTGCCAGCGAGCGACGAGACCGAGGCGCAGTTGGCGACCGCGCGCGCCGGGATGGACGAGAAGCGCCAGAGCGCCGCGCAGGTGCGCGCCGAGGCGCAGGCGCTCGCCCGCGAGGCCGAACTGGCCGACCGCCGCGTGCAGGCCATCGCCTCCGAGCGCAACGAGTGGCAGAGCCGCAAGACCAACGCCACCGCGCAGATCGCCACCATCGAGGAACGCACGGCCGAGGTAAAGACCGAGCGCGCGCAGCTTGAGGACGCGCCCGCGCAGTTCGCCGAGAAGCGCCGCGGCATCATCAGCGAGATCGAGACGGCGGAAGCTGCCCGCCGCGAGGCCGCCGACGCGCTCGCCGCCGCCGAAAACCTGATGGCGGAAACCGACAAGGCCGCGCGCGCAACGCTCGAAGCCCTGTCCGCCGCGCGCGAAGCCACCGCCCGCGCCGAGGAGCGGATGGAGGCGACCCGCCGCCGCCTTGAAGACATCGAGCGCGAAATCCACGAGACTCTTGAGGTCGAGCCGCACGCCGTCGCCGCGATGGCCGAAGTGACGCCCGAGACCGAACTGCCGGACGTTATGTCCGCCGAGGCCGATGTCGAAAAGCTGCGCCGCGACCGCGACCGGCTCGGCAACGTCAACCTGCTCGCCGAGGAAGAACTGCGTGAGATCGAAACGCAGCACACCGGCCTCACCACCGAGCGCGACGATCTCGTCGAAGCCATCAAGAAGCTGCGCACCGGCATCCAGAGCCTCAACAAGGAAGCGCGCGAGCGCCTGCTGACCTCGTTCGAGACCGTGAACAACCACTTCAAGCGGCTGTTCACCGAACTGTTCGGCGGTGGCGAGGCTCAACTGCAACTGATCGAGAGCGACGACCCGCTGGAAGCGGGCCTCGAGATCATCGCCAAGCCGCCCGGCAAGAAGCCGCAGTCGCTGTCGCTGCTCTCGGGCGGCGAGCAGGCGCTGACGGCGCTGGCGCTGATCTTCGCGGTGTTCCTCACGAACCCCTCGCCGATCTGCGTGCTGGACGAAGTCGACGCGCCGCTCGACGACCACAATGTCGAGCGATTCTGCAACCTGCTGCACGAGATGACCGGCTCGACCGAAACGCGCTTCATCATCATCACGCACAATCCGATCACCATGGCGCGGATGAACCGGCTGTTCGGCGTCACCATGGCCGAGCGCGGCGTCTCGCAGCTCGTCTCCGTCGATCTCGACGGCGCGATGAAGGTGCTCGACCAGAACGTGGCGTAGCGCGCCTGCGCGGGAAGCCAGTATGCAATGCCCGCCTTCGATCTTCCTCCCGACCTGAAAGCCGCTCTCGCCGCGAAATCCGAGGGCCTGTCGCGCAATGATGCCGCCAAGCGCGCCAGCGCGATTTCGGAATCCTATCGCGGCGGCGGCACTTCCGCGCCGATTCGCACCGAGCGCGATGCACTCGCCTACGCGCTGGCGCGGATGCCCGCGACCTACGCCGCGATTTCCGCGAGTATCCATGCGCTGCGCGAACAGCATCCGGACTTCACACCCGCGACATTGCTCGATGTCGGCGCGGGTCCCGCGACCGCAAGCTGGGCAGCGGCGCAGGCTTTCGATTCCCTCACGAACTTCGCCGCCATTGATGCCAACGCCGCGTTACGCGCGCTGGCCTGCGACAGCGTGGAGAACAGCCGTCTTGCCTCGCTACATTATGCCGAGAGCGATGTCCTCACCGGACTCGCGGCGATGGACCCCGCCGACCTCGTGATCGCGAGCTACGTCATCAATGAGCTCACTGAGGCGGACCGCGCCACGCTCGCGGATCTGATGTGGCAGAAGACGCGCGACACGCTGCTGGTGGTCGAGCCCGGCACGCCATCCGGCTATGAGCGTATCCTCGCGCTGCGCGCGCGGCTCATCGCGCAAGGCGCGCATGTCATCGCGCCCTGCCCGCACGACCGCGCCTGTCCGCTCACTTCACCCGACTGGTGCCACTTCTCGCAGCGGCTGTCGCGCTCCCGCGCGCACAAGCAGCTCAAGGGTGCGGAGGTGCCGTTCGAGGACGAGCGGTTCATCTATGTGGCGCTGTCGCGTTCACCGCACAGGGTAAACGCCGCGCGCGTGCTGGCGCAGCCCACCCTCAACAAGGTTGCGGTCAACGCCAAGCTCTGCACTCAAACGGGGCTTTCGTTCATGTCCGTGCCGCGCCGCGACAAACCGGCCTATGCCGCCGCCCGGCGGTGGGACTGGGGCGACGCGGTGCCGGACAAGGCGGCGGAATAAACCGGCGGAATAAACCTGAAGGGCCGGAGTTCATCCCTGTGAAGCGCCTGCGTTTCAGATTTCACAGGGAGTACACGTATGTCGAAGACCTCACTCAAGTTCGCCGCCGCCATTGTCATGACCACCGCCTTCGGCTCGCTGGCCTTTGCGCAGGCCATGGCCCCCGCCCCGGCCAAGACCGCCGAAAGCGCGAAGGGCAAGATCCTGGTCGATGCCAAGGGCATGACCCTCTATACCTTCGCCAAGGATTCTCCCGGCAAATCCGCCTGCAACGGCCCCTGTGCCGCCAACTGGCCGATCCTCGCCGCCTCCGCCGACGCCAAGTCCTCCGGCGACTGGACCGTCGTGACCCGCGATGACGGCAGCAAGATGTGGGCCTACAAAGGCAACCCGCTCTACACCTTCAAGCAGGACATGGCCGCCGGCGACGTGAAGGGCGACGGCTTCCTCAACGGCGCCTGGCACGTCGCCAAGCCCTGATCGAGGCCGAAAGCGATTTCAGCCTCTACTCCGCGAGCACAGCGCGGCCTCCCACTCTCTTCCCCAGGGGGTGGGAGCTTTTTTTATCAAGCGCCAGAAGGCGTTGCGGCAGCCAGCCAACGGGCCGCCGCAACGGCCCGGCCATTAAGGAAACCGTGTGAATACGGTTAAGAACACCTGTAAAGAATTGAATTCTCCGCATTTTCTGCCATGGTCCAAAAAATGGCTGGGTAGCTGTCACATCGGCGGTGTACCTTGCGCGGTAAAGGGACGTGATGGCGAAGCCGGCAGTTATCGTGGTGGGCGCGGACAAGGGCGGGGTCGGCAAGACCACGGTATCGCGCACCGTTCTGGACTATTTCACCGCCAACAACATTCCGACGCGGGCGTTCGACACCGAATCGCCGCGCGGCACGCTGAAGCGTTTTCACCCCGAGGTCACCGAGATCGTCGACGTCACGACGACCGCCGACCAGATGAAGATCTTCGATACGCTGAACACGGCGACCGCGAACGTCACCGTGATCGACGTTCGCGCAGGTCTGATGTCGCCCACCCTCGCCGCCTTGCGCGATATCGGCTTCCTCGACGCCGCCCGTTCCGGCCAGATCACCTTCGCCGTGTTCCACATCCTCGGCCCGTCGATCGCCTCGCTGGACGAGATCGCGGAAACCGCGAGCTTCATGGACGGCGCGAAGTACTTCCTCGTGAAGAACTTCATCAACAACACGAGCTTCTTCGAGTGGGATCAGGCTACCTACAACTCCTACTTCAAGCGCATCAAGAACGCGACCGAGATCACGATTCCGAAGCTCAATGAAATGGCTTATGAGCAGGTCGAAGTCTCCTCGGTGCCGTTCCTGAAATTCGTGGCCAACAAGGGCCCCGGCGATGAAACCGCGAACTATTCCTTCGTGCTGCGCGGCTATGTGCGGCACTGGCTCGGCAACGTCTGGGGCGAGTTCGACCGCATCAAGCTCACCGATATCGTCGGCAGCAAGGACAAGGGCTTTACCCGCCCCTCCGCCGACGAGTAAGAACGACAGCCGCGCCAGACCCACGGCTTTCGGCTGGTTTCAACAATGCCGCGCACGCCCGTCTACATCGTCTGCTCGCCGCGTCCCGATGTCGGCAAGACGCTGCTCTCGCGCGTGCTGAGCGAATTCCTGATCCTGCAAAACGACGGCGTGCTCGCCTTCGACATCAATTTGCGCGAGCCCTCGCTACTGGACTTCCTGCCGCGCAGCACCGAGACCGCCTCCATCAGCGACACCCACGCGCAAATGGCGCTGATGGACCGCCTCATCGTCAATGACGGCATCGCCAAGGTGATCGACCTCGGACTGCACGCGTTCGACGATTTCTTCAGGCTGGCCGACGAGATCGGTTTCATGAAGGAAGCGATCCGGCGCGGCGTCGAACCGGTGGTGCTGTTCATTCCGGACGCCACCCGCGCCTCCGCGAACGCCTGGGCGATGCTGCGCAAGACCTTCCCCGGCATCAACCTGATCGCGATCGACAACGAGCATGTGCTGCACGGCGAGACGCCGAAGAATTTCGAGGGCGTGAAGCCGCTTCACATCGCGGCGCTGCCCCCTTTCCTGCGCTCCATCGTGCAGCGGCCGAACTTCTCGTTCACGCACTACTTACGCACGGCGCAGGATTCATCGTCCGAACTGCATCAATGGACGCGCGCGAACTACACCAAGTTCAGGAATCTGGAAAAGCGGCTGAAACTGCACGCCTGACCGCCCGATTCTCAATGCCCGTCGAACTCCATCAGCGTGCGCACCGGCACGTTCATCGCGCGCAGCTTCGCGGCACCGCCCAACTCCGGAAGATCGACCACGAAACAGGCCGCCACCACCTCGGCGCCGATCTGGCGCAACAGCTTCACCGCGCCTTCCGCCGTGCCGCCGGTGGCGATCAGATCGTCGATCAGGATGACGCGCTCGCCGGGCTTCACGGCGTCAATATGCATCTCCATCTCGTCGATGCCGTATTCGAGCGAGTAAGCGATGCGCACGGTAGTGTGCGGCAGCTTGCCCTTCTTGCGGATCGGCACGAATCCCGCCGAGACCTGATGCGCCACCGCGCCGCCGAGAATGAAGCCGCGCGCCTCCATGCCCGCGACCTTGTCGATCTTCGAGCCCGCCCATGGCTGCACCAGTTCGTCCACCGCGCGGCGGAACGCCCACGCATTGCCGAGCAGCGTGGTGATGTCGCGGAAGATGATGCCGGGCTTCGGGTAATCCGGGATCGCGCGAACCGAGGCTTTCAAATCGTCAGCAATGCTCATGGATGCTTCCGCCATTTCACTTCTGCCCCAGCCGGAAGGCGTTTTCCACGATCTTCAGCCCGACATCGCCTTCCAGCGACATCAGCGATTCAGGATGGAATTGCACGCCGCCTACCGGCAGATCCTTGTGTTCGATCGCCATCGGAATGCCGTCCTCGGTGCTCGCGGTGACGACGAGCACATCGGGCATGGTGTCGGGATCGACGAACAGCGAATGATAGCGACCGATGGTCAACTCGTTCGGCAGGTTGCGCATCAACGTGCCGCCACGGTTTTGAATCCGCGAGGGCCGCCCGTGCGCGGGCTGCTGGAGTTGCCCGAGCGTGCCGCCGAAATATTCACCGATCGCCTGCACGCCGAGACAAACGCCGAAGATCGGCATCTTCCTGGCCAGCGCCTCGTCGATGAATTTCGACACGCCGAAATCCTCCGGCCGCCCCGGTCCCGGCGACAGCACCAGCAGATCGAACTTTTCGTTCTTGAGCCGCTGCATCGCATGCAGGTGCCGCGTGACGCTGACATTGGCGCCGACCTGACGGAAGTAATCCGCCAGCATGTGGACGAAGGAATCATCGCAATCGACCAGCAGCACGCGCTTGCCCGAGCCTGTGGCATCCGGCGCGAAGGCCGAGAGCGCCTTCGGCGCGTCGCCGCGCAGCGCCTGAAACAGCGCCGCAGCCTTGGTCTGGCATTCCTTCTCTTCCGCGACGGGATCGGAATCGAACAGCAGCGTCGCGCCGACGCGCACTTCGGCGAGGCCATCCTTCATGCGGATGGTGCGGATGGTGAGGCCCGTGTTGATGCCGCCGTCGAAGCCGAGGAAACCCAGCGCGCCCGCATACCAGCGGCGCGAGGATCGCTCGTTGTCCTCGACGAATTGCATCGCCCACAGCTTCGGCGCGCCGGTCACCGTCACCGCCCAGCAATGGGTGAGAAAGCCGTCGATGGCATCGAAACCGGGGCGCAGCATGCCCTCGACATGATCGACGGTATGAAACAACTTCGAGTAGGTCTCGATCTGCCGCCGCGCCAGAACCTTGATCGAGCCCGGCACGCAGACGCGCGCCTTGTCGTTGCGATCAACGTCCGTGCACATGTTGAGTTCGAACTCGTCCTTCTGCGAGTTCAGCAATTCCTGAATCTGCCTGGCGTCGCCGATGGCGTCCGCGCCGCGCGCGATGGTGCCCGAGATCGGACAGGTCTCGACGCGCTTGCCATCGGAGCGCACGAACATCTCGGGCGATGCCGAAACGAGGAATTCGCCGTCACCGAGATTGAGCAGCGCGCCGTAAGGCGACGGGTTGATGATGCACAGCCGCTTGAACACGTCCGCAGGCGTGCGCACGCACGGCTCGGCGAACAGTTGCCCCGGCACTGCCTCGAACAGGTCGCCGCGCGCGAACGCCTCGCGGGCGCGCTCCACCGTCGCCTGATAGACGCCGGGTGCATGATCGGCGAAGCCCTCGCGCTTGCTCATCGCGTAAACGCTGTCGGGCGTCTCGCGACCCTGCCCGCGCGTGCTCGCGCCGCCATAGCTGAATTCGTAATCGATCACGACGCCGCGCCCGGTGGCGCGGTCGTAGGCGAGTAACTCGTCCGGAATGTAGAGAACGATGTCGCGCTGGTCGGCGTCGCGCTTGCGCTTCTGCTTCAAATCCTCGATCTGGAACACGAGATCGTAGGCGAACGCGCCGAACAGGCCGAGCATCGGATCGCCCGCGTAGCTCATCGCGGCGATGATCTCTCGCACCAGCGACATGATCGAGGCTCGCCGCGTGCGCTGCTCCTCCTCGACCGGTGCATCGCCGCGCAAAATATGGCCCTCGATGCGATCGGCGTTTTTCGACGTGAAGGTGACGGCGGGATTGCCCAGCGTCGCCGCAAGAAAGGCGATCAGCACCTTGCCGCGCGCGTTCAGCGCTTCGATGAAGAACTTTTCGCCCACCGATTCCAGCCGCAGCGGCGGATTGGCGAAGCCGAGATCGAAGCTCTCATAGCGCCCCGGCACCGTTGTGCCCGACGACAGCACGACGCCACGGCGGCGATCCAGCAGGTCGATCAGCGCATCGAGCTTCTGTCCGCCGGAAAACGACGTGACCCGCCGCGAGACTTCAAGGCCCCGCGCCGTGGTGTAGTCCGCCGTGGCGGGAAGGGAAAAAACCGTCCTGTTCATGGGTTCCTCTTAAGAGACTTCCATAAGGAACGCCACACAGGACAAACAAAAAGACCGCCCATGCGTGGCGGCCTCAACGTGATTTCAAGCAAAATCGCACCGGCCACCTTTTACAAGGTGCGCCACCAGATACGGGTCATGCGGGTTGCTGCGATCATGAGCCGCAAAACATCACCCGGGCGGGCGAATGTCAAGACTCGCGGAAAGGCAGCCCTCCCGGCTAAAGTCCCTTTCCAGTCCAGGAGAAGGCCGAAATGACGTTTACCGTGACCAGCGACAGCTTCAAGGATGGCGATTATTTGCATCAGGACCATGTCCTGTCAGCCGATTTCAATTTCGGATGCGCTGGCGGCAACCGCTCCCCTCATTTGCGCTGGTCCGGCGCGCCGGAGGGCACCAAGAGTTTCGCCGTGACCTGCTACGATCCCGACGCGCCCACGGGCAGCGGTTTCTGGCACTGGGTCATGGTCAACATTCCGCCTTCCGTTGGCGAGCTTGCGCTCGATGCGGGAAATCCCAAAGGCGGCAAGCTGCCCTCCGGCGCGCTTCTGACCCGCACGGACTATGGCACGGCGGCCTATGGCGGCCCCTGCCCGCCCAAGGGCGATCACCCGCATCGCTATATTTTCACCGTCCACGCGGTCGGCGTCGAAAAGCTCGATGCCACGGCCGACACCTCGGCGGCGGTGATCGGTTTCCAGTTGCACTTCAAGGCGCTCGCCAGGGCGACCATCATGGGCCTGTACAAGCACTAGCAACGCCTCAACGAAAAAGGGCTCCCGAGGGAGCCCTTTTTAATTTGTGGCGCTGGTGGCCCGCGCTCAGTGCGCGTCCGCCCAGATCTTGCGCTTGGTGAAGTACAAGAGACCCGACAGCACGATCAGGAACAGCATCACCTGCATGCCGAGGCGCTTGCGGTCCTCGAGGTGCGGCTCCGCCGTCCACATCAGGAAGGCCGCGACGTCCCTGGAGTACTGCTCGACGGTCGCCGGCGAGCCATCGTCATAAGTGATCTGGCCATCGGACAGCGGCGGCGGCATCTTGATCGAGTGACCGGGGAAGTACGTATTGTAGTACGAGCCCTCGGGCAGCGCGAAGTCCGCCGGCTTTTCCTTGTAGCCGGTCAGGATGGCGTGGATGTAGTTCGGCCCCTTCTCCTGAAACTGGGTGAAGGCGTCGAACACGAACTGCGGAAAGCCGCGCTCGTAGCCACGGGCCTTCGCGATCAGCGACAGGTCCGGCGGAGCAGCGCCGCCGTTGGAGGCGCGGGCCGCCTGCTCGTTCGGGAACGGCGCGGGGAAATAATCCGCCGGGCGGCCCGGACGCTCGAACATGTCGCCCGCATCGTTCGGGCCGTCCTTGATCTTGTAGTCCGAGGCGAAAGCCGCCGCCTGCGCCGCCGAATAACCCGGACCACCCGGATCGGCGAGGTTGCGGAACGCTACGAGATTCAGCGAGTGGCAGTTCGAGCAGACTTCCTTGTAGACCTTGAGGCCGCGCTGCAACTGGGCCTGATCGAACTTGCCGAACGGACCTGCGAACGACCAGCTCTCCGAATGCGGCGTGGCGCCATGATCGGCGGCCCTGGCGCTGTCGAGGCCGCCCATCGTCAGCGAACCGGCAACCACCAGCGCGAGCGCCGCGGCAACCTTGCCGGACTTGGCCAGCACATCGTCGGCGATCGAGTTCGGCAACGGCCGCGTGGTCTCGATCCGCGACAGCACCGGCAGCACGATCAGGAAGTAGGCGAAATAGATCACCGTCAGCACGCGGCCGGCGATGACATAGATGCCTTCCGGCGGCTGCGCGCCGAGATAGCCGAGGCCGATGCAGGTCGCGACGAAGATCCAGAAGAACTGCTTGGCGAGCGGACGATACTTCGACGAGCGCACCTTGCAGCTATCGAGCCACGGCAGGAACGCCAGCACGATGATCGCGCCGAACATCGCGATGACGCCGCCGAGCTTGCTCGGGATCGAACGCAGGATCGCGTAGAACGGCAGGTAGTACCATTCCGGCACGATGTGCGCGGGCGTCACGGCCGGGTTGGCCTGAATGTAGTTGTCGGGATCGCCGAGGTAGTTCGGGATGTAGAAGATGAACCAGGCGAAGAACAGCAGGAAGCACGCCATGCCGAACGAGTCCTTGACGGTCGCGTACGGCGTGAACGGCACGGTGTCCTTTTCGGTCTTGGCTTCGACGCCGGCCGGATTGTTCTGGCCAGCGACATGCAGCGCCCAGACGTGCAGGACGACGACGCCCGCGATCACGAACGGCAGCAAATAGTGCAGCGAGAAGAAGCGGTTCAGCGTCGGATTGCCGACCGAATAGCCGCCCCACAGCAGCGTCACGATGCTGTCGCCGACGTAAGGGATCGCCGAGAACAGGTTGGTGATGACGGTGGCGCCCCAGAAGCTCATCTGGCCCCACGGCAGCACGTAGCCCATGAAGCCCGTGGCCATCATCAACAGGTAGATGATGACGCCGAGAATCCAGAGGATTTCGCGCGGCGCCTTGTACGACCCGTAATACAGGCCGCGGAACATGTGGATGTAGACGGCGATGAAGAACATCGACGCGCCGTTGGAGTGGATGTAGCGCAACAGCCAGCCGTAATTGACGTCGCGGACGATCAGTTCGACGGACTTGAAGGCGTAATCGACATGCGGGGTGTAGTGCATCGCGAGGATGACGCCGGTGATGATCTGCACAGCGAGCATCATCGAAAGGATGGCGCCGAACGTCCACCAGTAGTTCAGGTTGCGCGGCGTCGGATAGGCAATGAACGACGAATGAATGAGGCCGCCGATCGGCAGGCGTTGCTCAATCCACTTCAAGGCTGGATTTTGCGGGTTATAGGTAGAGGGTCCGCTCATGAGTTGCGATCCTGGAAGGTGGAGGCGACTGACGTCAGCCGATTTTGATCTTGGTGTCGGAAACGAAATTGTACGGCGGGACGTACAGATTGAGCGGCGCCGGCCCCTGACGGATGCGGCCCGAGGAATCGTACTGCGAACCGTGGCACGGGCAGAAGAAGCCGTCGTAATTGCCCTCATGCGCGATCGGGATGCAGCCGAGATGGGTGCAGATGCCGATCACGACCAGCCAGTTGTCGTGGCCTTCCTTGACGCGGGACTGGTCGGTCTGCGGATCGGGCAGGCTCGACACGTTCACCGAGCGCGCCTCCTCGATCTGCTTCTTGGTGCGGTTCATGATGTAGATCGGCTTGCCGCGCCAGAACACCTTGATGTCCTGCCCTTCGGCGATCGGCGACAGATCGACCTCGATCGGAGCGCCGGCCGCGATGGTCGAGGCATCGGGATTCATCTGGGAGATCAGCGGCCAGGCCACGGCGGCCGCGCCGACGACCGCGACCGAACCGGTGGCGACGTAAAGGAAATCACGGCGCGTCGCCGGATGTGCCGAAGAAGAAGCAGTCACGTTTGCAAACCCTTTCCGAACTGCAACCGTCCGACGAACCCATGGATTGCGCGGACGAACGCGCCGGAAACGTCAGTCGGTGCCCGCGGCCCTCGCGGGGGCAGAACCCACTTGTCCTGCTCAGCCGGGCAGAACAGATGATCTAGAATCGATCTATTGGCACCCTTGATGATTGAGCGCAAGCCCGGTATCGGCTCCCGCTCGTGCGATGCGCAAATTCGGCGCATCGCAGCGGTTTTTACCCCCTTTTTTCCGAGCCCGATCACCCCATGCGGATCGCCCTGTATCAACCGGACATTCCCCAGAATACCGGGACGATTCTGCGACTCTGCGCGTGTCTTGCGGTCGAGGCGCATATTATAGAGCCCGCAGGCTTCCCGGTGAGCGACCGCCATTTCCGCCGCGCCGGGATGGATTATCTCGATCAGGTTGCCATATCGCGTCATGTGTCGTGGACCGCGTTTCGTGCATGGCAGCAGGCGGATGGCGGGCGGCTGATGCTGTTGACCACCAAGGGCGCCACCTCCTATCTGGCGCATCGCTATGAAGATACTGATATTCTTCTGCTGGGCCGGGAAAGCGCGGGCGTGCCGGACGAGGTTGCCGCGAGCGCGGATCAGAGACTGGTGATCCCGATCGCGGAAGGCATGCGCTCGCTCAATGTCGCCGTCGCCGCCGCGATGGCGCTCGGCGAGGCGCTGCGGCAGACGCGACATGCTGTCACAAATGGAGACAATGCGCCGTGAGTTACGCGGTGAAGGAAATTTTCCTGACTTTGCAAGGCGAAGGCATGCAGGCCGGACGCCCGGCCGTGTTCTGCCGTTTCGCGGGCTGCAATCTGTGGAGCGGCCGCGAGCAGGACCGCGCGGAGGCCGTGTGCCAGTTCTGCGATACCGATTTCGTCGGCACCGACGGCACGCTCGGCGGACGCTATGCCACCGCCGGCGATCTCGCGGAGCGAATCGCCGCGACATGGGGCGCTGACAGCCGTCATCGATTCGTGGTGCTGACTGGCGGCGAGCCGATGCTCCAGATCGATGATGCGCTGATCGCAGCACTTCATGCGCGCGGCTTCATGATCGCTGTGGAGACCAACGGCACCCTGCCCGCCCCGCCCGGCCTCGACTGGATCTGCGTCAGCCCGAAGGCCGACACCGAGCTTGCGATCCGGCAGGGCCACGAGTTGAAGCTGGTCTATCCGCAGGTACAGAACGCGCCGGAGGATTACACCGCGCTGGCCTTCCAGCATTTTCTGCTGCAACCGATGGACGGGCCTGATCTGGCACAAAATACCGCGCGCGCAATCGACTATTGTCTGCGCCATCCGCAATGGCGGCTCAGCGTGCAGACCCACAAGACCCTCGGGATCAGGTAATTAGCGAGATGGTCGAGAAGATAAACCGTCACCCTGAGGTGCGAGCTCTTGCGAGCCTCGAAGGGCGACGGCGCCATCCTTCGAGGCTCGGCGCAAAAAGCGCCTCGCGCCTCAGGATGACGAGGCCGAACGAGTTGAGGTAATTGTTAGCCATGTGGGAACTGACCAAATCCTTTCACTTCGAGGCCGCGCACTCGCTCAAGGGCACGACGCTCGGCGAGAATAGCGAGGAGATTCACGGCCATTCGTTTCGCGCCGAGGTGACGATTCGCGGCGTGCCCGACCCCGCGACCGGCATGGTGATGGACCTCGGTCTGCTGGAGCGGAAGATCGCCGACGTGCGCAAGGCGCTCGACCACAAATTTCTCAACAAGATCGAGGCGATCGGCCTGCCGACGCTGGAGAACCTGTCGCGCTACATCTGGGACAATGTGCAGGGCGCGGGCGACGTCACGCGCGTCAGCATCCATCGCGACAGTTGCGGCGAGAGCTGCACCTATTTCGGGCCCCAATCAAAATGACGGATTGAACATGGACGCTTCCCTGCTCGACAGCCGCAAGACCTCCGCCCGCGCATGGTTCGAAAAGCTGCGCGACGACATCTGCGTCTCGTTCGAGCAGTTGGAGGACGAGGCCCCCGCCTCGCTCTATGGCGATCAGGCGGGACGCTTCACGCGCAAGCCGTGGGAGCGCACCGACCACACCGGCGCGCCGGGCGGCGGCGGCGTGATGTCGATGATGCGCGGGCGGCTGTTCGAGAAAGTCGGCGTGCACTGCTCGACCGTGTTCGGCGAATTCGCCCCCGAATTTCGCGCGCAGATTCCCGGCGCTTCAGACGATCCACGGTTCTGGGCCTCGGGCATTTCGCTGATCGCACACCCATGGAATCCGAACGTGCCCGCCGTGCACATGAACACCCGCTTCGTCGTCACCACCAGGCGCTGGTTCGGCGGCGGCGCGGACCTGACCCCGGTGCTCGACCGGCGGCGGACTCAGGAAGACCTCGATACCGTCTCCTTCCATGAAGCCTTCCGCAAGGCTTGCCATGCCCATACGGCGGTCGCGCCCTACGACAAGTTCAAGAAGTGGTGCGACGACTATTTCTTTCTCGCCCACCGCAAGGAGCCGCGCGGCATCGGCGGCATCTTCTACGACTGGCTGGAGTCCGGCGACTGGAATGCCGATTTCGCCTTCACCCAGGATGTCGGCCGCGCCTTTGCGGCGATCTATCCCGAACTGGTGCGGCGCAACTTCGAGGCCTCCTGGCAGGCCGCCGACCGCGAGGAGCAGTTGATCCGGCGCGGGCGCTACGTCGAATTCAATCTGCTCTACGACCGTGGCACCATTTTCGGGCTGAAGACCGGGGGCAATGTGGAGTCGATTCTGTCTTCCATGCCGCCCGAGGTTAAGTGGCCGTAAACCACGGTTCCTGCGGGCTTTGCTGTCCACTGTGGCCCGCAGGCTACATCCGGCCCGCCCGGAATCCGGTAGCTTTTGATCGAATTCATGCCGTCATCGGGTTTGGGGATTTTCATGAAAAAGTTTCTGCTGGGCACCGTGGCCCTGATCGCTCTGGGCAGCGCCGCCAACGCGGCCGATCTCGCGGCCCGCTACACCAAGGCGCCGGTCGTGGCGCCGGTGTCGAACTGGACCGGCTTCTACGTCAGCGGCGGTTTCGGCTACGGCCTGATGTCATCCGACCAGCACTCCACGACAGCCGGTGTTGCCACCTCGCTCGACAGCCGCATGGGCGGACGCGGTTATTTCGGCACCGTCGGTCTCGGCTACGACTACCAGCTCACCCCGGCCTGGGTGGTCGGCGTGTTCGGCGATGCGCAGTTCGGCGACATTCGCGGCAGCCTGGTCGATATTGCTGCACCCGCCATCTCGGGCCGCCTGAAGAACGACGCGAACTACGCCGCCGGCGCACGCCTCGGCTATCTGGTCGCGCCGAACGTGCTGTCCTACGTCAACGCCGGTTACAGCTACGGCCAGTTCAAGGGCTCAACTTTCTCTGACGGCGTCACCGCCATCGGCAAGTCGCATCGTGACGGCTGGTTCATCGGCGGCGGCGTCGAGAACGACCTGAACTTCTTCGGCATCAAGGCGCCGGGCTGGTTCATGAAGACCGAATACCGCGTCACCGAATATGACCGGAAGAACAGCCTGTATAACGACGGCAGCGGCAACGGCATCTCCTTCAAGCCCTACGTGCAGACGGTATCGACCTCGCTGGTCTATCGCTTCAACTCTCATGTGACGCCGGGTGCCAGCGCCGGTACGCCGTTCTACACCAAGGCGGCCCGTTCCCCCGCCTACAACTGGACCGGCTTCTATCTCGCTGGCGGCGGCGGCTACGGCCAGATGTCGTCCGATCAGCACACCGTCGATCTCACGACCGGCGCCAACGGCCTCGACACCCGCGCGGGCGGCCGTGGTTACTTCGGCACGATCGGCGGCGGTTACGACTGGCAGATCAACCCGACCTGGGTGGTCGGCGTGTTCGGCGACGCCCAGTTCGGCGATATCCGCGGCTCGCTGGCGGATGCGGCGGCTGGCGTGACCGGCCGTCTGAAGAACGACACCAACTATGCCGCCGGTGCGCGCCTCGGCTATCTGATCTCGCCGAACGCCCTGTCCTACGTCAACGTTGGCTACAGCCACGCCGACTTCAAGAGCGTCGCGTTCAGCGATGGCACGTCTATCGGCAAGTCGCATCGCGATGGCTGGTTCATCGGCGGCGGCGTCGAGAACGACCTCAACCTTCTGGGCATCCATGCGCCGGGCTGGTTCATGAAGACCGAATACCGCGTGGCCGAATACGACCACAAGACCAGCCAGGTCTTCGATGCCGCAGGTGTTGCGACGACCGGTGGCGTCGCCTTCAAGCCTTACGTGCAGACGGTCTCGACCTCGCTGGTCTATCGCTTCAACTGGGGTAGCCCGGTCGTCGCGAAGTACTGATCCGGCTCACACGAGCTGAAACAAAAAGCCCCGGAGCGATGCTCCGGGGCTTTTTTGTTTTGCATTCCATCATTCCGCCACCCGTGATTTGTCGCGCCGTCACACCATCCTGCTAGGCATGGCTGTACTCAAACGGGAGACAGGCCATGACACTGAAAGCGGGCGATATCGCCATTCTCAAATCGGGCGGACAGCCTCTGACGGTGGTCGCGGTCGAGGGCGAAAAGGCCGAGTGTCTCTGGATGGGTGCCGAAGGCGATCTGTTCCGGGAAACGCTTCCGGCCATCGCGCTCGAAATCGTCGAAATCGACCGGCCGGATGACGACGAGGATGAAGATGAAGATGAAGATGAAGATGAGGACGATGCGGCCTGACCAGCGCGAATCCGCTTCACGCGGGGGAATCCCTCAAAGCCGGTGATCGTGCCGGAAGCGTTCCAGCGTCTGCTCGGCGATCGCGGCAACGCTTGCGGCGTCGAGCGGAAAATTCGCCGCCAGCCACGCATCTTCCGCGAGCGTCAGGACGTGGCCGAGCGCCGGGCCTTCCTTCAACCCGCGCGCGATGAAATCCGCCGCTTTCAGCGGGAAAGTTGGCGCGCTCCAGCGCCGCGTCAGCGTGGCGAGTTCGCGCCAGCGCGGCGCCACGAAATCCCGGCCCGCCCGCGCCCATGCCAGCATGACGCGCTCGGTGTAACGGTCCGGACCGAGGCGATAGACGCGGCGGCGCGCCACTTCATCGTCCATCTGCCGCATCCGCCACCAGCGATGCCCCATGGAGTCCAGCCGCTTCGTTTCCGCATTCGACAGACGCAGCCGCACCGACAACCGCTTGGCATCCTCCGGCGTCGCCACCGTCAGCGCGCCGAGGCGGCGGATCGCATCGGCGGCGAAGCCGAGCATCCGCTCCGCCTCGACCATGTTGGCGAACGAACCATGATAACTGACGCCCGCGGTGATGCGGCCAAGCAGGCCGCCATCCTCCATTGCGATCAGCGCGTCCGCAGCGCCCTTCGCCACCACAAGCTTGAGAATTTCCATCCGGAGCCGCTCCGCCGACAGCGCGGCGAGCCCCTCGCGCGCGGCGATGCAGGCATCGACAGCGGCGCGATCCGGCTCGCCCTGCCCGTAAGCGGCGTGGATGCGGAAGAAACGCAGGATGCGCAGAAAGTCTTCCGAGATGCGCCGCGCCGGATCGCCGATGAAGCGCACGCGGCGCGCCTCGATGTCGGCGAGACCCCCGACATGGTCGTGCACCACACCGTCGGCGGACAGCGACAGGCCGTTGATGGTGAAATCGCGGCGCTGCGCATCCCGCACCCAGTCGCGGCCGAACGCGACCTTCGCTTTACGGCCGAAGGTCTCGATGTCCTCGCGCAGCGTCGTGACTTCGATGGGCGTGCCCTCGATCA
Organism: [Pseudomonas] carboxydohydrogena; assembly: GCF_029030725.1. Classification (NCBI taxonomy): domain Bacteria; kingdom Pseudomonadati; phylum Pseudomonadota; class Alphaproteobacteria; order Hyphomicrobiales; family Nitrobacteraceae; genus Afipia; species Afipia carboxydohydrogena. The sequence goes on from NZ_CP113162.1 coordinate 2,486,146, forward strand.
CCAGCGTCACGGTGCCGTGCTCGATCCCGGTCGGAACGCATTTGATCCGCGCGGCGCGCGCGCGGCGCACCACTTCATCCGGCAACGCCGTGGTCGCGACATCGATCTCGCCGACCGGCAGGTTGAGGAGCGCGTTGCGCACCGCGCCGCCGACGATGCGTGCTTCTTCTCCATTGGCGTTCAGAAGCGCGAGCGCCCGCGCCGCGGGGCCGGATGTCAGCCAGGCTGCGATGATCGTCGCGGTCGGGGTGGCGCGCCCGGTCATTTATCGGACCCCGGAATGAACTTGCCGTTCTCGACGCGCGCCGGCGTATAGGTCGTGTCCGGCGACGCGCCGGAGAAATTTGCCAGCAGTACGAGGCTCAGGATCACCAGCAGGCACGCGCCCATGCTCAATCCCAAAACGATGCGCGCCGGCCAGGATGAACGATTCAGCACCTCGCGGCGGCTTGCGAATACGAACAGCGCATAGGCAGCGAACGGAATCAGGAAAATCCCGATTTCGGTCAGCAGCGGTCGGATCATGACGTGTAGATCCGCTCATACAGCACACGCAGCATGCCGGCCGTCGCGCCCCAGATATAGCGCTGCTCATACGGCATCTCGTAAAAATACCGAAGCTTTCCGCGATATTCCTTGGTGCCCTGCTTGTGGTTCGCGGGGTCCATCAGGAATGCGAGCGGCACCTCGAACGCATCATCCACTTCCTCGGTGTTGATGGTGAGATCGAAGCCGGGGCGAATCCGCGCCAGCGTCGGCAGGATGCGGAAGCCGAAGCTCGTGGAGTAGACATCGAGATAGCCGACCGGCTCGATGAAATCGCGCGTCAGCCCGACTTCCTCCTTCGCCTCGCGCAGCGCCGCGTCCATCGGCGAGGCATCCTGCGGGTCGATCTTGCCGCCGGGAAACGAAATCTGTCCGGGATGATCGGCGAGATGCCCCGCGCGCGTGGTGAGCAGGACGGACGGCTGTTCGTGTTCGACGATCCCGATCAGCACCGCCGCCTGCCGGATCGGTTTCTCGCGCGCGACGATCTCCAGCATCCAGTCGGTGCCGCGGTCGCCGGTCCTGGCGACGATGCTCGGATCGGACAATGCGGGAGGCACATCGAAATTCAATTGCGCGCGGGCGCGCTTGAAGAATTCCGCCGATCCCATGTCGATCGAAGCGCGGTGCGGAACCGGAAGCGCGTGGGCACCCGCCTTGTCTTTCAGAAAGCTGTCGTTCAAGCTGAGCCCTTCAACTGCGCGGCATCGGCGATTGCGAAAAACACACCATTCGACGCCACGCCAAAAATCTCCTCGCCGCCGATCTGGCGAATCTCGCCGAGATCGACCAGTTCATAATATAACGGCCGCGACAGCTTTGCCCACAGCCCCGCGCGGACATGCAGATAGGGCGCAAGGCCGCCCCTCGGCGCGTCCTCGAACCGCAGCCCGTGGGCAGCGTCGCAATCGATCCATTCACCGACATTGGTGCGAAACGACAAAAGCCGCGCCCCGCCCTGTTCCCTTGCCCTCATCTCGACGGCGATAAACGGCGCGTCGTCCACGACGATGCCGATTTTTTCCACCGGCGTGACCAAAAAATAGCGCTCGCCCTCGCGTTTCAGCACGCTGGAAAAAAGTCGCACCAGTTCGGGACGCCCGATCGGGCTGCCGAGGTAGAACCAGGTGCCGTCGGAGGCGATACGGATGTCGAGATCGCCGCAAAACGGCGGATTCCACCGCTCGACCGGCGGCAGGCCGGACGTATTGACGCGCTGCGCCGCCGAGGCCAGCGCATCGAGGCGCTGGCCAACGTCCCCCGCTGCTATCGGCTGCCCTTGCTTCGCCATGGTTTTCCTCGACCGTGAGCAGTCTGGCACGATTTAGGCACGATTTTCCATATCCAAGCGGCGTTCACGCCCAATCGACGCAACGTGATGGATGTCGCCCCATTGGGCCGTTAAAATGGGGGATCGCGCCGTGCGGACAGACTATTTCCCGCAGGTCCGGGCTAACATCATCCAATCCGCCACTGACGCGGCAAGGAGCAGGAATGAACAGCGCAGATGTCGAAAAACTGGAAGACGTGATCGTCCGCTCCGCCGAGCAACTCGCGGGCAGCATCCGCGCCGCGCGTCAGGCCGTGTCCACCGTGATCTTCGGGCAGGAGCGCGTGGTGGACAACGCGCTGGTGACGATTCTGGCGGGCGGTCATGCGCTCTTGATCGGCGTGCCGGGCCTCGCCAAGACCAGACTCGTCGAGACGCTCGGCGTCACGCTCGGGCTCGACGCCAAGCGCGTGCAGTTCACGCCCGACCTGATGCCGTCCGACATTCTCGGCGCGGAAGTGCTCGATGAGAGCGCGGCGGGCAAGCGCTCGTTCCGTTTCATCGCCGGTCCGGTGTTCGCACAACTGCTGATGGCCGACGAGATCAACCGCGCCTCGCCGCGCACGCAGTCCGCGCTGTTGCAGGCGATGCAGGAGCAGCACATCACCGTCGCGGGCGCACGGCACGATCTGCCGGTGCCGTTCCATGTGCTCGCCACGCAGAATCCGCTGGAGCAGGAAGGCACCTATCCGCTGCCCGAGGCGCAGCTCGACCGTTTCCTGATGGAAATCGATGTCGGCTATCCCGACCGCGATGCCGAACGTAAAATTTTGTTCGACACTACCGGCGCGGAGCAGACCACGGCGAAGGCGGCGATGACCGCCGACACGCTCATCACCGCGCAGCGGCTGGTGCGCCGTTTGCCGGTCGGCGATTCCGTGGTGGAAGCGATCCTCACGCTGGTACGCTCCGCGCGCCCCGGCGAGGGCGGCGACGATGCCAAATCCATCGCATGGGGACCGGGCCCGCGCGCGAGCCAGGCGCTGATGCTCGCGGTGCGCGCCCGCGCGCTGCTCGACGGCCGCCTCGCGCCCTCCATCGACGACGTGCTCGAACTGGCCGAACCGGTGCTGAAGCATCGCATGGCGCTGACCTTCTCCGCCCGCGCCGAAGGCGAAACCGTCACAGGCGTGATCGGGCGGCTGAAAGCGCGGGTCGGTTGATGGCCGCGGTCCCCAAACCCGCGCTCACCGAAATCGAAGCGATACGGCGTGCCGATGGCGAAAGCCGCTCGCTCGCCGCGTCGATGCCCCGCCTCGTGCTGGAAGCGCGGCGCATCTCCGCGACCGTGATCCACGGCCTGCATGGGCGGCGGCGCGCCGGCACCGGCGAGAATTTCTGGCAGTACCGCCGTTTCGTTTCCGGCGAAGCCGCGCAGCGCGTCGACTGGCGGCGCTCGGCACGCGACGATCATCTGTACGTCCGCGAACAGGAGTGGGAAGCCGCGCATACCGTATGGCTGTGGCCGGACCGCTCCGCCTCGATGGCCTTCGCCTCGAAAGATGCGCGCGACAGCAAGCTGGAGCGCGCCATCGTGTTGAGCTTCGCGCTGGCCGACCTGTTAGTCGCGGGGGGCGAGCGCGTCGGCATCCCCGGCCTGATGCGCCCGAGCGCCAGCCGCGGCATCATCGACCGGATGGCGCAGGTGCTGCTGCACGACGTCGCCACGCGCGACAGCCTGCCGCCGGGTTTCGTGCCTGCCTCGCTCGCCGAGGTCGTCGTGCTGTCCGATTTCTGGTCGCCGCTCGGTGACATCGCGGCGATGATTGCTGGCCTCTCGGCCTCCGGCGCGCGCGGCGTGCTGCTGCAAATCGTCGATCCCGCCGAGGAAACCTTCCCCTATTCCGGCCGCGTTGAATTCAACGAGCCCGAAGGCGCGGGCGCCATCGTCGCCGGGCGCGCGCAGAACTGGAAGGACGATTACACCGCGAAGCTCAAACAGCACCGCGACGGCATCCGCGCGGAAACGACGCGGCGCGGCTGGCTGTTTTCCACGCATCGGACCGACCGCTCCGCCGCCGAACTGCTGTTGTACCTGCATCAGGCGCTCGCCGCATCTCGCGAGGGCAGCGCCAGATCGGGATGGCCGGCATGAACGGATTGCCGCTCTCCTTCACCGAACCGTGGCTGCTCGCGGGGCTGATCGCTCTGCCCGCGCTGTGGTGGCTGCTGCGCGTGATCCCGCCGCGCCCGGTGAAGGTGGAATTTCCGCCGACGCGGCTGCTGTTCGACATCAAGCCGCGCGAGGAGACGCCGTCGCGCACGCCGTGGTGGCTCACACTGTTACGACTGCTCGCCGCCGCGCTCGTGATCTTCGCCGCCGCGGGCCCGGTGTGGAATCCGAAAGGCGGCGCGAGCGCATCGTCCGGGCCGCTGGTGATCCTGCTCGATGACGGCTGGAGCGCCGCAGCGAACTGGGACGTGCGCATTCGCTCCGCCGACGAACTGATTTCGCAGGCCGATGCTGCGCGCCGCGCGGTGGCGCTGGTGCCTCTGTCCGAGCCCGCGCGCGACATCAGCCTGATGCCCCCCGGCACGGCGCGCGTGGCCCTTCGCCAATTTGCGCCGAAGCCTTACGGCATCGACCGCAGCGCCACGCTGCCGCTGATCAAACGCTTTCTCGGCGAGATCGGCGACGCCAGCATCGTCTGGCTTAATGACGGAATTGATAGCGGGCGCGGCGCGGACTTCGTGAGCGGCCTGCACGACGCCATCGGCGACCGCGCGCTGACGGTCTATGAAGGCGGCACGCCGCCGGCGCATGCGCTCGCCGCCGCCGAGAACGCCGCCGCGAAGATGACCGTGAAAGTGCTGCGCGCCACCGGCGGCATCGAGTCCGGCATCGTGCGCGCGCTCGACCAGAAAGGCGCGCCAATCGGCGAGACGCACTTTGCGTTCGACGCCACCGCGCGCGAGACGGAAGCTGCTTTCGATCTGCCGGTCGAACTGCGCAACGACATCGCGCGGCTGGAGATCGCGGGCGAGCGTTCCGCGGGCGCGGTGCAGTTGCTCGACAAGCGCTGGCGGCGGCGCGCCATCGGCATCGTCTCCGGCGCAAGCTCCGATATTTCGCAGCCGCTTCTCGCCACCACGTTCTATCTGACGAAGGCGCTCGCGCCGTTCGCCGACGTGCGCAATGCCGAGCGCAGCGCGCCTGACGATGCCATCAGGCAACTGCTGGACCAGAAATTGCCGATGCTGATCCTCGCCGATGTCGGCACACTGTCGCCGGAATTGCGCGAGCGGCTGGACGACTGGATCGCGCAGGGCGGCGTGCTGGTGCGTTTCGCGGGGCCGCGCCTCGCGGCAGGCGACGACGATCTGGTGCCGGTGAAGCTGCGGCGCGGCAACCGCAGCCTCGGCGGCACGCTGACATGGGAAAAGCCGCAGCACCTCGCCGCCTTCGCCGCCGATAGCCCGTTCGCCGGTCTGCCGGTGCCCGACGACGTGACCGTGACGCGGCAGGTACTCGCCGATCCAGATCCCGCGCTCGCCTCGAAAACATGGGCCTCGCTCGCCGACGGCACGCCGCTCGTCACAGGAGAGCGGCGCGGCAAGGGCGTGCTCGCGCTGTTCCATGTCAGCGGCGACACCCGCTGGTCGGATTTGCCGCTGTCCGGCACGTTCGTCGAGATGCTGCGCCGGATCGTCGACATGGCGGGCTATGCCGATGCCGCCGGAAGCAACCTGACGCCCGAGACCAAGATCGAGACGGTCGCGCCGACCCGCGTGCTCGACGGCTTCGGCGCCTTCACGGCGCCGCCTTCCACCGCCAAGCCGGTGAAGGCCGATTATCGCGGTGCCGCCAGCCTCGATCATCCGCCGGGATTCTACGGTCCGGTCGATGGCCCTGTCGCCGTCAACACGCTGGCCGCGACCGATCGCCTGACCGCGCTCGACACCTCGTCGCTCAACGCGACCCGCGCGAGCTACACCAACGCCGAGCCGCGCGACCTGCGCGGCACCCTGCTCTCGCTCGCGCTGCTGCTGTTCGTGGTTGACGCCATCATCATCGCCATTCTCGGCGGCGCGTTGGCCGGGTTGCTGCGGCGGCGCTCCGTCGCCACGGCGCTGGCGCTGGCTGTCATATCGAGCGCGCTCGCCCCGCACGCTCTGGACGCGCAAACCCGGACCGCCAAACCGGCAGTCACGGCAAACGCCGCCAAAGACGATTTCGCCATCAAGGCGGTGTCGCAGACGCATCTTGCCTATGTCGTCACCGGCAACGCGGAAGTGGACAATGTCGTGAAAGCGGGTCTCAGCGGACTGTCGCTGTTTCTCGCGCAACGCACCGCGCTGGAGGCAGGCGATCCGATCGGAGTCGATCCGGCGAAAGACGAACTCGCCTTCTTCCCGCTGATCTACTGGCCGGTGATCGCGGATGCGCCGAAGCCCTCGCAGGAGGCGATCAACAAGATCGACGCCTATATGAAGAATGGCGGCACGGTGCTGTTCGACACCCGCGACGCCATCGACGCGCCGCCGACCTCGAACGGAGAATCGCAGACCCCCGGCATGCTGGCGCTGCGGCAGATCCTGTCCTCGCTCGACATTCCCGAACTGGAGCCGGTGCCGCGCGAGCATGTGCTGACGAAGACGTTCTATCTGCTGCGCGACTTCCCGGGCCGCTTCACCTCGGGCCGGACATGGGTCGAGGCGCTGCCGCGCGAGGGCGACGAGGATGGCGTGGAGCGCCCGGCGCGGGGCGGCGACGGCGTCTCGCCCATCATCATCACCTCGAACGATCTCGCCGGTGCCTGGGCGCTGCGGCCCGACGGCCAGCCGATGCTGCCGCTGACGCCGGGCGAGCCGCGCCAGCGTGAATTCGCCTTCCGCGCCGGCGCCAACATCGTGATGTACACGCTGACCGGCAACTACAAGGCCGATCAGGTCCATGCCCCGGCGTTGATCGAAAGGCTCGGGCAATGAGGATGCGAAGGACGCCAAAGACGATCCGTCATCCTGAGGTGCGCGGCGACGCCGCGCCTCGAAGGATGCACGGCCCGATGATCGGCGTCGTCCTTCGAGGCTCGCCGCGAATGCGGCTCGCACCTCAGGATGACGCCTTGCCGCATGGGGAAAGGTGTAAGAAGGGGCACGCCTCATGACCCAATACGGCATCGCCTTCGCGCCGCTGGTCCCCTCGCTCGTGCTATGGCTCGGGCTTGCGGCCACGCTCCTGATCGCGGCCATCTCGCTGTTGCGGCGCGCACGCGGCGCGTTGTGGCGGGCGGCTGCCCTGGCCATGGTCCTGCTGGCGCTCGCCAACCCCTCTTTCACCCGTGAATCCCGCGAACCGCTGCCCTCGGTCGCCGCCGTCATCATCGACAAGAGCCCGAGCCAGAGTTTTGGCGACCGCGCGAAACAGACCGACGAGGCGCGCGACGCGCTGCTTGAGAGGCTGCGCGCCATCAAGGGCCTCGACGTCCGGGTGGCTGACGCCGGACAGGCGGATGGCGAGACCGACGGCACCAAACTGTTCTCCGCGCTCTCGGCCACGCTCTCCGACGTTCCGACCGACCGCATTGCGGGAGCGTTCTTCATTACCGACGGGCGCGTGCACGACATCCCGGCCAGCAACGCGACGCTCGGGTTTCAAGCGCCGGTCCATGCGCTCATCACCGGACACTCCGGCGAACGCGACCGCCGCATCGCCATCGTCTCGGCCCCGCGCTTCGGCATCGTCGGACAGACGCAGACCATCACATTCAAGCTCGACGATCAGGGCGTGGCCAACCAGCGCGCCGAAGTCACCATCCGGCGCGACGGCGAGGTCCTGAGCCGCCGCATGCTGACGAGCGGCGAGACCGGCCGCATCCGGCTCGAGATTCCGCACGCCGGACAGAACATCGTCGAGATCGAGGCTTCCCCGCTCGAGGGCGAACTGACGCCGGTCAACAACCGCGCCGTGGTGTCGATCGACGGCGTGCGCGACAAGCTCCGCGTGCTTTTGGTCTCGGGCGAACCGCATGCGGGCGAGCGCACCTGGCGCAATCTCCTGAAGTCCGACGCCAGCGTCGATCTGGTGCACTTCACCATTCTGCGGCCGCCGGAGAAACAGGACGGCACCCCGATCAACGAATTGTCGCTGATCGCATTCCCCACGCGCGAACTCTTCCAGCAGAAGATTAACGAGTTTCAGCTCATCATTTTCGATCGCTACGCCCGCCAAGGTGTTCTGCCGACTGCATATTTCGATAACATCACGCGTTACGTGAAGAACGGCGGCGCGGTTCTCGTGGCCGCCGGGCCGGACTATGCGAGCCCCACCTCGATCTGGCGGACCCCGCTCGATGCGGTGCTGCCGGCCGAGCCTGTCGATGTCACGGAGAAGGCGTTTCACGCGCGCCTGACCGACACCGGCAAGCGCCATCCGGTCACGCGCGGACTGGAAGGCTCAAACAGCGAGCCGCCGCATTGGGGCCGGTTCTTCCGCATCGTCGATACCCGCAATCCGACCGTGCCGCCGGTGATGGAAGGCGCGAACGGCGAACCGCTCCTGCTGCTGTCGCGACAGGGTGAAGGCCGGGTCGCGTTGCTGCTCTCGGACCAGATCTGGCTGTGGGCGCGTGGCTATGAAGGCGGCGGCCCGCATCTCGATTTGCTGCGGCGGCTGTCGCACTGGCTGATGAAGCAACCCGAACTCGACGAGGAGGCGCTGCGGCTGAAGACGCAAGGCCGCGATCTCGTCGTCACGCGCCAGACCATGGCGGACACGGTGAAGCCCGTGACCGTCACCTCGCCTTCGGGCAAGACCCGCGAGGTCACGCTTGCGCAGAGCGAGCCCGGCCTGTGGCGTGCGGCTCTGGGCGCCGACGAACTCGGCCTGTGGCAGGCGACCGATGGCGACCTGAAGGCGCTCATCAGCGTCGGCCCCGCCAACCCGAAGGAATTCTCCGAAGTCACATCGACGACGCAAGCGCTCGCGCCGCTGACGAAAGCAACCGGCGGCGACACGCGGCGAATTTCGGAGTCCGGCACCGTCGAGCTGCCGCGCATCCTGCCGATCCACGGTTCGACCGTGTTCGAAGGTTCGGGCTGGCTCGGCCTGAAGATGCGGGACGCCAGCGTGGTGCGCGGCATCGGCGCCTTCCCGGTGTTCGCGGGCCTGATCGGGCTCCTGCTGTTGCTCGGCGCTTTCGCCGCCACCTGGCTGCGCGAGGGACGGTGACGGCAAAACCACACTCCGCCACGCTCTGAGGACAGTATTCCGGGGTGGATTGACATCCCCGGAGCTTCCAATGTTACATTGTAACATCCGGTGGCCTGAAGCCCCGGCGTGGGGAATCCGTCTGTCATGACCTGGGTCCGGTCGAAAGCCAAAAGGCTGTCGTTGCTGGCGCTGTTCGCGCTGGCGATGCAGATCGGGCTGTCGTTCGGCCATACCCATGTCGCCGCCTGGTCGGCGGACCGCACGCAGGTCGCCAGCAGTTCATCCACCGGCGGCACCTCGGACCATAACGATGCCGCCGACGCGATCTGCGCGATTTGCGTCACCACCGCGATGGCGGCGAGCGGTCTGCATGCGGCGGCGCCCGTGCTGCCGCTTCCCGCCTCGTTCGCGACCGTCGCCTTCGCGCCGTTCGCACTGAAAGACACCCCGCGCGCGCGCGCCGCTGCCTTTCATTCGCGCGGCCCGCCTCTCTCCCTGACCTGAACCGTCCGTCCCGGCCATTCGCTCCCATGGCCGGCTCTCCGTTCAATCCGCGGCTGCTCATCCTGAGCCGCCCGCGGCGTCAGGATCAAATTCACAATGTCCCGCTCCTCCCTTCGCGCTTCGCTCGCCAGCGCCTCGGCGATTGCGCTTGCCGTGTTCACCCCGTCCGTCCATGCGCAGCAGGCCACGCCGCCCGCGGCCACACCGGCCCCCGCGCCTGCCGCCTCAAGCGGCACGGTATTGCCGGAAATCATGGTGCATGCACCAAGCCCCATCGATCATCACCGCCACCGCCCGGTCGTCGCCGCAAGGCACGGCAGCGGCGTCGCGCGCAACTCGGGCAAGCCGAAAGACAAACCGGACACGCCCGCTATCGCACAGGCCGCGTCCGCTCCCGCGCCGTCGCAGGGCACGCTGCCGATCGTCACCGACCAGTTCGCGACCGTCACCGTGGTGCCGAACGAGGAAATCCGCCGCAGCGGCGCGCAGACCTTCGGCGACCTGTTGAACGACAAGCCCGGCATCACCGGCTCGTCGTTCGCGCCCGGCGCATCGAGCCGCCCGATCATTCGCGGCCTCGACATGAACCGCGTCGGCATCGTCGAGAACGGCATCGGCAGCAACGGCGCATCCGATCTCGGCGAGGATCATTTCGTCCCGATCGACCCGCTCACCACCAACCAGATCGAGGTGATCCGCGGCCCGGCGACGCTGCGTTACGGCTCGACCGCGATCGGCGGCGTCGTCAGCGCCACCAACAACCGCATTCCCGATGCGCTGCCGTGCAATCCGGTGTCGCCATCGCAGACCTGGGGCTACGACGTGAAAGCGCCTTCCAGCTCCGGCTATTGCAGCAATTTCGAAACCCGCACCGGCTATTCCAGCATCGACAACGGCCGCGAGGGCGCGGTCTTGCTGGACGCAGCCAGCAGCAACTTCGCGATCCACGCCGATGGCTTCGACCGCAAGACCGACAGCTACGGCATTCCGAGTTCGCCTTACCGGTTCGATCCGGCGCGGCCCTTCAACGGCACGCAGGCGAATTCCGGCACGCATTCCTACGGCGGATCGGTCGGGGGCACCTACTTCTTCACCGGCGGCTATATCGGCGCGGCGATCCAGCAGAACAATTCGCTCTATCATATTCCCGGCATCGACGGCGAAGAGCACAACACGCGCATCGACGCCAAACAGACCAAGTTCACCGCGAAGGGCGAGTACCGTCCCGATGCCGCTGCGATTGATGCGATCCGCTTCTGGGTCGGCGCGACCGATTACAAGCACAATGAAATCGGCCTCGGCGACGACGGTAGCGACGGCGTGCGCCAGACCTTCACCAACAAGGAGCAGGAAGGCCGCCTCGAGGTGCAGCTCGCGCCGGTGAATGTCAACTTCGCGACGATGACGTCGGCGCTCGGCGTGCAGGCCTCGCATCAGGAACTGAACGCGCCAAGCCCGGACGACATCGGCAGTCCATTCAACGGACTGTGGGACCCGAACAGCAACACCCGCGTCGCCGGCTACTCGTTCAACGAATTCGCCTTCAGCAACACCACCAAGGCGCAGATCGCGGGCCGCATCGAGCACGTCAACCTGTCCGGCTCGACGCCCTCCTTCGTGCCTGAGCTGTTCAACGATACCTCCGCCATCGGTCCTGCGGTTTCGCGAAATCTCAACTTCAATCCCGCGAGCGGCAGCGTCGGGTTGATTCAGAACCTGCCCTACGGCCTCGTCGCCAGCGTCACCGGGCAATACACCGAGCGCGCGCCGAAACCCGCCGAACTGTTCTCGCGCGGCGGCCACGATGCGACCGTCACGTTCGACATCGGCAATCCGAACCTGAAGATCGAGACCGCGAAATCGGTCGAGATCGGCCTGCGCAAGAACACCGGTCCGTTCCGGTTCGAGCTGACCGGTTACGACACGCACTTCAACGGCTTCATCTACCGTAACCTCACCGGCAACACCTGCGACGGCACCGCGTGCGTGGCGAACGACAGCCTCGAACTCAATCAGGCGATCTATTCGCAGCGCAACGCCCATTTCCGTGGCGCGGAATTCCAGTTCCAGTACGACGTGATGCCGCTGTGGTTCGGCACGTTCGGCGTCGAGGGGCAGTACGATATTGTCCGCGCGACGTTCGACGACGGCAGCAACGTGCCGCGCATTCCGCCGCAACGGCTGGGCGGCGGCATCTACTATCGCGACGCCAACTGGCTCGCGCGCGTCAACCTGCTCCATGCCTTCGCGCAGAACGACATCGGCGGCATCGAGACATCGACGCCGGGTTACAATCGCCTGAAGGCGGAGCTGAGCTACACCACCAAGCTCGCCAAGACGGACTGGTGGGGCGCGCAGGAACTGCGCGTCGGCATCGTCGGCGACAATCTGCTCAACGAGGACATCCGCAACGCGGTGTCCTACACCAAGGATGAGGTGCTCTTGCCCGGCATGGGCGTGAGGCTGTTCGCCAACATCAAATATTGAGGCTTCCTCTAGCCTCAGCAAACAAGTCCGAGCAAAGCGGCCGCCTCCGGGCGGCCGTTTCTATTTTCGGTCGAACATTCTTTTCCAGCCGGCATTCTGCCGCCTGGCTTTCCCTTGACATCTCAGCCATAGAATATGTTATGTTATAACATAACAAATGAGGACCGATGTCCTATTCTTCCCGGCTCAACGCCATTCACAGGCTCTTTGATCTCGATGCAAAAACTCCCCGTCACCGTCTTGTCCGGCTTCCTCGGTGCTGGGAAGACCACGCTGATGAACCATGTGCTGAACAACCGCCGCGGCCTGAAGGTGGCGGTGATTGTCAACGACATGAGCGAAGTCAATATCGATGCGGATCTCATTCGTGACGGCGGCGCCAATCTGTCGCGCACGGACGAGAAGCTCGTCGAGATGACGAACGGCTGCATCTGCTGCACCCTGCGCGACGATCTTCTCAAGGAAGTCCGCCTGCTCGCCGAAAGCGGCCGCTTCGATTATCTGCTGATCGAATCCACCGGCATTTCCGAACCCCTACCCGTGGCCGCGACGTTCGACTTCCGCGACGAGGACGGCGACAGCCTGTCCGATGTCGCCGTGCTCGACACCATGGTCACCGTGGTCGATACCGCGAATCTGCTGAAGGACTATTCGTCCGTCGAATTTCTCAAGGATCGCGGCGAATCCCTCGGCGACGACGACAAGCGCACGCTGGTTGATTTGCTGGTCGAGCAGATCGAGTTCGCCGATGTCGTCATCCTCAACAAGATCGACGCCGCGACAACCGCACAGCGCGACGCGGCGCGCAAGATCGTGCGCGCGCTCAATCCCGATGCCGACATCGTCGAGGCCGATCACGCGCGGGTGCCTTACGAGCGGGTTCTCAACACCGGCCGGTTCGATTTCGAGCGCGCGCAACAGCATCCGCTCTGGGCGAAGGAGCTTTACGGCTTCGCCGATCATGTGCCGGAGACAGAAGAATACGGCGTCACGAGCTTCGTCTATCGCGCGCGGCGACCGTTCGAGCCCGCCAAATTCCAGCAGTTCCTGCGCGAAAGCTGGCGCGGCGTGATCCGCGCCAAGGGGCATTTCTGGCTGGCGACCCGGCCGCAATGGCTCGGCGAACTCAGTCAGGCCGGTGCAATCGTGAAAACCGAGGGTCTCGGATTCTGGTGGGCGAACGTGCCGGTGGAACGCTGGCCCAACGATCCGTTCTGGCGGCAGAGCCTGAAAAAGAACTGGAACGATATTTACGGCGACCGGCGGCAGGAGATCGTCTTCATCGGCACCGGCATGGACGAAGATTCCATTCGCGCCAGACTCGATGCCTGCCTTGTCGATGGCAAGCCGGGCATGCACATCGATCAATGGTCGCGATTGCCGGACCCGTTTCCGCGCTGGCGGCGTGCGGACGAGATCGCGGCGGAGTGAAGGTTACGACACCGCGCGCCAGTCGGGCCGGATCGCCCCGGTGACGCCTTCGAACGCGCCCTCTTCCAGTTCGCGCACCAGAAGCCGCGCCGGGTCCACCGGACCCGGCATCGCCGTGACGCCGTTCGGAATCCGCTTGAAGCCCATCCGGCTGTAATAGGGCTCATCCCCGACCAGCACGACGAGACGATGGCCCTTCGCCTTCGCCTCGCTCAAGGCGCGCTCCATCAGCGCGCGTCCCACACCGCGCGACCGGAACGGAGGCTCGACGGTGAGAGGCCCGAGCAGCAGCGCGGGCGTCTCGCCGACGCAGATCGGCAGTTGCCGCACCGAGCCGACCAACAGCGTGCCGATGCGCGCGGTGAACGACAAATCGAGCAGATGATCGACATGCTCGCGCAGCCGGTAGGCGCTGAGAACGAAACGGCCGGGGCCGAAGGTGCGCTGGTGCAGCCGCTCGATCGCCTGGGCGTCGTTCGGCGTCTCGGACAGGATGGTGAGGGAGAGATCGGTCATCGTCCGCGCGCATAGCATTTGCCGCGCTGCCGGTCCATCGGCCAATTATCTGGCTTGGCCCCTGCGGTTAACTCCAGTCCGCCGGTATCGCCCTGTTTTCGAGCACTTCCGCAATCCGCAAGCGTGTGCCCCGGGTGGTGTCGGGCGGCAGATCGGCCGGATCGAAGAAACCGCAGGCGATGATCTCGTGGTTCGGCGCGGGCATCCGCTCCTGCCGGAAATCGCGTACGACATAAACCGCGACATGATCGCGGCGCGAGACGTGACGATTGAAAAAAATACCATGCAGGCACGGCTCGCCGGTCAACTCGATGCCGCCCTCCTCGTGAAGTTCGCGCCGCAACGAGTCGGAAATCGTCTCCCCGGTCTCGACTCCGCCGCCCGGCAGGTGCCATCCGGCGACATAGCTGTGCTTGACCAGAAAGACATGCCCCTTGCCGTCGAGCACCACCGCGCGGGTGCCGAGCGTCATGCCGCGCGCGAACCGCGCATAGACATGAAACACGCGGCGGATCACCGGCTCCCATGCCAGCCGCAGCGACTGGAAATTCATCGGGCGACCCCGGGACTAAAGATCATCTGCCAACCTTTACGTCTTGCGGCTTGCGCTACGGCAGCCTGCTTGCGACAACGGCTCCCATTGTCCGGCTCAGGGATGCCCTTGCGATGAAAAAGTTTGCGGATCTGACGGAGCGCGAGATACTGGCGCTCGCCATCTCCAATGAGGAGGACGACAGCCGTATTTACCACGGATTCGCCGATGGCCTCGCCGAACAGTTTCCGGCCTCCGCCGCGATCTTTTCCGACATGGCCAGGGAGGAAACCGGCCACCGGGAGCGCCTGTTTCAACTCTACCGGGAAAAGTTCGGAGAACATCTGCCGCTGGTTCGGCGGGAGGATATTTCCGGCTTCATCAAGCGCAAGCCGTTGTGGCTGATGCGCCCTCTCGGCCTCGGCGTGGTGCGTGCGTACGCCGCCCGGATGGAAATCGAAGCCGCGCAATTCTACCGCAAGGCAGCCACCGTCGCGCGCGACGAATCCATCCGCGCGCTGCTGCTCAGTCTCGCTCAGGAAGAAGACCGTCACGAGGTGCGCGCCGAGGAATTGGCCGAGCAGTATCTCACCCGCGAGGCGGTCGCCACCGAAGCGGAAACCCAGCGCCGCGCCTTCCTGCTGCAATACATCCAGCCGGGCCTCGTCGGGCTGATGGACGGTTCGGTCTCGACGCTGGCGCCCCTGTTCGCCGCCGCCTTCGCCACCCACCAGCCGTTCGCGACGTTTCTGGTCGGCCTCGCGGCCTCGGTCGGCGCCGGCATCTCGATGGGCTTCGCCGAGGCGCTGTCGGACGACGGCGCATTGACCGGACGCGGCTCGCCATGGATTCGCGGCACGGTCTGCGGCCTGATGACCACGCTCGGCGGCCTCGGCCACACGCTGCCTTATCTCATTCCCGACTTCACCATCGCGACCACGCTCGCGGTAATCGTCGTGGTGATCGAACTGGCGCTGATTTCGTGGATCCGGCATCGCTTCATGGACACGCCATGGCTACAGGCTACATTCCAGATCGCGGTCGGCGGCACGCTTGTGTTCCTCGCCGGCATCCTGATCGGAAGCGCCTGACGTGAGCCCCTTCACCCTCGCCCATCTCTCCGATCCGCATCTCGGGCCAATGCCACCGGCGCGGTTCGCCGAACTGTTCGGCAAGCGCGCCATCGGTTACGCGAACTGGAAGCGCCGCCGCCACATGATCCACCGGCGCGACGTGCTGGCGCGGCTGGTGGCCGATCTTCACGCGCAGCATCCCGACCACATCGCGGTGACGGGCGATCTCGTCAATGTCGCGCTACCGGCCGAATTCACGCAGGCGCGCGCGTGGCTGGAAGATGTCGGCTCCGCGCACGATGTCTCGCTGGTGCCGGGCAATCACGATGCCTATGCGCGGGCGACGCGCGGCCAATTCGCGCTGTCGTGGGCCGATTACATGCGCGGCGACGGTGAGGACGAAGTTGGCTTTCCCTATCTGCGCCGCCGTGGGCCGCTCGCGCTGATCGGCCTGACCACGGCGGTGCCGAGCGCGCCGTTCATGGCGACGGGACGGATCGGCGCGGCCCAACTCGCAGCACTCGATTCACTGCTGGCGACGCTGAAGGCTGAACCGCTGTGCCGCGTCGTGCTGATTCATCATCCGCTGCGCTCGGCGCGCGGACGATGGAGCGCGCGCCTCACCGACGCGCCAGCATTGATTGACATACTCACCCGCCATGGCGTGGACCTCGTGTTGCACGGCCACGACCACCGCCATGCCACCGTGTGGTTCGAGAGCCAGCGCGGACGCTTCGCCTCGATCGGGGTGCCCTCCGCATCGGCGTCAAGCGGGGGACATCATCAGCCTGCCGCGTATCAGTTGATTTCGTTCGCACGTAAAGACGATGGCGCATGGAGCATCAGCCACCGCGTGCGGGGATTGAGCGGTAACGCCGAAGGCATCATCGAATTGAAAAGCGAGCGGCTTGGTTAGCTGCTCCGCAGCGCCGCGATCAGCGCGATACCGAACAGCCCAGCCATGCCGATGACGACGCCGATCACGAACGGCCAGAACCGGCTGGCAGGCTTCTCGACAACAACCGCCGTCCGGCCCGGTGCGACGACCTCGGCGGGCAGCGCCGATACCAGCGCGCGGTCGCGCTCGATGATCCGGCGGGCGATGTAATCGGTGATGGCATCGACCATCACCGGCACGTCATGCGATTCGGCAAGCACGGTGCGGCCGAACCTTGTGTCCTGCACGAAACGGTAAATCCGCTTGTCGCGTCCCATCGCGACATGGGCGATGGAATCGATCCACAGCCGGGGCGTGTCGCCCTGACTGATGCCGCGGTCGAACAGATCGACGCCGGGCGGGATTTCCGTGAAAAGCTGGTCCAGCGCCTCGTTGAGGATTTCCAGCCGTGCGGCCTCGGCATCGCGCAGATCGACCACGACCCCGGTGCGGTCCGCCGCCTCGATTCGCGCCTTGTGCAGCGCCGCGCGCAGGCTCCCGACCCCGGGGTTCCTTGCCGCTCCGTCGAGACCCTGATCCGCCATGCGGTCACCCTTCTCCATCCGAGGGTTAACCTAGCAGTAACCAAAACCGCCCGCTACAGCCTTGGAAAGCCGCCCCCGGATGAAAGGCTCTCCGGGCTTCCGGCCCACCCATCCCCACGAAAAAAACCCCGCCTTTTGAGGGGCGGGGCCAGTCGCGAGTTCGACGCGGAATTGCGTCTCACCCTGGGAAAGAAGGTTAGGCGCTCTCGCGCAGCGGCTCCTCGACGATGGAGAACCGCACGCTGCCGCGATGCCGGTTTTCCTCCGAGACCACGCGCCAGGCATCTTCGGCCTCCTTGCGGGTCCTGAACGGGCCCTGCACCTGAGCCGAACCGTGGACGAGCTTGTGGAAGTTCATCGAACCGAACTCGCCGCCGATCACCCAAAAATTGCTGCCACTCATCTGAGCCTCCATTGGTTAGCCTGAAGCCGTTTCGATCATGAGAACTGGTTCATGGTGTTGTGAACGCCGCCCGCCTTGAGGGCCGCTTCACCGGCGAAATATCCCTTGTGGTCGTCGCCGATGTCGGAGCCGGCCATGTTCTGATGCTTGACGCAGGCGACGCCCTGCCGGATTTCCGCGCGCTGCACGTTTTTCACGTAGCCGAGCATGCCCTGATCGCCGAAATAATCCTTCGAGAGGTTATCCATCGTCAGAGCCTCCGTGTGATAGGTCGGCAGCGTGATGAGGTGGTGGAAGACACCCGCGCGCTTCGCCGAGTCCGCCTGGAACGTGCGGATCAACTGGTCGGCTTCGAGCGCCAGCGGCGTGTCGTCGTATTCCGCCTTCATCAGCTCGGCGCGGTTGTACTTAGCTACGTCCTTGCCCGCCGCCTTCCACTCGTCGAACACCTGCCAGCGGAAGTTCAGCGTCCAGTTGAACGACGGCGAGTTGTTGTAGGTGAGCTTCGCGTTCGGAACCACTTCGCGGATACGGTCCACCATCTCCGCGACCTGCGCGATGTTCGGCCGCTCGGTTTCGATCCACAACAGATCGGCGCCGTTCTGCAGCGAGGTGATGCAGTCCAGCACGCAGCGGTCCACGCCCGTGCCGGGACGGAACTGGTACAGGTTGCTCGCCAGCCGCTTCGGGCGCATCAGCTTGCCGTTGCGGCTGATGATGACGTCGCCGTTGCCGATCTTGGTGGCATCGACTTCCTCACAATCGAGGAAGCTGTTGTACTGGTCGCCGAGATCGCCCGGCCTGTTGCTGACCGCGATCTGCTGGGTGAGGCCGGCGCCGAGCGAGTCGGTGCGGGTGACGATGATGCCGTCCTCGACGCCGAGTTCGAGGAAGGCGTGGCGGCAGGCGCGGATCTTCGCCAGGAACACTTGATGCGGCACGGTGACCTTGCCGTCCTGATGGCCGCACTGCTTCTCGTCCGAGACCTGATTCTCGATCTGCAATGCGCACGCGCCCGCCTCGATCATCTTCTTGGCGAGAAGATAGGTCGCCTCCGCGTTGCCGAAACCGGCGTCGATGTCGGCGATGACCGGCACGACATGGGTCTGGAAGTTGTCGATCCTATCGATCGCCGCCGTTTCCCGCGCCTTGTCGCCAGCCTTACGCGCGGCATCGAGTTCGCGGAAGATGTCGTTGAGTTCACGCGAATCGGCCTGACGCAGGAAGGTATAGAGTTCCTCGATCAGCGCGGGCACGGTGGTCTTTTCGTGCATCGACTGGTCCGGCAGCGGCCCGAATTCCGAGCGCAGCGCCGCGACCATCCAGCCCGACAGATACAGGTAGCAGCGGTCGGTCTTACCGCCCAAATGCTTCTTGACCGAGATCAGCTTCTGCTGCGCGACAAAGCCGTGCCAGCAGCCGAGCGAGCGGGTGTATTTGGTGGAATCCGCGTCATACGCGGCCATATCGGCGCGCATCACGGCAGCCGTGTAGCGCGCGACATCAAGACCCGTCCTGAAACGGTTTTGCAGGCGCATGCGAGCCACGGCCTCGGCGGTGACGCCGCTCCAGGTGGACTTGTCCTTCAGCAGGGCCTCGGCCGCCTTGACCTCGCTTTGATAGGAGGAAGGGCCGAGGATCGCATGGTCGGGGATATTGCGCGTCTGATAGTTCATTTTATGACCTACATTTGTTACATCGCATTGCCAAAAGCTGTTCTTGCATCCAACGCGATAGATCGGATATCGTCTAGACACACTGGGTTTTGATCGTGATGGCTTGTAATTATTTTACAAATTCATACCGGTTAATTTGTAAATCTTGTAATAAATAGGCGACCGCGGAGGAGCAGAGGCATGCGAACCCCCACCGAAACAGGCCGGAAACTCTTCGTCGGGCCGCGCTTCCGCCGCCTGCGCAAACAGCTCAACCTGTCGCAAACCCAGATCGCCGAAGGGCTTGGCCTCTCCCCGAGCTACATCAACCTGATCGAACGCAACCAGCGCCCGGTGACGGCGCAGATGCTGCTGCGCCTCGCCGAGACCTACGATCTCGACCTGCGCGACCTCGCGACCTCCGACGAAGATCGCTTCTTCGCCGAACTGAACGAGATCTTTTCCGATCCGCTGTTCCGCCAGATCGACCTGCCGAAGCAGGAATTGCGCGATCTCGCCGAGCTTTGCCCCGGCGTCACCCATGCCTTGCAGCGGGTCTATGCCGCCTACACCGAAGCGCGGCGCGGCGAGACGCTGGTCGCGGCGCAGTTCGCCGACCGCGACAAGGGCGGCGGCCACGACTACGAGGCCAACCCGATCGAGCGCGTGCGCGACCTGATCGAGGCCAACCGCAACTATTTCCCCGAACTGGAAACCGCCGCCGAAACCCTGCGCGACGAGATCGACACCGACCCGCAGGGCCTGCGCACCGCGCTCATCAACCGCTTGCGCGAAAAGCACTCGACCACGGTGCGGATCATGCCGGTGGACGTGATGCGCGAGACGCTGCGGCGCTGGGACCGCCACCGCCGCCAGGTTCTGATCTCCGAACTTGTCGACAGCGCCGGGCGCACCTTCCAGCTCGCGATGCAGCTTGGCCTCTCCGAGGCGAGCGCGCAGTTCGATTCCATCATCAACCGCGCGGGCCCGCTCGACGACACCACGCGCAAGCTCTACCGCATCACGCTCGCGAATTATTACGCGGCGGCGGTGATGATGCCCTATCAGGCGTTTCTCAGCGCGGCGGAAACGCTCGGCTACGACCTGCACGTTCTGACGCGGCGCTTCAACGCCGGCTTCGAGCAGGTCTGCCATCGCCTCACCACATTGCAGCGGCCGAACGCGCGCGGCGTGCCGTTCTTCCTGCTGCGGGTGGACAACGCGGGCAACGTCTCGAAACGCTTCTCCTCGGGCACGTTCCCGTTCTCGAAATTCGGCGGCACCTGCCCCTTGTGGAACGTGCATTCCACCTTCGACACGCCGGACCGGCTGTTGCAGCAGATCATCGAATTGCCGGACGGCAGCCGCTATTTCTCGATCGCGCAGACGCTGCGCCGCCCCGCCGTGCCGTGGCCGCATGTACAGCCGCGTTTCGCCATCGGGCTGGGCTGCGAGATCCGCCATGCCTCGAAACTCGTCTATACGGCGGGTCTCGATCTCGACCGCGCCGAAGGCACGCCGATCGGCGTCAACTGCCGGCTCTGCGAGCGGGAAAATTGCAGCCAGCGCGCCGAGCCGCCGCTGACGCGCACGCTGATTCTCGACGAGACCACGCGGCGCGTGTCGTCGTTCGCGTTCTCCAGCGCAAGGGATATGTAGGCCGGACGACCTGTTGCGGGCCTGTGGCCGGAAATTGCGTCTCCCGATCACGGGAGCGTGCCTTGTGCGCGTCCGTGAACGCACTACATCCGGCTCACTGATTTCACCGCAGGATTTTTCTGCAAGGTTTTCCGAAAGGCTTCCCATGTCGTTTTACGATGGTACCGCCCCGCTGTTCACCCATTCGCTGATCGCACTCTCGAAAGTGCTCGCCAAGGGCGAAGCCTATGCGAAGGAGCAAGGCATCGCGCCCGAGGTGCTGCTCAATGACCGGCTCTATCCGAACATGTTTCCGCTGACGCGGCAGATTCAGCTCGCCTGCGATTTTTCCGGCAAGGCGTGCGCCCGCCTCGCCGGCACGGACGTGCCCTCCACGCCGGACACCGAAACCACCTTTGAGCAATTGCAGCAGCGCATCGCCAGGACCATCGAAGGGATCAAGGCCATTCCCGCCGCGAAGTATGAGGGTGGCGACAAACGCGACGTCACCTTCGCCACCGGCAAGGACACCACCAAGACGCTGCCGGGGCAGCAATTCCTCAATCACGTCGCGCTGCCGAATTTCCTGTTTCATTGCACGACCGCCTACAACATCCTGCGCCACAACGGCGTACAGATCGGCAAGCTGGATTTTCTCGGCGCGAACTAAGTGCGCCTGCCGCGAATGCGAATCAAAAGACCGGCGTAAGACGCCGGTCTTTTTCATTGCCGCGAAGATTCGGATTTCAAGCCACGACGGTTTCGGGCTTGGTCTTGCCGCTCAACAATTCCCGCGCCACGCGCTCGGCTTCGCGCGCGCTGCGGAACAGCCGGCCTTCCAGCGGATTGAAGCGATGATTGGCGGCGAAGAAACGGAATCCGGCCTTGTCCCTCACCACGATCCCCGCCGGTTCGGAACTGACTTCGATAATATAGGTATCTGACATTTCGTCCTTGCCCGGATCGCTCCGGCCCCCTGATGGCGCACTAACGCAAGATGACTGAAAAGGTTTCAGAGAAATGTGCGTTGACACGCAGCCGTCACCGCACAGGCCGCATCACGGACCTGGCGCGGCGACACAGCGCCCGGAGACGAGCAATCATTCGCGGAGAGATGTTTGGCATTCGAAGTCATCGTTGTCAGGATCAGCATGATGAGAGGCTGCCTTTCGGTTGCTTCGTGCCATGAGCATATAACGATTTCACGACATCGCGAACTACCAAGTGACGCACCCTCGAAATTAGCACTGCATATGCTGCGTTGCAGCCGCGCTTGAGAATAAACGCTGCGTCGCGACAGAAATCGCGGAACCATATTTTTAGAAATGGAATAACTTCAAGGCGGGATTCGGTTTTCGTTGCTGCTGCGATGCGCACATACGACGCAGCGCGATCGCCGAATGGATTCGTTTTCAACCGCAAGATGATTTTTCTCAACTTTGGCGTATGGGATGTCAGTCGCCTCGACATCGTTCATCGTGTTGAAGGCAGAGCAGCTTGCTTCAGCGCGAGCATGTCCGCAGCGACGGCGGATCGCCACCGCGCAATTCGCCAACGCACCGAATGCAGACCGGATTGCGATTCAAAATTGCGAATGATGAAATTCGCGGGACACCGGATTTCGGAACGCTGACGCACACCAGCACGCGCGAACGGCGGTTCCATACCCGCGGACGCGAAGGGCGCTGGTAAATTCGGCGGATAGATTACATCTAAAGTATTGACCCACTGAGGTACCGGGCCTATCGTTAATACCGTTCCGAGGGGGGCTCCGTCACAGGAGCTGAGATACCGCGATGGTGCGGTGACCCTTTGAACCTGATCCGGGTCATGCCGGCGAAGGGACAGGGATGTTTCAGAAATCCGCGTCTTCGGACGCCACCCATCATATCAACAATGCGTCGAATTCCGACGCCAACCGCCACATCACCATTGTCGGCGCGGGCGTTGCCGGCGCATGGCAGGCATTGTCGTTCGCAAAGGCGGGCTACAGCGTCAAACTAGTCGAACGCGATGACGCGGCGATGACGCATGCCACCAGTCATTTCGCCGGCGGCATGCTGGCGCCATGGTGCGAGCAGGAAACCTCCGAGCCCGTCATCACCCGCCTCGGCACCCGCTCGCTCGATCTGTGGCGGAATGAATTGCCCGACACGCCGTTCAACGGCTCGCTGGTGGTGGCGCATCCGCGCGACCGCGCCGATTTCGATCATTTCGCCCGCATCACCAGCGATTACGAGCGGCTGGATGCCGATGCCATCGACAGACTCGAGCCTTCGCTCGAAGGCCGCTTCCGCGAGGCGCTGTTCTTCCCGCATGAGGGCCATGTCGAGCCGCGCCGCGTGCTGCCGCAACTGCATGAGAAGATCACGAAAGCGGGCGGCGAAATCCGCTTCAACAGCGCATGCGAACCCGAGCAACTCGCAGGCGACGGCGGCATCGTGATCGACTGCCGGGGCATCTTCGCGCGCGACGCCGTGAAGGATGTGCGCGGCGTCAAGGGCGAGATGATTATCGTCGAGACCGACGAGGTGTCGCTGTCGCGCCCCGTGCGCGTGATGCATCCGCGCTGGCCGCTTTACGTCATTCCGCGCGAGGAGCACCGCTTCATGATCGGCGCGACCTCGATCGAGAGCGAGGACAACCGCGTCAGCGTGCGTTCCGCGCTCGAACTGTTGTCGGCCGCTTACGCGCTGCATCCCGCTTTCGGCGAAGCACGCATTCTGGAGATCGGCGCGGGCCTGCGCCCTGCTTTGCCCGACAATCTGCCGCGCATCGCCGTCAACGGCAACCGCATCGCCGTCAACGGTCTTTATCGCCACGGCTTCCTGCTGGCCCCCGCGCTCGCGGAGCTGACGGTGAACTACGTCGCGCGTGGCCTGATCGACAACGAGGTGATGCAATGTTCGTGACCGTGAACGGCGAGCGCCGCGAGATCAAGGCGACCCGCGTCGCGGAGCTTTTGAGCGAGCTTGAGTATGAAGGCACGCATGTCGCGGTCGCGCTGAACTACGACGTGGTGCCCCGCGCGCGCTGGAGCGAAACGCCGCTCAACGACAACGATCTGATCGAAATCCTCACGCCCCGGCAGGGAGGGTAATGGTGACAAACACTGTCAAATTCTACGACAAGGAATTCTCCTCGCGTCTTCTGATCGGCACGGCGCTGTATCCGTCGCCGAAGATCATGCAGGATGCGATCCGCGCCTCGAAAAGCCAGATCGTCACCGTCTCGATCCGCCGCGAGATGGCGGGCGGCAAGACCGGCGACGCGTTCTGGTCGCTGATCCGCGAACTCGGCGTCACCGTGCTGCCGAACACCGCGGGCTGCAAGAGCGTGCGCGAGGCCGTCACCACTGCGAAGCTCGCCCGCGAACTGTTCAACACCTCGTGGATCAAGCTCGAGGTAATTGCCGACAACGAGACGCTGCAACCCGACGTGGTCGGTCTTGTCGAGGCGGCGGAGATTCTCGTCAAGGACGGCTTCCAGGTGTTCCCCTATTGCACCGAAGACCTCTCGGTCGCACAGCGCCTCGTCGATGCCGGTTGCCGCGTGGTGATGCCATGGGCCGCGCCGATCGGCAGCGCGCGCGGCATCACCAATCGCGATTCCCTCAAGCTGCTGCGTGCCCGCCTGCCCGACATTACGCTCGTTGTCGATGCAGGCATCGGCGCGCCGAGCCACGCCGCGCAGGCGCTCGAACTCGGCTTCGACGCCGTGCTGCTCAACACCGCCGTCGCCAAAGCCGAGCGCCCGGTCGAGATGGCGAACGCTTTCCGTCTCGCCATTGAGGCGGGCCGCGCCGGTTATGAAGCCGGGCTGATGGAAGCCCGCGACCTCGCTTCTCCTTCCACTCCTGTCGTTGGGACACCGTTCTGGCATGCCGTATCCTGATCGCTTCTATCCTGTCGTCGATACGGTCGCGTGGGTCGCGCGGCTGGCAAAACTCGGCGTCGGCACCGTGCAGTTGCGCGCGAAAGACCTTGATGATGCGAAAGCTCACGTGCTGGTGCGCGATGCGCTCGACGCCGTGCGCGGCACGTCGACCAAGCTCGTGGTCAACGATTACTGGCGCGCCGCCATCGACAACGGCGCGCAGCATCTGCACCTCGGGCAGGAAGACCTCGTGGATGCGGACCTTGCCGCGATCCGCAAGGCTGGACTCACGCTCGGCGTGTCCACCCATGACGAGGAAGAACTCGCCAACGCGCTGGCCGCCGACCCGGATTATATCGCGCTCGGCCCGATCTTCTTCACCACGCTGAAGTCGATGCGGTTCGCGCCGCAGGGCATCGAGCGCATCACGCGCTGGAAACAGATGATCGGCGGCCTGCCGCTGGTCGCTATCGGCGGCATCAAGCTCGAACACGCCGCCGACATCTTCGCGGCCGGCGCGGATTCCATCGCCGTCGTCAGCGACATCACCCAGAACGCCGATCCGGATGCGCGCGTGCGCGCCTGGCTCGATACCGCGATGGAGGCGGCGTGAAATGCGCGAACAACCAAATCTCTTCGCCGTCACTCTGAGGAGCGAGCCATCTTTGGCGAGCCTCGAAGAGCGGCGGCGTTCATCCGTCATCCTTCGAGGCTCGCGCAAACGCGCTCGCACCTCAGGATAACGTGCAACAGCTTACGGACACTGACAAAACCCTCAAGGAGGATGCCATGAACAAGCCCATCACAGACATCAAGGCCGCCGTCACCACCGGTCCGCTGCCGTCATCGCGCAAGATTTTCTCGACGCCGGAGACCGCGCCCGATCTGCGCGTGCCGCTGCGCGAGATCATTCTCTCGAAAAATGCGGGCGAGCCGAATCTGCCGGTCTACGACACCTCCGGCCCCTACACCGATCCGAACGTGCTGATCGACGTCAACGCCGGTCTGCCCCGCACCCGCATGGCGTGGGTGAAGGAACGCGGCGGCATCGAGGAATATGAAGGCCGCGAGATCAAGCCGGAAGACAACGGCAATGTCGGCGCCAAGCACGCCGCCGCCGCCTTCAAGGCGCACCACAAGCCGATCCGTGGCGTCGGTGACGCACCGATCACCCAGCTCGAATTCGCCCGCGCCGGTATCATCACCAAGGAGATGATCTACGTCGCCGAACGCGAGAACCTCGGCCGCAAGCAGCAACTGGAGCGCGCGGAAGCCGCACGCGCCGATGGTGAGTCGTTCGGCGCCGAAGTGCCGCTGTTCATCACGCCGGAATTCGTCCGCAGCGAGATCGCGCGCGGCCGCGCCATCATCCCGTGCAACATCAACCACGCCGAACTTGAGCCGATGATTATCGGCCGCAACTTCCTCACCAAGATCAACGCCAATATCGGCAACTCCGCCGTCACCTCGTCGGTGGAAGAAGAAGTGGACAAGATGGTGTGGGCGATCCGCTGGGGCGCGGACACCGTGATGGACCTCTCCACCGGCCGCAACATCCACACCACACGCGAGTGGATCCTGCGCAACGCGCCGATTCCGATCGGCACCGTGCCGATCTATCAGGCGCTGGAGAAGTGCGACGGCGATCCGGTCAAGCTGACCTGGGAGCTTTATCGCGACACGCTTGTCGAACAGTGCGAACAGGGCGTCGATTACTTCACCATCCACGCGGGCGTGCGCCTGCCCTACATCCACCTCACCGCCAACCGCGTCACCGGCATCGTCTCGCGCGGCGGCTCGATCATGGCGAAGTGGTGCCTCGCGCACCACAAGGAGAGCTTCCTCTACACCCACTTCGAGGAAATCTGCGACCTGATGCGCAAGTACGACGTGTCGTTCTCGCTCGGCGATGGTCTCCGTCCGGGCTCGATCGCTGACGCTAACGACCGCGCGCAGTTCGCCGAACTCGAGACGCTCGGCGAACTTACGCAGATCGCGTGGAAGAAGGGCTGTCAGGTCATGATCGAGGGCCCCGGCCACGTGCCGCTGCACAAGATCAAGATCAACATGGACAAGCAGCTCAAGGAGTGCGGCGAAGCTCCGTTCTACACGCTTGGACCGCTGACGACCGACATTGCGCCGGGCTACGACCACATCACCTCCGGCATCGGTGCGGCGATGATCGGCTGGTTCGGCTGCGCGATGCTCTGCTACGTTACGCCGAAGGAGCATCTCGGCCTGCCGAACCGCGACGACGTCAAGGTCGGCGTCATCACCTACAAGATCTCGGCGCATGCCTCCGACCTCGCCAAGGGCCACCCGGCGGCGCAACTGCGCGACGACGCCCTGTCGCGCGCGCGCTTCGACTTCCGCTGGGAGGACCAGTTCAACCTCGGCCTCGATCCGGAAACAGCGGTCGCCTATCACGACGAGACGCTGCCGAAGGAAGCGCACAAGGTCGCGCATTTCTGTTCGATGTGCGGACCGAAGTTCTGCTCGATGAAGATCACGCAGGACGTGCGCGACTATGCCGCGTCGCTCGGCGACAACGAGAAGGCCGCGCTCGGCCTTCAGGCCGGCATGACGATCAAGGGCACCATCGAGGACGGCATGGCGCAGATGAGCGAGAAGTTCGTCAAGATGGGCGCCAACGTCTATGTCGAGGCGGACGCCGTGAAGGACAGCAACAAGGCGCTGTAAGCGGCCACGCTACAAGCATTGCAAACAATGACGGCGCCGGGAATTTCCGGCGTCGTTTTTTATGCCTTAGATGCGAGGCCATCTTATAAGTATGCGACTGAACCTTTTTTGCACTCCTTGCGACTACCCATAATGCCGCGCCGGCGATCGTTCCTTTGCTGAAATCCGGCTGATATAGTGTCGTTTTCCCGCATTGGGGCCATTGAACATGAGCGATTTCAAAACCATCCCGGTTACTGACACCTCTCTCGGGCTTGGTGATTTCAAGCCAGATGCTCCCCTCCAGCTCACACCCGCGCATCCCATAGCCGATCTCGACATGATCGATGGGGTGACGCTCACGCCGCTCATACCGCGCGCCGATGGCCGGGGAGCGCTTATCGAGCTCATGACAACGCGAGACGGCGCTATCGAACCTATCGTGCATGTTTATCTGGTGGAGGCAAAAGCCGGATCGGTGCGCGCGTGGGTCTATCATCGCCGCCAATATGACCGGCTTGCCTATACACAAGGCCGCTTTCAGGTCGTCTTGTACGATATTCGCGAGGAAAGCCCGACCTTCAGAAAGCTTTCAAGCGTCATCATCGGCAAGGAGCGCCCCGTCTTATTGCGAATTCCGCCTTATGTCGTTCACGGCGTGAAGAACATCGGCGGCGAGGATTCAACCTTCGTCAACATGCCGACAAATATCTACAATCCGCAGAATCCGGACAAATCACGGATAGCTGCAAACGACCCGCGCATTCCGTTCAGTTTCAATGACTGACAAGCCGACTTTCTCGATCGTTCTGGCAACCTATGGCCGTGGCCCGCATATCGCTCCAACGATCGAGGCCGTGCTGCGCCAGGACTTTGATGACTTCGAACTCCTTGTGGTCGGCGACGGCTGCAAGGACGAAACTGAAGCTGTGGTACGGTCGTTTTCCGACAGGCGGATTTCCTGGCACAATCTGCCGCAGAACATGGGGAGCCAGAGCTTTCCAAATAACGAAGGCATTCGCATCGCCCATGGCGAATGGATCGCCTATCTCGGCCACGACGACATCTGGACGCGCGATCATCTGTCCAGAATTCGCGCAGCCAGTCTTCACGACAAGGACGCCGACTTTGCCGTCTCCGGCTGCGTGTATCATACGCCGCCCGGCACCGGCATCTATTACGTCCATGGCCTGTTCAAAGAGTCCGATAACATAGCCGGATATTTTTTCCCGCCCAGCTCTATCGCCCATCGGCGCGACGTGACGGAGCGGATCGGCGCATGGCAGGATCCGCATTCGATCGCCAAGCCTGTCGATCATGATTTCACGTCGCGGGCCCTCAAGGCCGGGATGAAATTCGTCTCCACCGGCATGATCACCGTCCATAAATTCGCCGCCGGTCACCGTTATCTGTCTTACCTGCGGGTGAACAGCGACGAGCAGCGCGACATGCTGGCCGCGCTCGTCAACGGGACCGCGCCGGACCCTGCGGAAATCGCGGAAACGGCAATGAAGGCTGGTACCTTCATGCTGACCGACCCCACGGACTACGAAAAAACATACAAGCCCGGGGTCGTGTTCGAGACAAACCGGCAGAACAAGGGCCTCTCACGGCCACCTTTGTCGCCATTGAATAAGCGCACCGTCATCGAACAAACGGGCGAAGCTCGCGCCCTCGACTGGCAGCACTTCGCGCATAAACAGCCTGAATTTCGCTGGTCCGGTCCAAATCCAAGACCGAAGATTCTGATTCCCTACACCGGCCAGCGGGCACGCATTACACTTCAGGCGCTCACAAAGAATTTGGCCGGACTGACGATGTATGTCGAAGATCGCCGCGTCGAATCCCGCATCAGGAAAGGCTTGTTCGGCAAATCGCGCATCAGGGCGGAGATTCCTCTGAAGGCTGACGATTACACAGTGTTGACTCTGGACAAACCGACGGTCCCTCTTTCCTCGCTCTACAAAGGCAAGGGCGACCAGCTAGTCGGAATCGCGATAGCGAGCATCGTACTGGACCCCATTTTCTGAACAGCGGCTCGTTCGACGCTCCGGGTGACGAGCGGCAAAAATCATGCTGTAATTCAGCCATGACGCAGAATCCCGATCTCGACCACTGGGAAGCCCGCTTCGCCTCGCCGGACTATCGCTTCGGCAAGGAGCCGAACGAATTCCTCGTACGCTGCAAGCCGCTGCTGCCGCGCACGGGAAAGGCTCTCGCGGTCGCCGACGGCGAAGGGCGCAACGGCGTCTGGCTGGCGATGCAGGGACTCGACGTCACCTCCACGGATTTTTCGCCGTCCGCGCAGGCCAAGGGCCGCAAGCTCGCGGCCGAGAACAATGTCACCGTCAACTTCGTCGAGGCCGATGCACACGAATGGCCCTACCCCGAGGAAGCCTTCGATGTCGTCGCGGAAATCTTCACCCAGTTCAGCACGCTAGGGAAGCGCCCGAAGAAATGGGCCGGGATGCGCCGCGCGCTCAAGCGCGGCGGCCTTTTGATCGTGCGGGGCTACACGCCGAAACAACTCGCCTACGCCACCGGCGGGCCGAAGAACATCGAGCAGCTCTACACCCGCGACCTGCTGGAGCGAACCTTCGGCGATTACAATGACGTCAGCATCGTCGAGGAAGAGCGAGAATTGCAGGAAGGCCCGGGCCATTCCGGCATGTCGGCCGTGATCGGACTGACGGCCCGCAAACCGTGAAGCGAGGATAGCGCCATGAGCAACAATCCGCTGTCACTTCAGGAGATCGACCAGCGCATCGCCATCGCACGCGACAACATCCGCGAGATCACCGAACAGGCGGCGGCGGATTCCGGCGCAGCCGACGAAGCCCGCAATGCCGACCGCATCGCCGAGCAGAACGACGAACTCGACCGGCTGATGAAACTGCGCGAGCAGCTTTTGCAGAAGAAATAGCAACGCCGCTCACGGCACGATGGAGCGCACAACCACGGCGCGACGCCTGCGCCGAATCGTGCTCGCAGCCAAACAGCGTGATGGTCGAAAATTATATCGTACGCGCAATCCCGGCGACGCGGTGAAACAACTCGTGAATGGGCCGGCGACGTTTCCGCATCAACGTGAAAAGCCAGAGCTATCAAAACGATGACGGCAACGGACCCTGTTCCACCGAGGCCAAATTCATGAGTTCCATAAGGGAATTAGCCGCGAATTAGGAATTTGTTAACCACCCGCATCGACCCTTCATATTGCTGGGGCTAATCCGTTCAAATGTTCTCTCTGCCCGGGAGAACAGGTATCGATCGGGAGGTGTAGATGACCCAAGACTCATCCTTCCATGCGCCGGAATTGCCACGGCTAGACCCGGCAGCGGCACCTAACGAAGTCGTTCCATGGCTGATCGGATCGACGGTCGGAGAGATCGAGCGGGAGCTTGTCCTACAGACGCTGGCACGCTGCGATGGCAACCGGACCCGCGCGGCGCGTGTCCTCGGCGTTTCGGTGCGGACGCTGCGCAACAAGATCAGGCAATATTCGTCGGACGGGATCGAGGTGCCGGGCGCAGGCTGATTTATCCAGAATGCGCCTGACACGTCACCTCTTGGGACATTCCTTGTACCCGAACTCGTCGATGATCCTTGCACCGGAGATCGCGCTGAATTCAAGTTTGTCCATATAGCCCTTGGCGAGGACATACTGCCGGAGCTTCGGATTGTAGGCGTCCAGCATTCGCTGGGTCGAACCCTGGTTGATGGTGTTGCGGTTCACCCCGCGGCCATGGCCAGCGTGAAACAACAGTCGCGCGCCGCGCTCGACGCAGACATTGCGCACACCGAGAAACAGCGTGCAGTTCGACTGACAGTGGCCGCGAATCCGGAACAGTTCGCCGCTCGCGTTGGCGCGGGCGATGGCGGGCGCGAAATTCTCGTACCAGCCGCCCTTGGAAAAACGGTCGGAGGTGTCCGCGCGCGCGGCGGCAAGAGGAGCGGCCAGCATCACAAATGCGAAAGCGAAAACGCGTCTCATCAAATCCCTCCCCGGCTTTTGATCCCTCGCCCCATTCTGTTCGGCAATGGCCCCTTTCGCAACCGCTCAACAGGAGACATCCCTCGCGGATCATCCTGGCAGCGGCAGCATCCTGCCGATTTATTCCCTCGCTCACCCTCACAAAAATCTCACCGCGCGCGATTTTGGTGTCATGTTAGCTTTCTCGCCGAGCGGCCCGTCAAGCGGCCGCCCTGGGAGAGACAACATGAAATTACTCCATGCCTGTGTCGCGATGACGTTAGCTTCCTTTTCACTCGGCGCCGCCGGGGCCACCGATTATCCCGCGCCGAAGCAAGGCGACTTCATCGCCAGGAATTTCAAATTCCACACCGGCGAGATCATGCCGGAGTTGAAGCTGCATTATGCGACCGTGGGCGAGCCGACCGGCCAGCCGGTGCTGGTGTTGCACGGCTCCGGCGGCAGCGCCGCGACCATGCTGACGCCGGCCTTCGCTGGAGAATTGTTCGGCCCCGGCCAGCCGCTCGACGCCACCAAATACTACATCATCATCCCGGACGGCATCGGCCACGGCAAATCCGCCAAGCCCTCCGACGGCATGAAGACCGCGTTTCCGAAGTACGACTACGACGACATGGTCGAGGCGCAATACCAGCTCGTCACGCAGGGGCTTGGCGTGAAGCACCTGCGCCTCATCATCGGTAATTCGATGGGCGGCATGCACACCTGGCTGTGGGGCGAGAAATATCCAGCCTTCGCGGATGCGCTGGTGCCGATGGCCTCGCAGCCGACCGAGATGGCGGCACGCAACTGGCTTTTGCGCCGCGCGATGCTGGAGACGATCCGCAACGATCCGGGCTACATGAACGGCAACTACACCACCCAGCCGCCGATGATCAAATACGCGGTGGCGGCGTTCGGCCTCGCCTCGGCGGGCGGCACGCTCGGCTACCAGACGCTCGCACCGACCGGCGAGAAGGCCGACAAAATGTACGACGCGCGCATCAACGGGCCGTTCCATGCCGACGCCAACGACTTCGTCTACCAGTGGGATGCCTCGCACGACTTCAATCCATCCGCGGCGCTCGACAAGATCGTGGCTCCCGTGCTGCTCATCAACGCGGCCGACGACGAACGTAACCCGCCCGAGACCGGCGTGACGGAAGCCGCGATGAAGCGCGTGAAGAACGGAAAGATCTATCTCATTCTGGCGAGCACCGAGACGCGCGGCCACTCCACCACGGCGAATGCGAAATTCTACAGCCAGCAGTTGGCCGACTTCATTGCCGCGACGGCGAAGTAAGGCGGTATCGATTCCGGTACCGCAAACTTTTCAAAGTCTTTCTCAAAGCCCCGGTTTTGGCCGGGGCTTTTTGCTGGCCGGAGGCGAAACAAGGCCGCCCTTTGTGTCCGGCACCTTGCCGGAATCATTCTTCTCGGCATAGTCGGGATCAGGATTCCCCGGCAGGTGACGCATGAAATATCTGACCCACCCGCTTACCATAGCGATCCTGCTGGCGTTCAATGGCGGCGTCGTCGATACCGCAGGCTTTCTCGGCCTGCACGGGCTGTTCGTCGCCCACGTCACCGGCAACTTCGTCACCATGGGGGCCGCGATCATCGGCGGCGGTCATGGGTTCATCGGCAAACTGCTGGCGCTGCCGGAATTCGTCGTCATCGTGGCGCTCGCCCGCCTCGCAGGCACCGCGATGCGGCGGCGGAACTGGCCCGCGATGCCGATCCTGTTCGTCATCAAGATCCTGTTCCTGATCGTCTTCGCCATCATGGCAATCTGGCACGGACCATTCTCCGATGGCGACGCGCCGATCGCGCTGTGGACGGGCGCCGCCGGCGTCGCCGCGATGGCGATGCAGACGGCCGTGCAGCGCGTCCACCTCGCGGACATGCCGCCCTCAACCATGATGACCGGCTCCACCGTGCAGGCGACGCTGGACGCCGTCGATCTCCTGACCCGCGCCCATCCCGAGCAGAAAGCCGCGACCCGCGCGCGATTCAACCGGCTGTGCTGCACCATCTTCGCCTTCGCCTGCGGCTGCGCGATTTCGGCGCTGCTGTTTTCCTATGTCGGGTTCTGGTGCCTGCTGCTGGCCGTGTTCGTCGCCATCTGCACCACCGACCTGCAATCGTCGCGCTAGAACAGAATCACGGGAAATCCTTGCGTCCCGCCATTTCCGATTGCAGACTGCCGCCTCTCGTGGGGGCGCGAGTGTGGACAGGACCGTATTATCCGGCATCGTGATCGCGG
Organism: [Pseudomonas] carboxydohydrogena; assembly: GCF_029030725.1. Lineage (NCBI taxonomy): Bacteria > Pseudomonadati > Pseudomonadota > Alphaproteobacteria > Hyphomicrobiales > Nitrobacteraceae > Afipia > Afipia carboxydohydrogena. The sequence continues at coordinate 2,519,690 of NZ_CP113162.1, forward strand.
CACTGGCAGCCATGACGGCGGCGTGCGGCACGCGCGATCCATCCGTCTTCCAGAACGACACCAACACCGCCGCCGCAGGCAATTGGCGGATCGAGCGCACGCCCGACCGCATTACCGGCGTGCCGCTGCCGAGCGCGCAGCTTGCGACGACACAGTCGTCCAACAGCGCGGTGCAGAATTCAAAGCCCGCAATGATCCAGCTCACCTGCTTTGAGGGCAGGCCGATCGTCCGCTTCTCGTTCGAATTCCGGATCGGCAGCGATCTCAATTCGGTGCTGGGCTATCGGTTCGACGACAGGCCCGGGCATGACAACGTGCCCTCCCGCGTGCTGCTCGGCTACAAAGTCATCGTGATCGAGGATGGCGCGGCGGTCGCGCAATTCACGCAAGAACTGGCGTCGTCGAAATCGCTGGTGGTGAGGATCAGGTCCTTGAATGCGGGCCGCACGGTGGCGGACTTCCAGACGGATGGCGGCAAGGCCGCGATCGATGCGGTTCTCGCAAATTGTCCCGCAGCGGCCGGGCCGGTGCGGGACAACAGAGCGAAATCGTAGCGCGGCGAAATCGCCGCGCGCGTGCGTGAAGCGATCAGCCTTCGCCCGGGGGATTCTCGTCGCCGATATGGCCCATATGCTTCTGTTCGTAGAGCTGCAAGCCGATCCGGCCGACCAGATCGAGCTGGGTTTCGAGGAAGTCGATATGGCCTTCCTCGTCCTTCATCAGCGACTCGAACAGGTCGCGCGACACGTAATCCTTGACGCTGTGGCAGTAGGTGGCGGCCTCCTGATAGAGGTTGCGCGCTCCATGCTCGGCAGCGAGGTCGCACTCCAGGATTTCCTTGACGTTCTGGCCGATGCGCAACGGGTCCAGAACCTGCATGTTCGGGAACCCCTCGAGGAAAAGGATCCGATCGGTGAACCGGTCGGCGTGGTTCATCTCCTCGATCGATTCCTTGCGCCACTGCTTGGCCATTTCCTTCAGGCCCCAATTGTCCAGCAGGCGGAAATGAAGCCAGTACTGGCTGATGGCCGTGAGTTCGCTCCGCAGACCCTTGTTCAGATAGTCGACAACCTTCGGATCACCCTTCATAGCCACTCCTCATTTCTAAACGGGCTGAAACCTAGTTTAGAATGTTTCTAAATGAGATTTGGAGGCGGGGCAAGCCGACACATCCGCACATGAATTTGCAGGGACAGGACACGAAAGCCGGAAGAATCAGGCGGCTTCGTCCAGCGGGGCTTTTTCAGCGGAATCGGTGTTATCTGCCGCAACCGCGGTATGCGGGCAGCCTGCGCAGCAGGATTTCGCGCAGGCACCGAGGGCTTCGTCCATGATCTTGCGGATGGTGCGGGCGCAACGGCCGCACTGGGCGCTGCAACCGAGGCAGCCATAGACCTGTCCTGCCGTCCGGGGAGGCTGCTGTGTGTCGGTCACGACACCGCGAACATCGTGGTCGCTCAACACATTGCAGGAACAGACGATCATCAGCACCAACATTGGCGTTAAGAAAGGTCCTCTCCGATATGTCATCCTCCCTGACCGGATGCAAAAGCAAAACGGCCAGTTTCAAGCTATTCCAAACTGACCGTTGATCAGACCCTCGCCCGCCTGCTCGCCCCGCTTCCCTTGGCTCCGTTCCCGGAAAATTGGCGGCCCCGATCAACAATCATGGACGAGTGTTACGGCAAAACTGCATGCCTTTCCGAAAACTAAACAATTCCAATCATTTAAATTATCCCCAGCGTTAACGCATTGGCGTTTTCTTAACCGCTTGATCGCATTTTGGTCACATAGGGCACGTACTTCGCGCCTGCACAAACCCCGAAATACCGAAGTGAGGATCATGCGGATACTTCCGATTGCTATCGCTGTTGCCCTGATGTCGATGAGTGCACCCGTCCTCGCACAGGAAGCATCGGTCAAACCCGCCAAGGTCTCCGTCCTTCGCATCGCGATGAGCGAGGTGGCGATCATGCGCTGCCACGCAGCCCTCAAGCTCAAGGCCGAGCAGGAGAAGTACTGGCCGGCGGTCGTCGCCGCCCTGCGCTCCCTGTCGCGCGGACCAGTCACCGAGGACGCCGTTCGCCGCGCCGCCCCGGCCGTCACGCCGCTGCTGGCAACGCTGGATGACCGGCAGCGCGAGGTCGCCATGAACTTCGCCCAGCGCGCCGGCCTCACCCAGTACGCTTCGCTGTTCTGATATTTTCCGCATCGCCTTGCGCGATGTCCGATCCGGCTCCGGCGCTGTGCATTGCAATCGGCACAGCTTCGGAGCCGAATTTATTTCGGGATACGAGACATCGTAGCCCTTTTGATGAAAATATCGTCATCGCCGCGAAGAACGGCATGGCGTTTTCGGTAAGCGCGATGCATGACACGAGCGGAATTTCAGTCCATCGCCACTGACGACGTGACATGACCCCCTATCGAAGAAACAGGTACGCACGGCTCGCACGCGTGGTCTCCGCGCGCTGGCAGCGGCGCGCCATTTTCCTGCTGGGCGGCATCGCGGTCGGCGGCGCGGCGGTGGGTCTGGCGCTGCTGGCCGACCGGGCACAAGTGGCATTCGCGTGGCTGATCGCGCAAGAGCGCTACGCATCCCTGATCGTTACGCCGCTCGGCTTCATGCTGTCGGTGTATCTGACCAACAAATATTTTCAGAACGCGCAGGGAAGCGGCATCCCGCAGGCGATCGCCGCGCGCCATCTCACCGACCCGAATGCGCGCAACACGCTGGTCTCGATCCGTATCGCCATCGGCAAGGTGCTGCTGACGCTGCTCGGACTTGTCTGCGGCGCATCGGTGGGACGCGAAGGCCCGACGGTGCAGGTCGGCGCATCGATCATGTTCGCGCTCGGCCGGTTTTCCCCGCGCCGCCAGCCGGGGCTAATTCTCGCGGGCTCCGCCGCCGGTGTGGCGGCGGCGTTCAACACGCCCCTCGCGGGCATCGTGTTCGGCATCGAGGAAATGAGCCGCGCCTTCGAGACCCGCACCAGCAGCCTCATCATCGCGGCGGTGATCGCAGCGGGCCTGACGTCGCTTTCGGTGATGGGCAACTACTCCTATTTCGGCAGCACGCCCGCGACCCTCCGCATGGGCATGGACTGGCTCGCCGTGCCGGTGTGCGGCGTCGTCGGCGGTCTCGCGGGCGGCCTGTTCAGCCGAACCCTCATCATGATGGCGCGCGGCATTCCCAATGCCTTCGGCCGCGCGATCAAGACCCATCCGCTGCTGTTCGCGCTCGCCTGCGGCTTCGCCGTCGCGATCTGCGGAATCGTGTCCGGCGATACGATCTACGGCACCGGCTACGCGCAGGTGAAGGCCGCGCTCGAGGGCGGCCATCCGCTGCCCGAGAGCTTCGGCATCCTGAAATTTCTGGCGACGACATTCGCCGCGATCGGCGGCATTCCGGGCGGCATCTTCTCGCCCTCGCTCGCGGTCGGCGCCGGGCTCGGCGCCAACATCGCGGCGCTGTTTCACGACACCGCCCTGAGCGCCCTGATGTTGCTCGGCATGGTGTCGTATTTCGCGGGCGTCGTGCAGGCGCCCATCACCGCCTTCGTGATCGTCACCGAGATGACCGACAATCACGCCATGGTCGTGCCATTGATGGCGGCGGCGCTGATCGCCCATGCAACCTCGCGCCTGATCTGCGCGGAAGGCGTGTATCACGCTCTGGCCAAAGGCTTCGCCACCGAGGCGGAGCGGCTTCACCCGGCCCCTGCCGCCACGAAAGAAAATTAGGCTATCGATTCTCTTTCCGCCGCATCCGGGCCCGTCTCATCCCTTGCGAAATTCCGGCGGCCGGGACGGATGGCGGCTCGCGATGCGATATTCTAATCGCTTGGAATTCTTCTTAAATCCGGTGCCTTCGCAGCGCCTTTATTTGAATTCAGGTATCAAAACCCTGATTTTTGCTGCGCGAGTTAAAAGTTCATGGCAGAAAGCAGGCGCGCCCGTTCAGCCCCCATTCAAAGCGTCCGGTGCAACTTTCAGGCGCGGTGACCGTTCTCCGGGCCGTTCATAATTCGAAAGGTGAAGCCATGAAGAAGATGATCCTGGCAGCCGCAGCGGCCGCCGCCCTTGCAGCAGCAAGCCTCGCGCCCGCGCCGGCAAGTGCGCGCGACGGAGGAGCCATTGCTGCGGGCGTCCTCGGTGGTCTCGCCGCAGGCGCCATCATCGGCGGCGCTGCCGCCTCCGCCCCTCCGCCGGCCTATTACGGCCCCGGCCCGGCCTATGTTGCAGGCCCGCCCTGCTACTGGCGCCGCGAGCGCTTCTGGGATGGCTACGGCTGGCGCCTCCGCCGCGTTCAGGTCTGCGACTAACCGTTCGGCCGTTTAAGGCTTTGAATACCAACACCCCTGCCGGTGAAACGGCGGGGGTGTTTTGATTCCGGGCTTCTTAAGCATTTCGGCTTTGGATAACGGCATCGCGGCAAGTCCGAGGAATCGATGCCATGAAGACCCTGTGCGCCTTGTTCGTCCTTGCGAGCCTCTCCGGACTGCTGGCCGACGCGATGCCGGTTCTCGCCGCCGACCTTCCCGATAACCGCGCGCCCGCGCCGGTCTATGTGCCGCCGCCGCGGGTTTATGCCGTGCCCGGATGCCGCCTCGGCACCGAGCGCTGGTGGGATGGTTACGGCTGGCACATCCGCAGCATTCAGGTCTGCCGCTGAAGCGGCAAAGTCAGCGTCCCGTCCGCATCGCCCGCAGCACGCTTTCGCTCGGCCAGCAATCGACCTTCAATCCCGCGCGCTTCTGATACGCGCCCAGCGCCGCGCGCGTCAGCATCCCCGCCTTGCCGTCGATCTTGTCGGCGTAAAGCCCGATCTCGGTGAGTTTCTTCTGCATCGCCTCGACGTCAACGGTGCGCAATTGCGACGACGCCGACCATGGGGTTGCGAACGGCTGGCCGTCGTTCATCCGGTCGCTGAGATGGCCGACGAACAGCACGTAGAGGTCGGAGAAATTGTATTCCTTGATGACGAAGTAGTTCTTCGTCACGAGAAACGATGGTCCGTAAATTCCCTCGACCTGCAACAGCGAGGCTGGCGTCGCTTTCTCCGCCGCGCTCAATTGCTGGCCGCGCACCGGCACAAAGCCCTCGCGCAGCCATTCGCCGAGCGGTTTCGTCACCTCCGGCACGCCCTGCGTGCAATCGGCGCGCGGCGGCGCCTTCACCTCGTAGGCCCAGCGGATGCCGCGCTGCCAGCCCTTGTTGACGAGCTGCTGCGCGGCGGAGGCCAGCGCATCCGGCACCGAGGTCCAGATGTTGATGTGCCCATCCTTGTCGAAATCGACGCCGTGTTTGGCAAGCTCCGATGGCAGGAATTGCGTCAGCCCGGTCGCGCCGCCCCATGACGTCCGCAAGCCCTTGCGCGTGACGTCGCCATGCTGGATCAGCTTCAGTGCCTCGATGAACTCATTGCGGTATTGATCCTTGCGGCGGCCGACATAGGCTTGCGTCGCCAGCACCGTCAGCCCGTCATAAGGCAAACTGTAGCGGCCGTAATCGGTCTCGCGGCCCCAGATCGCGAGGATGACGGTGCCCGGCACGCCGAAGCGCCGCTCGATGGCATTGAGCGTGTCGTGATATTTCGCCGCCAGTTGCTGGCCGTCCACGGCGAGCCGCGCGATCCGCGCCTCCTTCACATAATCGGCGGGCACCTGAACGAACTCGGCCTGCGACGGCGCGCCGGTCTTGGGGCGCCCCGGCAGCATCAGGTCCGGCAATTTGTAGTCGGGCTTGAGATCGCGTGTCTGCGCGTCGAACGTCGCTCGCGTCACGCCTGCCTTCTCGGCGTCCGGCCAGAGCGAGGCGATGAAGCGCGTGAAGCCGTCCTCGGCGGCACGGGCGGGAGGCACGCTCACCGTCATTGCGAGGAGCAAAACGACGAAACAATCAAGCACTCGGCTGACGGTCACCCGGACTGGATTGCTTCGCTTCGCTCGCAATGACGTTATCCCTTTCGTCCGGAGATCCATGGCAGCCGTGTGCCGTCGTATCTCTGCGTCAATGCGCGTGCCCGGCCTCATGTTCGAGTCCCGCCGAGATGCGATCCACCCACGCGATGCCAAGCGCCGAGAGCACGAACACGACATGAATGATGGTCTGCCACATCACGCCTTCGGTGGTGTAGTTGGTGGTGCGCCCGACGCCGCCGAGGTTGCCCGCCTCGATGAAGGTGCGCAGCAGGTGGATCGAGGAGATGCCGATGATCGCCATCGCCAGCTTGATCTTGAGCACGCTGGCGTTGACGTGGCTGAGCCATTCCGGCTCGTCCGGGTGCCCTTGAAGATTGAGGCGCGAGACGAACGTCTCGTAGCCGCCGACGATCACCATCACCAGAAGATTCGAGATCATCACCACGTCGATCAGCCCGAGCACCACCAGCATGATCTGCTGCTCGGTGAAATCGAGCGCGTGGTTGATGAGATGCCAGAGCTCTTTCAGAAACAGAACGGCATAGACGCATTGCGCGACGATCAGGCCGACATAGAGCGGCAATTGCAGCCAGCGCGAGGAAAAAATCAGCATCGGAATCGGGCGCAGGCCCGTTCCCTTGGGCGGCAGCGGCGTCTCCGGGGTCAGCGACATGATGGGAACGACTCCGTCAGGTTGGGTAAAAATTCCAGGCGGGAATCATGCCAGATTCGCATCCCCCGCGCTTTACAGGTCCTTCCCCGCGATGGCGTTTTCCGCCGCGATGAAGGCTCAGCGCACCGCGACCAGGAACAGGCGCGGGAAATGCAGCAGCACCTTGCCGTCCTGCTGCGGCAAATAGCTCGCCGCCACGCGCGCGGTGTATTGCGCGAGGAACTCCTTGCGCTGGGGGACCTCCAGCGGATCGAGGAACGGCCGAAGCCCCGTGCCCTTGACCCATTCGACGATCTCGGTCGCATCGTTGAGGACGTGATTGTAACCCGTGTGCCATAGCTCGAACCGCGAGCAAAGCGGCTGCAAGGCATCGTAATAGACGCGCGGTGACGGAAGTATGTCGCGCAGCCGGGTGACGCTGGAAAGAACGTCGCGCCAGTCCCCGTCCAGCGCCACCTCGCGCATCAGCACATGCGACGGCTCGGCGAGATTGTCCGGCATCTGCACCGCGAGCACCCCGCCTTGCGGCAACCCCGTCAGCAGCCTCTTGAGTTGCGACAGATGATCCGGCACCCACTGGAAGATCGCGTTGGCGAACAGCACGTCGGCATCCGCCGGCGGCTTCCAATGCGCCACATTCGCCTCGATGAACTCGACACCGGGCAAACGCTCGCGCGCCTGCCGCAGCATGTCGGCGGAGGTGTCGATGCCGGTGACCTTCGCATCCGGCCAGCGCTGCACCAAAAGCTCGGTGGAATTGCCCGGCCCGCAGCCGATATCGACCACATGGCGCGGCGCGGTCAAAGGAATCTGCGCCAGCAGATCGCGCGAGGGGCGCGTGCGCTCGTCCTCGAATTTGAGATATTGGCGAGCGTCCCAGTCAGCCATGCAAAACCTATCTTGTCAGTTTCTTGTACTTCACCCGGTGCGGGATCGCAGCATCCTGGCCGAGACGGCGCAGCTTGTCCTTCTCGTAATCCTGGAAGTTGCCCTCGAACCATTCGACATGGCTGTCGCCCTCGAACGCCAGCATGTGGGTGGCGATGCGGTCGAGGAACCAGCGGTCATGGCTGATGATGACGGCGCAGCCGGCGAAATCCTCTAGCGCCTCCTCCAGCGCACGCAGCGTATCGACGTCGAGATCGTTGGTCGGCTCGTCGAGCAGCAATACGTTGGCGCCCGACTTCAGCATCTTGGCCAGATGCACGCGGTTGCGCTCACCGCCCGACAGCGCGCCGACCTTCTTCTGCTGGTCCGCACCCTTGAAGTTGAAGGCCGAGCAATAGCCGCGCGAGTTCACTTCCTTCTTGCCGAGCAGAATCTGGTCGTTGCCGCCGGAGATTTCCTCCCACACGGTTTTCTTGCCGTCGAGCGCGTCGCGCGACTGATCGACATAACCGAGATGCACCGATTCGCCCGTGGTGATGGTACCGGCATCCGGCTTCTCCTGCCCGGTGATCATCTTGAACAGCGTGGACTTGCCAGCACCATTGGCGCCGATCACGCCGACGATGCCGCCCGGCGGCAGCTTGAAGGTGAGATTGTCGATCAACAGACGGTCGCCGAAACCTTTGGTGAGACCCTCGAAGTCGATGACGTTGTTGCCGAGACGTTCAGCGACAGGAATGATGATCTGCGCGGTCTGCGTCTGCTTCTCGTTCGCCTGCTTGAGCAGGTCCTCGTAGCGCTGATAGCGCGCTTTGGACTTGGCTTGACGGGCTTTCGGCGAGGACGCGATCCATTCCTGCTCGCGCGCCAATGTCTTCTGGTGGGCGGCGTCCTCGCGGCCTTCCTGCTCGAGACGCTTCTGTTTTTGAACAAGCCACGACGAGTAGTTGCCCTCGTAGGGAATGCCCTTGCCGCGATCGAGTTCGAGAATCCAGCTCGTGACGTTGTCGAGGAAGTAGCGGTCGTGGGTCACGATCAGGATCGCGCCGGGATAGTTGCGCAGATGGCCTTCCAGCCATGAGACGCTTTCGGCGTCGAGATGGTTGGTCGGCTCGTCGAGCAGCAACAGGTCCGGCGCATCGAGCAGCAGCTTGCACAGCGCGACGCGGCGGCGCTCGCCGCCCGAGAGCTTGGTGACGTCCGCGTCGTCCGGCGGGCAGCGCAGCGCGTCCATTGCCTGATCGACCTTGCTGTCGAGATCCCATAACCCTTGGGCTTCGATCTCGTCCTGCAATTTCGTCATCTCGTCGGCGGTCTCGTCCGAATAGTTCACCGCGAGGTCGTTGTAGCGATCGAGAATCGCCTTCTGCTTGGCGACACCCTCCATCACGTTCTCTCGGACGGACTTGTTCGGATCGAGCTGCGGCTCCTGTTCGAGATAGCCGACGCGCGCACCCTCGGCGACCCAGGCCTCGCCGTTATAATCCTTGTCGATGCCCGCCATGATCTTGAGCAGCGTCGATTTGCCCGCGCCGTTGACGCCGAGCACGCCGATTTTGGCATCCGGATAGAACGACAGATGGACGTTATCGAGCACCTTGCGGGTGGGATAAGCCTTGGTCAGGCCCTGCATGAAATAGACGAACTGGCGCGCCATCGTGATCCTTCAAAGCCCCTCGATGAGGCTGTCTGTGCGGGAATTTGCTTGTTACGGATGTAATGGGACGCGCCGGAAAGGGCAACCATCCGCGCCCACCGTTCTCCCTCAAAAACCGCCGGATGCGAGCTTTTTCAGTACTTTCCCATGACAAATGGCCCTCGCGAGCCGCGTCTCGGCATCGCTTGCCGTTCGCGCGCGGACCAGACAGGACGAGCCGCTTCCAGCCGCCGCTGTTGCGCATAACAAGCAACCGTCAACTGCACAGAATGTCGCACGCGAATTTTCAGCAATTGACGCTGCTGCGCATGACACTTACCACCGGTAACGCGCGCCGGGCGCAAACGACAGCATCCAATCATCGCGAGCCGATCCTTGTGAGCGGTTGCATCCTGTCGTGTCTGAAAATCACAGGTGAAGGATTAAATGCTCGACGAAAAACTCCAGCCCATTTTTACCGATGTCCTGCGCCGCAATCCCGGCGAAGAAGAATTCCATCAAGCGGTCCGCGAGGTGCTCGACAGTCTGGGCGCCGTCATCGCCAAGCATCCGCATTACGCCGAAGACGCGCTGATCGAGCGCATCTGCGAGCCGGAACGGCAGATCATCTTCCGCGTGCCGTGGACGGATGACAAAGGCGACATCCACATCAATCGCGGCTTCCGCGTTCAGTTCAATTCGGCGCTCGGTCCCTACAAGGGCGGCATTCGTTTCCATCCGACGGTCTATCTGGGCACGATCAAATTCCTCGGCTTCGAGCAGACGTTCAAGAACGCCCTCACCGGCATGCCGATCGGCGGCGGCAAGGGCGGCTCCGATTTCGATCCGAAGGGGCGCTCCGACCGCGAGATCATGCGCTTCTGCCAATCGTTCATGACCGAATTGTATCGCCATCTCGGCGAATATACCGACGTGCCGGCGGGCGACATCGGCGTCGGCGGGCGCGAGATCGGCTACATGTTCGGCCATTACAAGCGCATCACTAACCGCTACGAATCCGGCGTTCTCACCGGCAAGGGCCTCGCCTGGGGCGGCTCACAGGTGCGCACCGAGGCGACCGGCTACGGCGCGACCTATTTCGTCGAGCGCATGCTGCAAACGCGCAACCAGGGCTTCGACGGCAAGAAGGTGATCGTGTCCGGCTCCGGCAATGTCGCCGTCTACACCATCGAAAAGGTCACCGAACTCGGCGGCCGGGTCATCGCCTGCTCGGATTCCGGCGGCTATGTCGTCGATGAGGCCGGGATTGATCTCGCCCTCCTCAAGGAGATCAAGGAGGTCAAGCGCGGCCGCATCGCGGACTATGCCAAGGCGCGCGGCCGTGGCGCGAAGTTCGTGCCCGAAGGACGAATCTGGGACGTTCCCGCCGAGGTCGCGATGCCGTCGGCGACGCAGAACGAACTCAACGGCCAGGATGCACACACGCTCCTGAAGAACGGACTGATCGCGGTGGGCGAAGGCGCCAACATGCCGTCCACGCCGGAAGCGGTGCGTGCGTTCCTCGACGCCGGAATTCTGTTCGCGCCGGGCAAGGCCGCGAACGCCGGCGGCGTCGCGACCAGTGCGCTGGAAATGCAGCAGAACGCCTCGCGCGATTCATGGACCTTCGAGGCCACCGAGAAGCGCCTCGAAACCATCATGCACAACATCCACGACCGTTGCGCCGAGATGGCCGACACTTATGGCGCGCCCGGCAATTACGTGCTCGGCGCCAATGTCGCGGGCTTCATCCGAGTCGCGGAAGCGATGCGCGCCCTCGGCATCGTGTGAGTTAGCCTGAATGCGCGAACAAAAGCCCGGCAGAGATGCCGGGCTTTTTCATGTATGCGTTGCAACCCGTCAGAACCGGTAGTTCAGACCGCCACGGACGATATTGAACCCAAGGCGCGAAATGCTCGCTGTGTAGGATGCGGGCGTTTGGCCGTTACCGTTGAGCGCCGTGCCGACAACGCTGCTGCCGCCGAGATCGACGTACAAATATTCAGCCTTCACGGTCAGGTTCTGAGCGAACGCATATTCAAACCCCGCGCCCGCCGTCCAGCCGGTACGTACCCCCGACGCCGATCCGACAAAGCAAGTCTGGTTTGTCGGGCAACTCACGCCGAACCCGCCGCCGGTGACGTTCAAACCCGCATGGAACATGGACGTAGCTTCTTTCACTTCACCATAAGCGAGGCCGCCCGTGCCGTAGACGAGGAGACGGTCTGTCGGCAGGAAACCGATGCGGCCCCGGACCGTGCCGAACCAGTCGACTTTCTGGCTGGTGGTAAATGCCGCCGCGCCATATCCGACCCGGCCGGCGGACGCATCCGAACCCTTGATTGCGGAGGCATCGATATCGGCCTCAAGGCCCGCCACCCACCGCCGGTCGAACTGCCAGTTGTAGCCGGCCTGCAAACCACCGAGAGCGCCGGAATTATTCCACGAGCCTGTCGGGTACGTCGCCCCGGCTCCGGAAATGACGGTCTGGTTCGGCGCGTAGGCCACCGAAGGGTCTTCCCAGCCATATCCCGCATTCAACCCGATATAAAATCCGCTCCAGTTATACGCGGCAGAAAGCGCGGCGGCTTTCGTATACGGCCGCCCTGCAATGTCGGCGCCATGCGCGGCCGTCGCCGCCAGCACCGCGACAGCCGCGATCAAAAACTTCTGCATCGAATGTCCCGCCCCTTTGAGAAACCGAAAGGGCGATGAGCCGCCCTCGCATGACCGAGATGGCGCGCAACCACATGCCCCTTGCCATGCCGCCGTCGATCATTGTGGAATGCGCCCGCGCCGTCCTTGCGTATCGCGCAAAGGCTTTGCGCCGAATGCAATAGCCAAACCACCGAATCCGAGGCGAACTGTTCCCATGCCAAGATTTCATTTTACATCGGATCAGCTTCCCTCCGCCCTTCCGGCCCGCATCCGCGCCAGACTATGGGCGGACTCCATGGATGCGATCGGCTCGTCGTTCGAAATGGGGATCGTCACCAGCCGGAAGTTTCACGGCGAGGTGTCCGTCCTGCAACTCGGCCGCATTCAGGTCGGCGCGGCCAATACCATCGCGGACGGCGCGGTGACCGTGCTGCGTTCCGAAGCAAAGCTGCGTCAGGATGGCGACGACCGCATCATGATCGTCATCAACCACGGCGAGACGCCGATGAGCGTTCGCCAGTTCAACCGCAAGGTCGATCTGAAACGCGGCGAGATGACCGTGCTGGCGATGGATCTTCCCAGCGAATGTGCGACGCCGCACAGCGGCCACTCGAACGTGATCCTGTTGCCGCGCGAAGTTCTTGATCAACCCGGACGGATGCTTGAACTACTGGCAGCGACGCGCCTGAAAACCAATCCCGCGGCGCAGCGGCTGCTGGCTCAAACCATTCAGGAGCTGTTGCATGCGAAGGACGATCTCGGCGAACCGCTGGACGTGGCTTCGGGCGATTATATCGCCCATCTCGCAGCGGCCATCCTGCAAGCGCGCGGATCGCAGCCTGCAAAACCGCAAGCCAAAAAGCCCGATACGCGCGTCGCCGATATCCGCAAGCAGATCGCACGTCACTATCGCATTCTCGATCTCACGGCCGAAGATGTCGGCGGACGGCTGGGGATGTCCGCGCGATCGGTCCAGCATGCCTTGAGCAAGCACGGCTCGACCTTCAGCGAGGAATTGATGGCCATGCGGTTGGAGGCTGCATTCGGCATGTTGAGAAACGGCGCGACCGGGCCGATCGCGGACATCGCGTTCAAATGCGGATTTTCCGATCTCTCGACGTTCTACCGCGCGTTCCGCGCGCGTTACGGCAAACCACCCAACGCCGCGCGCGCCGCCAAGTCATAAACAAACAGGTCATAAACAAAAATGCCCGCGACGGGCGCGGGCATTTGAAATCGGATCGACGATCTTCTCAGCGCACCGTCACCGGGCTTGGCAGCGGCGGCACCGCCGCCGGTCCCTGATTGGGGACACCGTAACTGGCATTCGCCTGACCATTGGCCACGCCGTTGCCGACCGAGCCTTGCGGCGCGGCGTTCGCGGACGGGCCATAACCGGCCGTATCGGCGGCGGGCTGAGCCGTGGCAACCGCCGGCGGCGGACCGCCCGGCAACACCACGACGCGGGTGCCTACCTTGACGCGATCGAACAGATCCTCGACGTCCTCGTTCAGCATGCCGATGCAGCCCGAGGAGACGAACTTGCCGATCGTCGACGGCTGGTTGGTGCCGTGAATGCGATACACCGTGTTGCCGAGATACATGGCGCGCGCGCCGAGCGGGTTGCCGTCGCCGCCCGCCATGAAGCGCGGCAGATAGGGCTGGCGCTCGATCATCTCTGGCGGCGGATGCCAGTCGGGCCATTCGGCCTTGCGGGTGATCTTCTGCACGCCGGTCCAGGTGAAGCCGTCACGTCCCACACGCACGCCATAACGGATCGCCCGGCCATGGCCGAGGATGTAATAGAGCTGCGTGTTCGCGGTATCGACGATGATCGTGCCCGCGGGCTCCTTGGTCTGATAGTTGACTTCCTGACGGCGCAGGCGCGGCGACAATTCCTGACGCGGGCCGGTTTCCGGCTGGTCCTCGACCGGCAGGACGGCAACCGTCATCGGCCGTCCTTGCGAATCGACGGCCGGACGCGGCGCGCCGGACGCATCGACGCTGCCGGGCGGACGCGGACTGTCGTAACCCGAAGCGTTCTGCGGCTGCGGCGCACCCTGCTGCCCGTTGTTGGAATAATTCAGCGGAGGCGCGCCCGGCGGACGGCCATAGCGCGGATCGTCCGGCGACAGGATCGGCCCCTGCGGATAGGCCGGCTGCTGCGCGGAGGATGACTGGTAACCGGGCTGCGGCGGGCCGGGCTGCTGGAAGCCGGGCGGCGACAGTGAGCCGTCGCCGCGATCGCCGACGCGGTCGAAATCCGGCGCACGGTCCTGCTGGTAGGGATCGGGCTGCTGCTGCCCATAATAACCGGGCTGCTGATAGGTCTGGGCCTGCGCGGCTGGAACTCCGGCCACGCCTGCGGCCAGCACCAGAAGGCTCATCGAAAGGCGGTTGGACATCATGCCCCTATGATAGTGCGAAGCGGACACCGTATCGTTAATGCAATCGCTCACGATAGCGGCACATTCAAGACATGAACCAAAAAAGCCCTGCCGTGCTGACTTTTTTGCGACACTCCGGAACACAAAATCGCTATCCACCGTGAATTCGGGCCGCCAGCGGGTTTTCGGCGGCGCGCCCGCCGATCCGGGGCTATCCTTGGATCATCCTGATTCGACGGTAGTTTTTGGGCCATACGCCGCATGGCCCATCACACCATCACTCAGGCAAGGACTTTGGCTCTCGATTTCGCGCTCCGCTGGCAGGATACGATCGCACCATGCTTCCCGGGTTCCGGCTTTTGGCGATCACGGTGGCCCTTGCGGCATCCGTACTGGTTTTCGGCCTGGGCGCGGCGGCACTTCTGCGCGCGACCCATGAGGAATTCGCCGCCGCTCCGCTGCGGAATCTGCAAGCCCCCGCCTCCAGCTTCATCGCCGAGACGCCGACGCTCGCGATGTTGCAGGTCGAGCCCCCCGCCGCCGAGCCGCCGGCTTCGCAGCCGGTAGACCCTGCTCCGGCCCCTGCGCCCACGCCCTTGACGGAAACCGAACCGGCGACGCCGGAAGACGAAGCGGCCATCCCGCGTATCGTCATTCCGGACCCGCCACCGATTCCCCTGACCGACGCCATCACCACGGCCAGCATCGAGGCCCAGCCGCAACCTGTAGCCAAGCCTGCGGCCGCACCGGCATCGGCCATCAAGACCAGAGCCGTCGCGCGCAAGCGCGCAGCGATCCGCGCCAAGGCGCGCGCCCGCGCCCGCGCGCATCATCATTACCGCCGCCGCGTCGTTCGCCCCGCCCCGCCACCCGTGGAGCCCAGTTTCTTCCCGCTGTTCGAGCCGGCATCGACGACCGCGGCAGCGCCCGCGCCAACCGTCGCCGGCACCCTGCCGCCGCGCCGGTAGCATCATCGCCGCGCCAGGCAACCGCTCAGCGGATCATTGTCCTGCTCTCAAGGCTTGCCGGTTGCGACCGGCGGGCCGTCGGGCAATCCCCACTCCGCCCATGAGCCGTCATAGAGCGCGCTGTCCACACCGAGACGCGCCAGCGCCAGCGACAGCACACCGGCCGTCACGCCCGAACCGCATGACGTGACGATGGGACGAGCGAGATCGGCATGCGCCGAGATAAATATCTTTTGCAATTCGCTCACGCGGCGCATCTCGCCGGTCGCCGGATCGATCAGATCGGTGAACGGCACGTTGAGGCTGCCGGGAATGCGGCCCGGGCGGCGGCCGGGCCAAGGCTCGGGCGCGGTGCCTTCATAGCGCTCGCGCGAGCGCGCATCGATCACCTGCTCGGCGCAAATCTCGACATTCTTCCGGATATCTTCAAGGCCGCGGACGCGCTTGTCATCGAGCCGCGCCTGAAAGGTTTTCGGCGCGGGCGTCACCGAGGCGCTCTCGACCGCGCCGCTCTCGGACATCCATTTCTTCAATCCGCCGTCCAGCACCTTGACGCGCTGATGGCCGAACACGCCGAACATCCACCACGCGCGCGGCGCGCCCATGTAGTCGCCGCGATCGTAGATCACCACAAGATCGTCGTTGCCGATGCCAAGGCCGCCGACATCGCGCGCGAACTGCTCAGGCGACGGCAGCATGTGCGGCAACGAGCTTGAACGATCCGCGATCACATCGACATCGAAGAACACCGCGCCGGGAACATGCCGCGCGGCATATTCCTCCGCCGCCGCCGGCGGCCGCATCGCCGGCATCCGGTAGGCCGCATCGACGATCCGGACATCGGGGTCGATGAGATGCTCGCGCAGCCATGACGTCGAAACCAGCGGATCGCTCATGGCCAATCCTCACGTTTTGGGTTTGTGCGGCTCGACGCGCTCGATGGGGCCGCCCGCCTCGCGCCATGCCGTGAAGCCGCCGTCGAGATGCGCGACCGGCTTCAGTCCCATGTCCTGCGCGGTCTTGGCCGCCAGCGCCGAGCGCCAGCCCGAGGCACAGTGGAAGATGAACTTCTTGTCCTGCTGGAAGGCGGGCTTGGCATAGGGGCTTGCCGGATCGAGCCAGAATTCAAGCATGCCGCGCGGACAATGAAACGCGCCGGGGATGCGGCCCTCGCGCTCGATCTCGCGCGGATCGCGCAGATCGACGATGAGGATATTTTCATCCTTCATTGAGGCGATCAGGTCGGGCGCCTTGATCGCCTCGATCTCGCGGTTGGCTTCATCGAGCAGCGTCTTGATGCCGCGGTGAATTGTCTGAGCCATAAGCCCTCCCTGTTTATTTCGTTTTTCGCGCAAGCTCGCGAATGGCTTCCTCGATCCCCTCGAGCGTCAGCGGATACATCCGGTTCTCGAACAGTTTGCGGATCATCGCGGTGGATTCCGAATAATCCCAATAGCGCCGCTGCTCGGGATTGAGCCAGACGACATTCGGATAGGTCTGAAGCACCCTTTGCAACCATACCGCGCCCGGCTCGGGATTAACATGCTCGACCGAGCCGCCCGGCACCGCGATCTCGTAGGGGCTCATCGCCGCATCGCCGACAAAGATCACTTTGTAGTCGGACGGATATTTATGCAGCACGTCCCATGTCGCGGTCCGCTCGTTGTAACGGCGGTGGTTGTTCTTCCACACACTCTCATAGAGGCAGTTGTGGAAGTAGAAATATTCCATGTGCTTGAATTCGGTGCGCGCCGCCGAGAACAATTCCTCGACCTGCGCAATATGCGCGTCCATCGATCCGCCGATGTCGAAAAAGATCAAAACCTTGACGGCGTTGTGCCGCTCGGGGCGTAGATGCACGTCGAGATAGCCGCGATTGGCCGACTGCCTGATGGTGGTGTCGAGATCGAGTTCGTCGGCGGCCCCGGTGCGGGCGAACTTCCGCAGGCGCCGCAGCGCGACCTTGATGTTGCGCACGCCGAGTTCGACATTGCCGTCGAGGTCCTTGAACTCGCGGCGGTCCCAGACCTTCACGGCACGAAAATTCCGGTTTCCGTCCTGCCCGATGCGGATGCCCGCGGGGTTGTAGCCATAAGCGCCGAACGGAGAGGTGCCGCCCGTGCCGATCCACTTGTTGCCGCCCTGATGGCGCTTCTTCTGCTCTTCCATCCGCTTGCGCAGCGTGTCCATCAGCTTGTTCCAGTCGAGCGCCTCGAGCTTCTTCTTCTCCTCCTCGCTGAGATATTTTTCGGTGAGCTTCTTCAGCCACTCCGCCGGAACAGCGGTTTCACCGACCGCTTCCGACAGGGATTCCAGCCCCTTGAAGGTCTCGCCGAACACGCGATCGAACTTGTCGAGGTTGCGTTCGTCCTTCACCAGCGCCGCGCGTGCCAGATAGTAGAAATTCTCCACATTATGCTCGGGCAAGCCCGCGTCGAGCGCCTCCATCAAGGTGAGGTACTCGCGTAACGTGACCGGCACATTGGCCTGCCGCAACGATGTGAAGAATTGCAGAAACATCGCATGACGTTCGCGCAAGGGTGCCTGCCCGTCAAGCACGCCGCCATGCAGCTTTGCGCTTTACCGGAGCGGCTTTTTGCCTACATTGAGAATACCTTGCGCGGCTTTTCCGGAATATATCTTCATATGCAACCGGGAAGGCCCGCGCCTCCTCTCGATCCAAGAACGGCATCATGAAATTCACCGGCACCGAGAATTACGTCGCAACCGACGACCTCAAGATCGCGGTCAACGCGGCGATCTACCTGCAACGCCCGCTGCTGGTGAAGGGCGAGCCCGGCACCGGCAAGACCGTGCTGGCCGAGGAAATCGCGCAAGGACTCAAGGCCCCGCTGCTGACTTGGCACGTTAAGTCCACCACCAAGGCGCAGCAAGGTCTCTATGAATACGACGCCGTGTCGCGCCTGCGCGACAGCCAGCTCGGCGACCCGCGCGTGTCGGACATCGCCAACTACATCAAGCGCGGCAAATTGTGGGAGGCGTTCACCCATGACACGCGCCCGGTGCTGCTGATCGACGAGATCGACAAGGCCGACATCGAATTTCCCAACGATCTGCTGCTCGAACTCGACCGCATGGAATTCCATGTCTACGAGACCGGCGAGACCATCAAGGCCGCGCAACGCCCGATCATCATCATCACCTCCAACAACGAGAAGGAACTGCCCGACGCGTTCCTGCGCCGCTGCTTCTTCCACTACATCAAGTTTCCGGATGTCGAGACGATGAAGGCCATCGTCGAGGTGCACTTCTCCGGCATCAAGCAGCGGCTGGTGGACGAGGCGCTGCGGTTGTTTTTCGACCTGCGCGACATGCCGGGCCTGAAGAAGAAGCCCTCGACCTCCGAACTGCTGGACTGGCTGAAGCTCCTGCTCAACGAGGATGTGACGCCCGAGGTGCTGCGCGAAAGCGATCCGCGCAAGATGATCCCGCCGCTGCACGGCGCGCTGTTGAAGAACGAACAGGACGTGCATTTGTTCGAGCGCGTCGCGTTCCTGAACCGGCGGGAGAAGTAATCCGGCTCAACCGGCCGCGATCTTCTGCGTCAGCCGCTTGCGGAACGCACGGTCGCGCTTGAGATGCCATTCGCGGCTCATCGCCTCGTTGCGGGTCGCGAACGTCTCCACATGCAAAAGCGCCCATGTGCGCCCACGCGTCGAGCGCGCGCCGGTGCCGGAATTATGTTGCGCCAGCCGCCGTTCGACATCGTTGGTCCAGCCGACATAGGTGATAGTGCGGCCCTTGTGCACGCAGCCGAGTACATAGACGAAACTGGCCTCGCCCTGCGCGCCGCTCATTATTTCGCGGCCGGTTCTTTCGGCTTCGCAGGCGCGGGCGCGGCCTTCGCGGCCTGCAATTCGTTCACCTTGGCCTGAAGGCTGACGACGGACGCCTTCAGCGCATCGATCTGCCGGTTGGCGGCGTCAATCTTCTGCTGATTGTCCTGCGTCAGCTTGGCGATGGAGCGCATCAGGAAATTGACGTTGCTTTGCAGGCAGCTCGTGCGCCGCTCCATGGTTTTCTCGGCGGTGCAGATCTCGATGCCGGGCACGTCCTGCGCGACGGCTTGCCCGATTCCAGCCCGCCCGATCAGCGTGAGCGTCATCGCGAACACAGCGGCCCATTTCCACATCCGACTCTCCCGGCTCGACGTTTCGGCGCGCGATGCCCCATTTTGCGACGGACATCTCAACGCGCCTTAACCTTTGGAACACGCGCGGAACGAAACGCGCCCGAATCAGCGATTCATAGCACGCCCGGTTTCGTTCGCGACAAGATGTGGTGTCGCGCGTTCCATCCACGTCTATTCCGGCCTTGGCGTTTCGTTCTTTTTCGCTCGAATTGCGGTGAAAGTCTTAACGCGCCCCGTTGAGACCCGCCGGCGGCCTCCCATCTGTTCTGCAAGGCCGGCGCCCCGCGAACCGGGGCCGGATTCGTGCGTTGAGAACAACAAGACACGAGGCGAGGACATGACCAAGGTCGTCTATCAGATCGTCGAGCATGACGGAGGCTGGGCCTACAAGTTCAACGGCGTGTTTTCCGAAACCTACCCCAGCCGCAAGGCGGCCTATGACGCGGCGACCGCGGCCGCGCTGGAACAGCGGGTACCCGGACGCACCGAGGTCATCCAGTACGAGGATTCCGACGGAAAATGGCATGAGGAGACCGCGAGCGGCAGCGACCGGCCTTCGACCGAGGTCACCGACGAATAGGCGGCTAAAGGATAAATCTGCTCAGGCCGGTTTCGGCTGCCCGGCCTCCAGAGAGGCCATCGCATCGGCCAGAATCGATTTCACCCGCTCGGCATCCGCAGGCGCAACCGCGCCGGGATTGAAATAGAGATCGAGCCCGGCCATCCGTTCCACCACGATGTCGCGCTTGCCACCACCCTCGTCCAGCACGCGATCCACCGCATAAGGCACGACCTGACGCGAAATTCCCTTCATCGTGATCGGCGCAAGTTCATGCGCGGCGACATCGCCGCGCACCAGCGCATAGGTCTCGTAGCTGACCACGATCTGGCCCGGCTGGGCGATTGATTGCAGCCGTGCCGCGAGGTTCGCCTCCGCGCCGATGATGGTGTAGTCCATCCGGTCATTGCTGCCGAAATTGCCGACATTGCAGAAGCCCGAATTGATGCCCATGCGAACCTGAAACGGTTCCTCGATTCCGGCGTGACGCCATTTCGCGTTCAGCTCCGTGAGGCGGCGCTGCATCTCCCACGCCATCTTCAGGCAGGCCTGCGCATCCGCGACATCGCCCCTGGTTTCGGGATCGCCGAAGAAAATCAGCATCGCATCGCCGATGAACTTGTCGATGGTGCCACCATAGGCCATCGCGATGGCGGACATCTCGGTGAAATACTCGTTCAACAGTTCCGTGATGAGTTCGGGCTGCAACCGCTCGGTGGTCGCCGTGAAGTTCTGGATGTCGGAGAAGAAGATCGTCAGCTTCTTGCGCTCGGTATGGATGGTGACGTCCTTCCGGCCGCTGAAAATGCTGGTGTAGATCTGCGGCGAGATATAGCGGGAAATCTTCATCGACAATGTCGCGAGGAAATCGTTCGCCGATTCCAGTTCCGTGTTCATGGTGCGGATGGTCCGGCTCTGCTTGAGTTGCAGCGTCAGGAACGAAATGCCGCTGATCGCCGCCAGCACGAAATAGCCCAACAGCCATTTGAACGAGAAGATGTTGGCCGCGATCGGCTGGCTGATGTCGATCTCCTGAATTGCGCGCACGTCGCCCACCTTCCAGTCGCGCTTCGGGCTTTCCGGGTGGGTGTTGTGGCAACTGACGCAGGCCGGGCCCATCGTCACCGGAACGATGTAACGGACGCGGTCGTGAAACGGACTCCATTCAGAATCCACCAGCGCCTGCTTGGGATTTTCCCTCAGGCTCGCGAGCGAAGCCTTCTCGAATGCATCGAGATTGTGCGGCACGCGGTTGGCGAAGGGGTAGTCCGAGACGAAGCGGTAATGGATGTTCTTCTGCTGATCGCTGATGACCGCGCCGAGTTCGAGCGACAACGTGGCGGGAATCGGGATCGCGCCCGGTATCTCCTCGTAATTGTGCACCACCTGCGTCGCGCCGGGAGAAGCAAGCACCCGCGCCACGATGTTGCGGGCGTAATAGCCGCGCACGCCGGTGATGACGGAATTCAGGTCGCTCGCCTGTCTGCGCAGCGACGCTTCCGTCAGGTTGGTGAGATCCATCCAGACCGCGAGCGGCAATGCCGCCAGCAGACCCGCGATGACCAGTCCCGCGACGATGCCGCGGGACTTCGCCCTCTTTGCCGCCTCTTCCATTGCCGCCCCCGACAGCGGGCCATCCGCCCGCCCTCATTGTCGGCCATGTCCGGGCGGCACGGCAAGCCGGGGATCAGGTCAGCACATTGTATTTCTTGAACCAGGCCTGCATCTCGCTCCATGCCTGTTCGGCCTGCTCCTTGCGGTAGCTCGGCCGGTAATCGGCATGGAAGCCGTGCGGCGCGCCGGGGAAGATGTGGAATTCCGCCGTCTTTCCAGCGGCGGCCAGCGCCGCCTTCATCTGCTCGACCTGCGCGGGCGGAATGCCCTGATCCTCCGCGCCGTAGAGGCCGAGCACCGGCGCTTTCATCTCGCCTGCCAGTTGCATCGGGCTTTTCGGCCAGAGCGGGTTCGGCGGATCGATCAGCGAACCGTAGAAAGCGACACCCGCCTTCAACTGAGTGCTATGGGCGGCATATTCCCAGACGCTGCGCCCGCCCCGGCAAAAGCCGATGATGCCGAGCCGCTCCGAATCGCCGCCTTGCGACTTCGCCCACGCCGCCGTGGCATCGAGGTCGGACAGCAGTTCGCTGTCCGGCTTGGCGTTGACGATCGGCATCAGCTTGGGGATTTCGGTGATCCTGGTGAGATCGGTGCCCGCGCGATAATAATAATCGGGCGCGACCGCGAACGCGCCGAGCCTGGCGAGACGGCGCGTCACGTCCTTGATGTATTCGTGCAGTCCGAAGATTTCCATCGCCACCAGAACGATGGGCGGATTCTTGACCCCGGCGGGCCGCGCGAAATAGCCCGGCATCGTGCCGCCCTGCACCGGAATGGCGGCATCGCCGGCTTCGAGCCCGGTGGTGTCGGTCTTGACGACATCCGCCCGCACCGGCCCTGCAGCCAGCGTATAGCCCGCGGCGGTGGCCGCCGAAGCCGCCATGAAGCCTCGCCGCGACAGCGGCGCGACCCTGGTCAGGCCGATTTCATCCGAAGCCAATGCCGAATTCGATGTCATCTTGCACTCCCTTTGCGACGTGTCGCCGACGATATGCGGCCTTTGCCGGTGCCGCAAATCAATCACCCGGCCCCTTCCCGGCCAAATCAACTGACGGAGAGCAACGGGGACAAGGCTGCGACATGGCGCGCACTCATCAAAAAAAGCCCGCCTGGACGGGCGGGCTTTTCAAATCCGATGGGCGTCAAATGCGTCCCATCAACAGCAAAATCACCAGAATGATGATGACGAGGCCAAGGCCACCGCCGCCGTAATAACCGGTGCCGTAGAACGGGCCGCCGCCGATGCCGCTGAAACCGCCAAGCAACGCAATGATCAGAATAATCAGAATAATCGTGCCGAGTGACATGTGGATCTCCTCAATCCCGTGATGTCACCCCAACAGGCGATCCGAAATTTCGTTCCCGAAATGCAACCCGCGGATTTCAACTGCAAGGCCGGACGCCCTCAGTGCGATACAATCCGCGACCGCAACGCTTCCGCAAGCCCGCCGATATCGATGTCCCTGTCCCAGTCATGCAGCGGCACCGGCAGCTTGCGCCGCCAGTTGGGATGCTGATTTATCGTACCCGGCACGTTGGCCTGATCCATCACCCCGAGCAGATCCTCGGTCGCGACACCGAGAAGCCGCGACGGGGTTTGCGCGAGACAGGCCAGCACCGCGTCGAATCCGCCCGCCCCATCGAGCAGCCGATCGAGCTCCCGCACGGCATGTTCGCGCCCGGCAAGGCTTTCGCCCGGATCGATGTGCAGCGCCTGCTTGAGCGCGATGTCGTGGCCGGACCGCCAGCCCGCGAAGGTCGGCAGATCGTGCGTGCTGAACGTCACCAGCGCGTGCGCCGGATAATTTTCCGCTGCATTGAACGCGCCGCCTTCGCCGCGCTCGAAGATCATCACGCGATAGGACCAGACCGCCCAGTCGGCGAGCTTTTCGCGAAAGCCGTCCGGCACGGTGCCGAGGTCTTCACCGATCATGATGCAACGATGCGCGACGCTTTCGATCGCCACGCTCGCCAGCATCGCCTCGAACGGCATGCGGATGTAGGCGCCGCTGTCTGGCGGAAAGCCTGACGGCACCACGTAGATGCGGTTCAGCCCCAGCACATGATCGAGCCGCACCGCGCCCGCATAGCGCATCGAGGCCGCCAGCACGTCGCGAAACGGCATGAAGCTCCGCGCTTCCAGCCCCGCCGTGTTGAAGCCCGCCAATCCCCAATCCTGTCCGGCGGTGTTGAGTTGGTCCGGCGGCGCGCCGACCGAGAGCCGCCGCGAGATCGCGGCCTGCTCGTTCCACGCATCGAAGCCGCCGGATTTCACGCCGACAGCGATGTCGAGATAAAGCCCCACGGGAAGATTAAGGTCATCACCCAGCGCCGCGCAGGCCTGCAACTGCTCGTGCGCGCACCACTGGACGAATTCTGTAAAGGCGATGTCGTCCGCAACCTCGCCCCGGCGAAATTCCGCGAGCGCATTGTCATCCGGCTGACGCCACGGCTCTGGCCATTCCCACCACGCAGCCCGGTATGTCTTCCGCAACGCCTCGAAGCAGGCGAAGCGTGACAATGTCCTGCCGCGCTCGCGGCGAAACGCATCGAACGACGCTTTGCGCCTGAGCGTGGTGCGGGTCTTGAACTGCGTGAAAGCGAGCTTCAGGCCGCGCTGCTTCAGCGCCGCGACGCCTGCATAATCCACCAGCTCGGAATTCTGCAACCGCTCGATCTCCGCGCGGTTTTCATCAGCGAATCGCTCCGGCAATTCCGGCAGCGCCGCCACGTCGATATAGATCGAGTTCAGGAACAGCCGGCTGTTCGGCGAATACGGACTGCAATCTTCCGCTTCGTCATCGAACAGGGCATGCAACGGATTGAGGCCGACGCCCGCCGCGCCGAGACCCGCCGCCCACCGCATCACATCTTGCAGATCGGAAAAATCGCCAATCCCCCAATTCCCGCGCGAACGGACGCCGTAGAGCTGCACCGCCAGCAGCCAGCGACGATCGAACGCGCCTTCATAGGCGCGCTCCGGCGCGACGATGAGAGAGGCTTCCACGGCTTCGCCGCCGTGCCCCCGCAAACGATATGTGCCGAAGGCCAACCGCGCGTCATGCTGACGCGCATCGGCGGACGACAACATCACCCGGTCATCGGCATCGAGAATTTGCCATTCGCGCAAATGCGACAGCCGCGTGACGAGATCGTCCATCTCCACGCCATCCGCGCAACGGATGACGATCGGCGCGGCCAGCGCGGGCGCTTGTCCCAACGCGTCCAGAACGCGATGAAAAGTCTGTTCGTCGATTGTGTGGACTCGCCCGGTGCCGTCGATGTAGCTCGCCTCGATCCCGTATCGGGACACTTTTTCGGACAAATCCATTCTGTCTCACCGGGATAAAGGCAGGCTGACACATAGCTCGGGTTTACGCCTAACCCGCCGCACTTAAATCCGTTCCAGCGGAACCATTCGCGCACTGCGTCATTGGTAAGCGACACTCTCCCCAACCGTGACAAGGCATTACGGATGTCCGTGCTTCCGCCCTTGAAAAACGTGCAGCAACAACCGGGTATTTCCGCGGCAGCATCCCCCGGCAACGGCGTTTTCCATATCGAGGATGTTTTTCCCTGCGTCGATGACGGCCGCTTTCCGGTCAAGCGCATTGCCGGAGAACCAATCGAGGTGTGGGCCGATATTTTTCGTGGCGGACATGACATCGCGGCGGCAGCCGTATTGTGGCGGCTGGAAACCGAAAAAGAATGGAGCCGCGCGCCGATGCGGCTGCACGGCAACGACCGCTGGACCGGCACGTTCACACCGCAAAATGTCGGCCGTCATCTCTATGTCATCGAGGCATGGACCGACGCCTTCGCGACATGGCGGCATGGCGTGATGGCGAAGATGGATGCCGGTCAGGACGTATCGCTTGACGCGCTGGAGGGCGCGGCGATGATGACGCGCGCCGATCCGCACGACAAGGCAAGCGCGCTGACGATCACGGCGGCTTGCGAAGCCTTCCTGCAAGACGGCGACATCGCTTCTCTTTTAAGCGACGAGGTCGAAGAAGCAATGGCCACAAGCCAGCCGCGCACCGACCTCACGCAATCGAAAGCCTTCCCGTTGATGGCGGATCGTTCGCGGGCGGTGGACGGCGCGTGGTACGAGATGATTCCGCGCAGCCAGGGCAGCGTGCCGGGCGAGCACGGCACCTTCCGCGACTGCATCGCCCGCCTGCCCGATATCGAAGCGATGGGATTCGACGTGCTGTATTTCACGCCGATTCATCCCATCGGCCACACCAACCGCAAGGGCCGCAACAACGCGCTGAAGGCCGCGCCGGGTGATCCCGGTTCGCCCTACGCCATCGGTGACAAAAGCGGCGGCCACGATGCTATCCACCCCGAACTCGGCACGCTCGACGATTTTCGCGATCTCGTGCGCGAAGCGAAGGCGCGCGGACTTGAGATCGCGCTCGACTTCGCCGTGCAATGCTCGCCCGATCACCCGTGGCTGAAGCAGCACCCGAACTGGTTCAAGCGCCGTCCCGACGGCTCGATGCGCTATGCGGAAAATCCGCCGAAGAAATACGAGGACATCCACAACCCGGATTTCGAGTCCGACGACGCGCAGGCGCTGTGGCACGCGCTGCGCGACGTGATCCGGTTCTGGATCGATCATGGCGTCGCGATCTTCCGCATCGACAATCCGCACACCAAGCCGTTCCCGTTCTGGGAATGGCTCATCAGGGACATCCAGCTTCAGCATCCGAACGTCATTTTCCTCGCGGAAGCCTTCACGCGCCCGAAGCTGATGAAGGGCCTCGCCAAGCTCGGCTTCTCGCAGTCCTACACCTATTTCACCTGGCGCACGTCGAAATGGGAGATGCAGGAGTATTTGAGCGAACTGACCGGCTATCCCGAGCGCGAATATTACCGGCCGAACTTCTTCGTCAACACGCCTGACATCCTGCCGTTTCACTTGCAGGGCGGCGAGCCGTGGATGTTCAAGTCGCGCGTGGCGCTCGCAGCGATGCTGTCGGCGTCATACGGCATCTACAACGGCTTCGAGCTGCTGGAGTACGACCCCATTCCGGGCAAGGAAGAATATCTCAACTCGGAGAAGTACGAGATCAAGGTGCGGGACTGGAACGCGCCCGGCAACATCAAGGATTACATCACGAGCCTCAACCGTGCGCGCCGCGCCAACGCGGCGCTGCGCCAGACCGCACGGTTGAATTTCCTCACCATCGACGACGATGCCGTTCTCGGCTTCTCGAAATCGACATCCGACGAGAGCAATGTCGTGGTCGGGGCCATCGCGATGTCACGCGACCCACGCACTGTCTGGCTGCCGCTGGGAGGCGTCAATTTGCGCCACGACAACCAGCTTCGCCCCGTCGCGGCGCTGGAAAACATCATTACCGGCGAACGGCATGGCGTCGAATGGGGCGGCATTCACCTGCGCATCGATCCCGCGCGCGATCCCGCCGCCCTCTTCCGTTGTCTGGCGTGAGGCCGCGCCATGAACATCATGCCTTCCATCACCGAGATGCCGCAGACCGAAGCCGACGAGCTTTGGTACAAGGACGCCGTCATCTACCAGTTGCACGTCAAGGCGTTCGCCGACAGCAACAATGACGGCATCGGCGACTTTCCCGGCCTGACGGAGAAGCTCGACTATTTGCAGGAGCTGGGCGTCACCTGCCTGTGGCTCCTGCCGTTCTATCCCTCGCCCGGACGCGACGACGGCTACGACATCGCCGACTACGGCGCGATCAATCCCGATTTCGGCACGATGAAGGAATTCCGCCGCTTCATCACCGAAGCAAAGCGGCGCGGCCTGCGCGTCATCACCGAACTCGTCATCAACCACACCTCCGACCAGCATGTCTGGTTCAAGCGCGCGCGTCGCTCGCCGCCGGGATCGAGCGCCCGCAACTGGTATGTGTGGAGCGACACCGACCAGAAATATCTCGACACGCGGATCATCTTCACCGACACCGAGAAATCGAACTGGGCGTGGGACGCCGAAGCCGGTGCCTATTACTGGCACCGCTTCTTCTCACATCAGCCGGATTTGAATTTCGACAATCCGCGCGTGGTCAGCGCCGTCGTGCAGGTGATGAAACGCTGGCTCGATGCCGGTGTCGATGGCTTCCGGCTCGACGCCATTCCCTATCTGTGTGAGCGCGAAGGCACCAACAACGAGAATCTTCCCGAGACGCATGCCGTCATCAAACGCTTGCGCGCCGAACTCGACGCCTACGCGAAAGGAAAAGTCCTGCTCGCCGAAGCCAATCAATGGCCCGAGGACGTGCAGCAATATTTCGGCGATGGCGACGAATGTCACATGGCCTATCACTTCCCGCTGATGCCGCGCTTCTATATGGCGATCGCGCAGGAAGACCGCTTCCCCGTCACCGACATCCTGCGGCAGACGCCGGACATCCACGACAATTGCCAGTGGGCGCTGTTCCTGCGCAACCATGACGAGCTGACGCTCGAAATGGTGACCGACGTCGAGCGCGACTATCTGTGGTCCACCTACGCGAACGATCCGCGCGCGCGCATCAATGTCGGCATCCGACGCCGCCTCGCGCCGTTGATGGACAACGACCGCCGCAAGATCGAGCTGATGAACTCGCTTCTGATGTCGTTTCCCGGCACGCCGATCATCTATTACGGCGACGAGATCGGCATGGGCGACAACATCTATCTCGGCGACCGCAACGGCGTGCGCACGCCGATGCAGTGGACGCCGGACCGCAATGGCGGCTTCTCGCGCTCCGATCCGGCACGACTCTACGCGCCGCCGATCATGGACCCGGTCTACGGCTACGAATCCGTCAACGTGGAAGCGCAGTCGCGCAGCCTGTCGTCGCTGCTGAGCTGGACCAAGCGGCTGATCTCGGTGCGCAAGACCAGCAAGGCATTCGGTCGCGGCAGCATCACCTTCATCCGCCCGACCAACCGCGCCACCGTCGCCTACATCCGTCAGTATGAAGGCGAGACCATCCTGTGCGTCGCCAACCTGTCGCGCTCCGCGCAGGCGACCGAACTCAACCTCGCGCCGTGGAAGGATCGCGTGCCGCTGGAAATGCTCGGCCGCACCACTTTCCCCGCCATCGGCGAACTGCCTTATCTCATCACGCTCGCGCCTTACGGCTTCTACTGGTTCAAGCTGGAAGAGAAGCCGCCGGAGTCGACCCAGCACGAGCCGTTCCCCGAATTCGAGACGCTGGTGGTGCCCGCCGGTTCGACATGGGTGACGCTGGAGCGCACCCGACGCATTTTCGAGCGCGACGTGCTGCCCGCACATCTGGCGCGCACCCGCTGGTTTCCGCAGCGCTCCGCCTACGCGATCAGCACCAAGGTCACTTCCGCGATCCCGATCACGGAAGAAGGCGCATCGCGCTCATGGCTTGCGATCTTCGAATCCATGCAGCACGGCAAGATGCAGCGCTACACATTGCCGATCCGGGTCGACTGGGTGCGGTTCGACCGCGAACGCTACAACCCGATGGCGCTCGCCGCCGTCCGTCAGGCCGCGCGCGAAGGCACGCTATTTGATGTCGCGACCGACAAGCAGTTCATCGAATTGCTGCTGGATAATGTCCGGCACAGCCGGACCACCACCAACGGCGTCGATCAATTGATCTTCCAGCCGACCGCCAGGCTGCTTCAGGAGCCGGAAGTCGCGATCGAACACGTCCATGCGGTCGAGACCGAGCAATCCAACAGCACGAGCCTCGTCGATGAATCCTTCGTCGTGAAGCTGTACCGGCGGATCGAGGCGGGCATCAACCCCGAGATCGAGATGGGCCGCTTCCTCACCGATGTGGTGGGCTTCGCCAACACGCCGGACCTTCTGGGAAGCGTGGAGCTTGTCGAGGGCGAGCGGCGTTCGGCCGTCGCCATCATCCACCGCCTGATCCCCAATCAGGGCGATGCATGGTCGGTGGCGGCGAGCTATCTCGACCGCTTCGTCGAAGAACGCCGCCTGCTCAGCGCCGAGGAAAAGAAATCGGAAAGCTCCGAGCAAACCAATTCGCTACGCTACATGACGCAGATCGGCAGGCGCGTCGCGGAAATGCAGATGGCGCTGGCAAGCCGCTCCGACATCCCGGATTTCGCGCCCGAGCCCGCGACCGGGGACGATCTGAAGCTGTGGCGCGACAACTTCAACGTCAGCGTCGCGCGCGTTTTCGAGGGCCTTGCGCAGCACCGCCCCTCCGCCAAAGAGAGCGACCGCAAGCTGATCGACGCCCTGCTGCATTATCGCGACGACCTTCCCGCGCTCGCGGCCTCGTTCCTGACCGAACCGGGGCAGATCCTGAAGGCGCGGCATCACGGCGACCTGCATCTCGGGCAATTGCTGATCGCCAAGGACGACATCCTGATCATCGATTTCGAGGGCGAGCCGCGCCGGTCAATTGAAGAGCGTCGACGCAAGGCTCCCGCCGCGCGCGATGTCGCCGGATTGCTGCGCTCGATCGATTATGCCGCCGGTGCAGCGATGATGCGGGCCCGCGCCGCCGCGCCCGATGAGAGCGGCACGCTTCTCGCCGATCTCAGGACATGGCGCGACATCGCCGCGGACACGTTCCTGTTCGCCTATCGAGAGAACGTCACCGATGCCCGGCTGTGGCCGCGGCATGATCTGGCGGCGGACCACCTGCTGAAATTCTTCCTGCTGGAAAAAGTGTTCTACGAGATCGGGTACGAGCTCGCGCATCGTCCCGATTGGCTGAGCGTTCCACTCGACGGCGCGCTGCGCATTCTCGCCAGCGAAACAGAGGTAGCTGCATGACCCTTTCCGCCGAAGCCTACGCCATCCTCGAAGGCCGTCATTCAGACCCGTTCCGCTATCTCGGCCTGCATCCGGAGGACGGACATAATGTCGTGCGCGCGTTCCTGCCTCACGCCTCGCAGGTGGAAGCCATCGACGAGCAGGGCCACCGCGCCGAGTTGTCGCGCGTTCACGATGCCGGTCTGTTCGAGGGCGAGCTGCCGAAGGGCGTCGGCGCCTATCGCCTGCGCGCCAATTACGGCGACAACGTCGTTGAATTGCACGACCCCTACCGTTTTCCGCCGGTGCTGAGCGACTTCGATCTCTATCTGCTCGGCGAAGGCCGCCATCAGGAACTTTACGACAAGCTCGGCGCGCACCCGATCACGCTGGAAGGCGTGCGCGGCGTCGCTTTCGTGGTGTTCGCGCCGAACGCCAAGCGCGTCAGCGTGGTCGGCGACTTCAATTATTGGGACAACCGCCCTCACGCCATGCGCGTGCGCGGCAACGGCTACTGGGAAATCTTCATTCCCGGCATCGCTGTCGGCAACCGCTACAAGTTCGATGTCGCCGGGCCTCATGGCGAGCAATTGCCGCTGAAGGCCGATCCGCTCGCGTTTCAGGCGGAGCTTCGTCCCAACACCGCCTCCATCATTTTCGACGAGAGCAAGCTCGCGCCCCGGATCGCGCCGCCCGCGAAAGCCAACGCCCTCGCCTCGCCGATGTCGATCTACGAGGTTCACCTCGGCTCGTGGCGGCGCAAGCACGGCAACGAGTGGCTGACCTATCGCGAACTCGCCGAGACGCTACCGACATACGCGCGCGAGATGGGATTCACCCATATCGAACTGCTGCCAGTCAGCGAACATCCGTTCGACGGCTCATGGGGCTATCAGCCGACCGGCCTGTTCGCGCCGACGAGCCGCTTCGGATCGCCGGATGATTTCGCCGCGCTTGTCGATGCCTGCCACGCCGAGGGTCTGGCGCTGCTGCTGGACTGGGTGCCGGGACACTTCCCCGATGACCGCCACGGTCTCGGCTATTTCGACGGCACCGCGCTTTACGAGCACGCCAACCCGTTGCAGGGCCGCCATCTCGACTGGGGCACGCTGATCTACAATTACGGGCGCACGGAAGTCGTCAACTTCCTCGTCTCCAACGCGCTGTTCTGGCTGGAGCGCTACGGCATCGACGGCCTGCGCGTCGATGCCGTCGCCTCGATGCTTTATCTCGACTACAGCCGCCCGCCCGGCGGCTGGATTCCGAACAAGTATGGCGGGCGCGAGAACATCGAGGCCATCGAATTCCTGCGACGTTTCAACACCGAAGTGTTCGCGAAATTCCCGCACGCCACGACCGTCGCCGAGGAATCCACCGCATGGCCGCAGGTGTCGCGCCCGGTCGAGTTCGGCGGATTAGGATTTGGCTACAAATGGAACATGGGCTGGATGCACGACACGCTGAACTACATCAGCAAGGACCCGATCCATCGCAAATTCCATCACGACCAGATTCTGTTCGGGCTGCACTACGCTTTCTCGGAAAACTTCATCCTGCCGCTGTCGCACGACGAGGTTGTTCACGGCAAACGCTCGATTCTCGGCCGCATGCCCGGCGACGACTGGCAGCGCTTCGCCAATCTGCGCGCCTATTACGCCTTCATGTTCGCGCATCCCGGCAAGAAGCTGATGTTCATGGGCTGCGAATTCGGACAGGAGCGCGAGTGGAATCACGATCATTCGCTCGACTGGCACCTGCTCGATCAGGATCGGCATCGCGGCATTCAGGCACTGGTGCGCGATCTCAACCATCTCTATCGCGACCTGCCCGCGCTGCACGAACTCGATTGCGATCCGGCAGGCTTCGAGTGGCTGGTGACCAGCGACGCCGACCACAATGTGTTCGCCTGGATGCGCAAGGGCAACGCGCCGCGCCAGCGCTGCCTCGTGGTGGTGAACTTCTCGCCGAATGTCTATGAGGACTATCGCGTCCGCGTGCCGTTCCCCGGCAAATGGCGCGAGGTGTTCAACTCCGACTCCGCGCATTACGGCGGCGGCAACAAGGGCAATGTGGGAGGGTGCGAGACACTGGAGGGTCTGGTGCCGCATCTCTCCCTCACCATTCCGCCGCTTGCCGCCATCTATCTCGTGCCGGATACAGAATAATGCGCCTGACCGCCGGAATGCACACCCGTCTTGGTTCGACCTGGGACGGCCGTGGCACCAATTTCGCCCTGTTCTCCGCCAACGCCGAGAAGGTCGAGTTGTGCCTGTTCGACAGTCAGGGACGCCGCGAGATCGAGCGCGTCACGCTCCCCGAACGCACCGAGGATGTCTGGCACGGCTACCTCAACGACGTCTCGCCGGGCCAGCTTTACGGCTATCGCGTCCACGGGCCCTACGCGCCTGAGCAGGGCCACCGCTTCAATTGCAACAAACTCCTGATCGACCCTTATGCGAAACGTCTCGCCGGGCGTCTGGTCTGGAGTGATGCGCACTTCGCCTA
Organism: [Pseudomonas] carboxydohydrogena; assembly: GCF_029030725.1. Lineage (NCBI taxonomy): Bacteria > Pseudomonadati > Pseudomonadota > Alphaproteobacteria > Hyphomicrobiales > Nitrobacteraceae > Afipia > Afipia carboxydohydrogena. The sequence goes on from NZ_CP113162.1 coordinate 2,552,395, forward strand.
TCGCACCGGCAGCGCGCGCGAGGATCTGTCGTTCGACCGCCGCGACAATGCGCGCGGCATGCCGAAGGCGGTCGTCATCGACGAGGCTTTCAACTGGGGCCGCAGGGAAAGCCGTCCCAACGTGGCATGGGCCGATACCATCATCTACGAGGCGCACGTCAAGGGCCTGACCCAGACCCGTGAGGACGTGCCGCCGCATCTGCGCGGCACCTTCGGCGCGCTGTCGTGCCCCGCGATGGTCGATCACCTCAAGCGCCTCGGCGTCACCACCATCGAACTGTTGCCGATCCACGGCTTCGTCGACGACCGTCATCTGGTCGAGAAGAAACTCTCCAACTATTGGGGCTACAATTCCATCGCCTTCTTCGCGCCGGAGCAGCGCTACGCCAACAACGGCGCGCTGGATTCCTTCCGTACCGCCGTGGCGCGGCTGCACGACGCCGGGATCGAGGTGATGCTGGATGTGGTGTACAACCACACCGCCGAGGGCAATCACCTCGGGCCGACGCTGTCGTTCCGCGGCATCGACAATCTGTCCTATTACTGGCTGATGCCGGACAATCCGCGCTTCTATGACGACTTCACCGGCACCGGCAATTCACTGAACCTCACCCATCCGCGCGTGTTGCAGATGGTGATGGACTCGCTGCGCTACTGGGTCGAGGTCTGTCATGTCGACGGCTTCCGCTTCGATCTCGCAAGCACGCTCGCGCGCGGACCGAACGGATTCGATCGCGGCGGTGCGTTTCTCACCGCCGTGCGGCAAGACCCGGTGCTGGCCTCCGTGAAGCTCGTGGCCGAGCCGTGGGATGTCGGCCTCGGCGGCTATCAGGTCGGTGCGTTTCCCTCGCAATGGTCGGAATGGAACGACCGCTATCGTTCGACGCTGCGCCGCTACTGGGCGGGCGAAGGCAGCCTGCTCGGCGATCTCGGCCGCCGCATGACCGGCTCCTCGGATTTGTTCAATCATGACGGCCGCACGCCGCAGGCGAGCATCAATCACGTCACGGTGCATGACGGATTCACGCTGATGGACCTGTTCAGCTACAACGAGAAGCACAACGAGGCCAACGGCGAGGACAACCGCGACGGCTCCAGCGACAATCACAGCAACAATTGCGGCCATGAAGGGCCGACCGACGATCCGGCCATCGTCGCGCTGCGCCGCCAGTTGCGCAAGAACCAGCTCGCCTGCCTGTTGCTCGCGCAGGGCGTGCCGCTGCTGCTCGCGGGCGACGAAGCCGGCAACGGCCAGCAGGGCAACAACAACGCCTATTGTCAGGACAACGAGATCGGCTGGGTGAACTGGAACGGCGTCGGACAAGACGGCGACGATCTCACGGATTTCGTGGGTCAACTCACCGCGCTACGCGGACGCTTCTCGCAGTTGCGCGCGCGCCAGTGGGTCGATGGCCTGAAGGGAGATGGCAGCTACGGCGTGCTGTGGCTGACGCCGCAAGCCAACGAAATGGTGGAAGCCGACTGGAATTTTCCGGAGGGCCGATTCCTCTCCTACGTACTCGGCCCGAAGGAACATGGCGCGCCGCCGTTGTTTATCGTGCTGAACGCCGCACCCGAACCGATCGAGTTCACCTTGCCGAAATTGCCCGAATACACCAAATGGTCCTGCGTGCTCGACACCACCACGCCGGGAGCGAACGGCAGCGTTGCATCCGGCACCACGGCCAATGCGCCGCCGCGTTCCGTCCTCGCCTTCGCGGGGGCGGCATGAATGGCTCCTCCTTCGGCCCACGGCTGACTTCCGATGGCGTTGCGTTCCGGCTCTGGGCGCCCGCCGCGAAACGCGTCGATGTCCTGCTCGATGGCGTGGTGCATGAAATGCAGCGCGACGCGGACGGATGGTTCACGCGCGAGATAGCCGGGATCGGCGCGAGCGCGCGCTATCGCTTCCTGATCGACGGCGCCACGGAAGTGCCCGACCCCGCCTCTTCCTTCCAGCCCGACGATATTTCCGGTCAAAGTGAAGTCATTGATCACAAGAGCTACGTTTGGCGCGCGACGGATTGGCGCGGCCGCCCTTGGGAAGATGCAATCTTTTTTGAGACGCATGTCGGTACCTTCACGCCGGAGGGCACCTGTCGCGCGATGATCGGCAAGCTCGATCATCTGGTCGCGACCGGCATCACCGCGCTGGAATTGATGCCGGTCGCGGATTTTCCCGGCCGCTGGAACTGGGGCTATGACGGCGCGCTGTGGTACGCGCCGGATTCGAGTTACGGCCATCCCGACGACCTCAAGGCGCTGATCGACGAAGCGCATCTGCGCGGGCTGATGGTGTTTCTCGATGTCGTCTACAATCATTTCGGGCCGGAGGGGAATTATCTTAACCTCTATGCGCCGCCGTTTTTCTCGCCCGCGCAGACGCCATGGGGCAACGCCATCGACTATCGCGTGCCGGAAGTGCGCAAGTTCGCAGCCGACAACGCGCTGCACTGGCTGCGAACCTATCGCTTCGACGGGCTGCGTCTCGATGCCGTGCACGCCATCGAGACGGCGGAAGATTTGCTCTTGCGCGACATCAGCATCACGGCGGGCGCGCTCGCGCGCAGCAGCGGGCGACACATCCATCTCGTGCTGGAGAACGACGACAACCGCGCCAGCCTGCTCGATCCGCTCATTGATCCGCCAGCGGGAAAATATCGCGCGCAGTGGAACGACGACTATCATCACGCCTGGCATGTGCTGCTGACGGGCGAAAAATTCGGCTATTATCAGGATTATCAGCCGCCGCTGCCGCATCTCGTTCGCGCGCTCGAATCCGGCTTCGCCTATCAGGGCGAGCCATCGGCGCATCGCGACAACGCCCTGCGCGGCGAGCCGAGCGGGCATCTGCCGCCCGCCGCGTTCGTCAATTTCATCCAGAACCACGACCAGATCGGCAACCGCGCGCTCGGCGACCGGCTTGCGGCGCCCGCTGCGGCGATCGACGCAGCACTCGCGATCACCTTGCTCGCGCCGATGGTGCCGATGCTGTTCATGGGCGAGGAATGGGGCGCGGCGACGCCCTTTCCATTCTTCTGCGATTTTCAGGGCGACCTCGCGGAAGCCGTGCGCAAGGGCCGCCGCCGTGAATACGCCAAGGCCTATGAGGCTTACGGCGGCGACGTGCCCGACCCGATCGACCGGGCGACTTTCACCTCCGCAAAGCTCGACTGGCAGGAATTGCAAAGCGCCGATGGACAGCAACGATATGGCCTCGTGCGCAAGCTGCTGGCCCTGCGCCGCCAGCACATCGTCCCGCATCTGCGGAGCGCGGCATTCGGAGAAGCCTCCTATGAAGCGGATGGCACGCTGTTCGCATCGTGGACTCTCGACGGCCATCTCCTGACGCTGACCGCCAACCTGTCATCCGAACCGAGCGCGAAGGAAACGCCGCGCGGCGAACATATGATCTGGGGCGAGCCCGGCGTGTTCGCGCCATGGGGCGTGTGCTGGACGATGGAGCCTCTGTGATGGAGGCGATGTGATGCCGTCCGCGATTCCGCGCGCCACCTACCGGCTGCAACTCAACGAGAACTTCACGTTCGACGATGCCGCCGCCGTCGCGCCTTATCTGAAGGCGCTCGGCATCAGCCATGTCTATGCTTCGCCTTTTCTCAAGGCGCGCGCACACAGCCAGCACGGCTACGACATCGTCGATCACAACAGTCTCAATCCCGAATTGGGCGGCGACGCGGCGTTCGAGCGATTCAGCGCCGCGCTGAAACGGAACGATCTCGGCCTCATTCTGGATTTCGTGCCGAACCACATGGGCGTGCATTTCGCGGACAATCCGTGGTGGCTCGACGTGCTGGAATGGGGACCGGCGTCACCCTACGCGGATTTCTTCGACATCGATTGGGATCTGCTGCCCTATCGTGCCAAGGGCGGTGTGCTGCTGCCGATCCTCGGCAACTCTTACGGCGAGGCGCTTGACAAGGGCGAGATCGAACTGCGTTACGATGCCGGGAGCGGCAGCTTCGCGGCCTGGTATTACGAGCACCGTCTGCCGATCGCGCCGGAACGCTACAGCGAAATCCTGCGCATTATTGCCAGTGCAGCAGGTGCCGGAAACGAGCCCGCCGGACGCGCCATTCTCGAACTTGCAGCGCGCTACACCGGGCTGCGCCATCCCGATCGCGGCGAGGCGCCCGCCTTCAAGGCGGCGTTGCGCGAGATCGACGGCGCGGAGGCGATCATCACGCGCGGCCTCGAAGCCTATCGCGCGGGTGCGGGACGCGAGGCCCAGACCAAGGCGCTGCATTCGCTTCTGGAGCGGCAGCATTACCGGCTCGGGCACTGGCGGCTCGCGACCAGCGAGATCAACTACCGCCGCTTCTTCGATATCAACACGCTCGCCGGGTTGCGGGTCGAGAATGTGCGCGCATTCAAGGCCGCGCACGCGCTGATCCGGCGTCTGGTCGCCGCAGGACAACTGCAAGGCATCCGCCTCGATCATATCGACGGCCTGCACGATCCCGCGCAATATTGCCGCCGCCTGCTGCGGCTGATCCGCGACGCGCAGGAGACTCGCGCGCCATTCTATCTGGTGATGGAAAAAATCGTCGGCGAAGGCGAACGCCTGCCGGAATTTCCCGGCATGCACGGCACCACCGGCTATGAATCGCTCAACCTGATCTCCCGCGTGCTGCTCGACGGCAAGGGGCTCGAGACGCTGGATGAAACGTGGCGGCAGGCCAGCAACGTCGCACCCGATTTCGCACCCGTGCTGCGGGCCGCCAAGCAGCGCGTGATGGAAACGCTGCTCGCCAGCGAATTCACCGTGCTGGGGCGGCTTCTGGCGCGCATCGCGGGCGGGCATTACACCACGCGCGATTTTTCCGCCGACAGTTTGCGGCAGGCGCTGGAATTGTACGTGCTGCACTTCCCCGTCTACCGCACCTACATTACTGCGGCCGGTCCTTCATCGAACGACCGCGCGTTGATCGCTGAAACCATCGGCAAGGCGAAAGCCGACTGGTTCGGCGCCGACGAAGGCGTGTTCGACTTCTTGCAGGATGCCCTCACCCTTGAACTGGCCACGAAAGACCGCGCCACCCATGGCCGTGAACGGGTCCGCCGCTTCGCGCTGAAGGTGCAGCAGTTCACCGGGCCGATGATGGCGAAGTCTCTGGAGGACACCGCGTTCTATCGCTATCACCGCCTGCTCGCGCTCAACGAGGTCGGCGGCGACGCGGCCGCCACGTCGCTTCCGGTCAAAGACTTTCACGACGCCATGCAGGCGCGCGCGCGCGATTTTCCCCATGGCATGACGGCCACCGCCACGCACGACACCAAGCGCGGCGAGGATGCCCGCGCCCGCCTCCTCGCTTTGCCGGAGCTTGCGGGCGAATGGGCGAGCCTTGTCGGGCGCTGGAAATCGTTCAACGCGCCACACATCGTCACCGAAGGCAATATGCGCTCGCCCTCGCTCGCGTTCGAATACATGCTCTATCAGGCGCTGATCGGCGCATGGCCGGAGACGATCGACGCGGATTTTCTCGCCCGCATGAAAGCCTACGCGATCAAGGCCGCGCGCGAGGCGAAGGTGGAGACGAGTTGGCTCAATCCGCAACCGTCTTATGAGCGCGGCGTTGAAACTTTCCTTGAACGGACTCTCGACGAAAAAAAGTCGCCGGAATTCCTGTCGTCGATCGAGACCTTCACCCGGCGCATATCGACAATCGGCATTCTCAATTCGCTGTCGCAACTGACGCTCAAGGCCATGATGCCCGGCGTGCCGGATTTCTATCAGGGGACGGAATTCTGGGATTATTCGCTCGTCGATCCCGACAACAGGCGGCCTGTCGATTTCAAGGCGCGCGAAGCGGAGCTTGCGGACATCTCGAAACAGCCGCGCTGGGACGATCTGATCACCCGTGCCTCCGATGGCCGCATCAAGCTCGCATGGACGCATCATCTGCTGACGCTGCGCAAGACGCACCCCGATCTGTTCGCGAACGGCAACTATCTGCCGCTGGAAGTCACCGGCCCGCATCGCGATCATGTCATCGCGTTCGCGCGCGTCCATCGCAGGGAAGCCGTGATCGTTGCCGCGATGCGCTGGTTTTCACCCTTCACGGATGGGGGGCGCACATGGCTCAACGGAGCGATTGAGGGTGCGGTCAGGATCGAAGGACTCCATGCCGGCGCACCATCGCGCACCGAGTTGCCTTTCGCCGAACTGTTCGCGGAGCTTCCGGTCGCCACGCGCGAAGCTGCGGTGAGACGCGCATATAAAAAGGCCGCCCGGGGTCCTGGCCGGGCGGCCTAGCGGACGTTGTGCCGACTCAAAGGTCTGGTTCCCTTCCCCCGCGGATCGCGATTATTTGCAGACGCTCGGGAAATTCAATCACTCCAAGGGCCAATGTCGCGGCCTCTTCACAGCTTTCCGCCCCTCGCAATGCAACATCCGCTTGCGGTTTCGGATATTGGAAATATCTGAGGGTGAGATCAGGAGACCGCAAATCGTGTCGAAGCCGCTTGTCGTTTCAATTCCCCACAACCTCGGCCGCGAGGAAGCCATCCGCCGCATGAAAAACGGCCTGGCCGGCGCGCGCACGCAGTACGGCCATCTGCTCACTGTGAACGAGGAGACGTGGACCGACAACAAACTCGCTTTCCGCGTCACCGCGCTCGCGCAGGCCGTCAGCGGCACCATCGATGTCGCCGACGATCATGTGCAACTGGAAGTGATGCTGCCATGGCTGCTGGCGAAACTCGCCGAGCGCGCGCAGGCGGTGATCGGCGACAAGGGCCGCCTGATGCTGGAGAAGAAATAACGCGAGAAAGCCGGCCGCACGCATGCAGCCGGCTTTCCGTTTTCGTGATCCTCGTTACTGATAGGCCGCCGCCAGATACTCCACGATCTTCGGAATATCGTTCGCCTCGATCGGCGCGCCGTAGACCTTGATCATCTTGTTGACCTCGGCGGTCCAGAAGTCCTTGCCGAACTTCGGGCCGCGCGGCTGGGTCTGGACATAATCGGCCGAATGACAGCCGCTGCAATTGGCCTGGACCACGTCGAGATTCGGTCCCGGCTTGAATTGCGCCGTCTCCGGCGGCAGCTTGTAGGTCACCGGCTTCGCCTGAAGGCTGCCGATAGCCATCGCAAGTCCCACGGCCACGCCGATCGCGGCGAGAGGGGTAGCGATCCTGAACATGCTCATGATGCCCTCCCTCAAGCCACTGTCACGGATGTGGTTTCGATGACGTTACGCATGTAGCCCGCCGGATTCCACGATGCCGTCTCGGGCTGCACCTTGCCGCCATTGCTGGTGGCGCGCACTTTCAGGTCGTGCGGCCCCGCGGACAGCTTCACCGGCAAGGTCCATTCCCGGAACGAATACTTTCCGAGATCCTTGCCGAGCTTCGCCGCCTTCCAGGTCTTGCCGCCATCGGTCGACACGTCGACCTTCTTGATGCCGGTGCCGCCATCGAAAGCGAAGCCCTTGAGCGTCGTGTTGCCGGACTTCAGCTTCTGGCCGTTCGTCACGTTGGTGATGAAGGAGCGGACAGTGAAGCGGTTGATCGGCACCGTCGCCTTCGGCGCGGTGCCCGGCTCGACGCAGGCGCATTCGTTGTCGGGGATGCGGTACGCCGTCTTCATCCAGAAATTATCGTACACCTTGTCGATGACGGTGATCTGGTTGAGGTGTTTCACCCAATAGGTACCGTAATAGCCCGGCACCACGAGGCGCAACGGAAAGCCGTTGAGCATCGGCAGGTCCGTGCCGTTCATCTGGTAAGCCAGCATCACGTCGCCGTTGCTGGCGACGTCAAGATCGAGCGCCTTGGCGAAGTCCGGCGTCGTGTCCATCACCGGACCGTCGATCGCATCGAACACCACCTGTTTGGCGCTAGCCTGCACACCGGCCTTCTCCAGCACGGTCTTCAGCGGCACGCCTTTCCATTTCGCGTTGCCGAGCGCGCCATTGGCGAGTTGCCCGCCCGCGACACGCGGATCGAAGAAGCCGCGGCTGTTGCCCGAACACTGATTGACCGCGACGATTTCCCGGGCGGGCATTTTCCTGATGTCCGCCAGCGACAGCTTCATGGGCTTGTCGACCTTGCCCTTGATTTCGACCGTGTATGTCGCCGGGTCGATCTCGAGCGGAATGCCCGCGAGGTGGTAGCGGACAAAGAAGGCATCGTTCGGCGTGATGACGCCCTCGTTGAACACCGAGAACGGCATCTCGAGTTGCGGCGGGCGTTCGGTGAGGCCGATCATCGGCCGTTTTTGCGGGTATTTGACCAATGGCCGTTGGCCATTGCCGATCGGAAGATTGACGATTTCTTCCGCAAAACTGGTCAGCGTCGATTTCCCCAGCAGGCTGCCGCCTGCCAGCAATGCGACGCCGCCCTGGAGCACAGAGCGTCGGTCGATCATTGTCTTCCTCCCAAGGGACATATTCCCTTGGGAGAATTGAGCCACGAGATTCCAAAGTGTTCCAGACATTAATTCCGCAAACCGGAATTCTCGTGTTACGACATTTGTCGTACAAGAACCCCGATAGATTTTGCAGGAATTTATATCGTCTGCGTCACCAGCTTGGTGTTGAGGTACGCCTCGACGGCCTCGATGCCGCCTTCGGAACCGTATCCGGAATCCTTGATGCCGCCGAACGGCAGTTCCGGCAACGCGATGCCATGATGGTTGATGCTGACCATGCCGCTTTCGATGTCGCGGCCGAGACCCGCCATGGTCTTCGCCGAGGTCGTATAGGCATAGGCGGCGAGTCCGTACGGCAACCGGTTGGCCTCGGTGACCACCTCATCGTAATCGGAGAAGCGGTTGATCATGGCGACAGGACCGAACGGTTCCTCGGTCATCATGCGCGCGGACAGCGGCACGTCGGTCAGCACCGTCGGCTTGAAGAAATAACCGCGATTGCCGATCCGCTCGCCGCCGGTCGCAACCTTGGCGCCGTGCGATTTGGCGTCGGCGACCATCGACTCCATGGCATCGATGCGCCGGTTGTTGGCGAGCGGGCCCATCCGCACGCCCTTGTCCATGCCGTTGCCGACCTGGAGGTCTTCCGCGGCCTGCACGAAGCCGTCGAGGAATTGCTGATAGACCTTCTCCTGCACCAGAAAGCGCGTCGGCGCGACGCAGACCTGACCGGCATTGCGGAACTTGTTGGCGGCGAGAATTTTCACCGCCTGCGCCACGTCGGCGTCGTCGAACACCAGCGCGGGCGCGTGGCCGCCCAATTCCATCGTCACGCGCTTCATGTGGCTGCCGGCCATCGCCGCCAGTTGCTTGCCGACCACGGTCGATCCGGTGAACGAGATTTTCTTGATGACCGGATGCGGGATCAGATAGGAGGAAATCTCGGCCGGAATGCCGAACACGAGATTGACGACACCCGCCGGAATCCCCGCATCGGCGAACGCGCCGATCAGCGCGGCGCAGCTCGCCGGGGTTTCTTCCGGCCCCTTCAGAATGACCGAACACCCCGCCGCCAGCGCCGCCGAGACCTTGCGGACGGCCTGATTGAGCGGGAAATTCCACGGCGTGAACGCGGCCGCGACACCGACCGGCTCCTTCACCACCATCTGGGTCACGCTCACAGCCCGCGCCGGAACGATGCGCCCATAGGTGCGGCGCGCTTCTTCCGCGAACCATTCGATTGTGTCGGCGGCGCCCGCCGTCTCGCCACGGGATTCCACCAGCGGCTTGCCCTGCTCGAGGGTCATCAGCGTGGCGACGGTCTCGGCCCGTTCGCGCAGCAGCTCGGCGGCCCGGCGAATCAGTTTCGAGCGCTCGAGCGCACCGACCTTGCGCCACACCTCGAACCCGCGCTGCGCCGCGGCCAGCGCCTCGTCGAGATCCGCTTTCCCGGCATGGGCGAGCGTGCCGATCGTCTCCTCGGTCGCCGGATTGAGAACCGGCAGGCGCGGCTTGCTCCCGTCGCGCCAGCGCCCGTCGATGAAAAGCTGGGTGTCAGAGTATGAGGTCATCGGCAAAGTCCTTATGCGGAAGGAAAACGGAGGTGCCGTAGCACGGGAAGGATGCAGGCGCATAACCTAAGGCCGCTTCCGCAACAAAAAACCACTCCCGAAATGGCAGACGGGCCATGCGTCGTCCTTTTTTCCAGACGCCCGATATCCTGCCGGTATCCTGACGTATCCCGGGTGTGCGGATTCAGCGCAGATTTGATAATCGCCTTGCGGCACAGGCGGAAAAGCGGCAGGTTGAGGTACTAAAGAACCTCCGATTCTCTCAAGGCTATCAAGGGGTACGGTCTCAGGTTCGGTGCGGCAGGCCACTGAGACGGGCCTGTATTTCTCTGTTGCGCAGCATCCCGACGGGATGCAGGTGGGGGCGCGCTTTCTAGGGATTCGGTCTTGGTTATCCTGGGCTACATCTATCGCTTCGCCTCGAACTTCGCGTTCCTGGCGCTGGTTTATCTTACCCTGAATTTTTTGAGCAAATACAGCGAGCGATCCATCATCGCCTTTCTCGTGCTGGTCTATTCCTCGATGAGGATCGTCTCCACGATCCGGCAATTCATGTTCTTTCAAAAAATCGAGCGCCTCGAAAACGACGCGAAGGCCGGCAGCGCGGAAGGCTCGACGCGCAGGCAATCCGCGCGGGAAGTCGCGCGCCTGCGCCACGAGGGCGAACTCAAATCCTATATGGACCTGCTGTTCCTGACCCTGATCGTGCTGCTCTGCGCCTCAAAGATCCTGACGAACTAGCAGCCTTGGTCTCAACTCGTGAGCAAGGCTGCGGCCCGCTCGCGCTCGCGATTCAGAAATCGGAGTTCCGCCTCGGCTTCCGCGCGTGACAGGCTGGTGCCGAACGGCAGGAAGGACTGCCTGGCTTTGTAAAGCGGGTCGTCGTTCGGGGGCGGGAGATAAGCCTTGATGGCAAAATAGCCGGCCGCAATGACGAGCGCGCCCGCCATCATGCCGCCAAGCAGCCCAAGCCAGAATGTCCGGTTGTCCATTATCGTCCCCGCAATCTGCGGACGATAGCCAGCCCCCCACGCGATGTAAACGCGCGGGCAGGCCGATATATTTCAGAAAACCATATCCTGTGTTATTCGCGGCGGCTTCAAGCCTGTTGCATCCGGGCGCGATCCGTGACTGCCCGATTCCTCGACGGCGGCTATCAGTCCGGCACCTTGAAAAACGGCGCGGGCACGAGCAGCTTGTTCTCCACCTTCACCACCAGCGGACGCATCTTCCTGGCATAGGACTGCCAGTCCGGCGACGCCTGCAATTGCTTGCGCCGCTCGAAACGGTCGTCCAGACTTTCATAGCCCCACATGTGCACGATCTGATTCAACGGGCCGAAGTCGGTGTAATAGTAACCGACCATCTTCCCCAGAATCCGCACCTGACAGGCCATCCCCTCCTCCTCGTAGAGTTTCAGGAAGGTCGGCACCTGACCCGCGTGCAGGGTATAGATTCGCTCGTCCACGAACATGCGCGCTCTCCGAATGGCCCGCGGCGGCGCTTGCCGCCGTCAGACGCGTGAGATGAATTCGAGATTCTATTCGACCGCCTTCGGCACCACGCTCGCGACGATGGAGGCATCCAGCGCCTCGTAGTCGTGCAGGCGAATGGTGGCGTAAAGCTCGGCGCGGGTCTGCATGTCCGGCACCATCGCCTTGGTCATGCCGTCGCGCTTGAGCGCCGCGAACAGCCGCTCCTGCGCCTTGTTGGCGACACGCAGCGACGACACCGGCCAGATCACCATCTTGTAGCCCATCGCCTCGAACTCCGAGGCGGTGAAGAACGGCGTGCGGCCGAACTCGGTCATGTTGGCGAGAAGCGGTACGCCCGGCATCCGCTTGGCGAATTCCGTGAACATCTCGCGCGAATTCAAAGCCTCGGGGAAGATCGCGTCCGCGCCCGCTTCCATGTAGAGCCTGGCGCGCGCCACCGCACCATCCATGCCCTCGCTCGCTGCCGCATCGGTGCGCGCGATCAGGTAGAGATGCTTGCGCGCCTTGGCGGCGGAGGCAACCTTGGCCGCCATGTCGCGCGCGTCCGCGAGTTTCTTGTCGTTGAGGTGGCCACACTTCTTCGGCAACAACTGGTCCTCGATATGGACCGCGCCAGCGCCCGCATCCTCGAACGTCCGCACCATGTGCATGACGTTGAGCGCCTCGCCGTAACCGGTGTCGCCATCGACCAGCACCGGCAGGCCGGAGGCCCGCGCCACCTGCTTCACGAAGAACGAGACCTCATCGACGGTAATCATGCCGAGATCGGGCAAGCCCATCGAGGCTGTCATCGCAGCACCCGAGAGATACAGCGCCTCGAAACCCGCGTCCTTCGCCTGCAACGCCGCCTGCCCGTTATGCGCGCCCGGAATTCCCAGAATTTGCGGACGGTTCACCAATGCGCGAAAACGCTCGCCCGCGGGACGATCGGACAGTTCAGCGCCGACAAGATAGGTCATGGTCTCTCCTTACGCCGCCTTGGTACCAGTCGATTTCTTGGCGGCCTTCTTGCCGCGCTGGCCGATCGGCACGAACTTCAGATTCTCCGGGCCGACATAGTTCGCCGACGGGCGGATGATCTTGTTGTCGATGCGCTGCTCGATGACGTGCGCGGCCCAGCCGGAAGTGCGCGCGATCACGAACAGCGGCGTGAACATCGCGGTCGGCACGCCCATCGCGTAATAGGACGCCGCGCTGAACCAGTCGAGGTTGGCGAACATCTTCTTGGTCTCGTCCATCACCGCCTCGATGCGGTCGGCGATCTCGAACATCCGCATGTCGCCGCGCTCCTCGCTGAGCTTGCGGGCGACTTCCTTGATGACCTTGTTGCGCGGATCGGCGACCGTATAGACCGGGTGACCGAACCCGATCACCACTTCCTTGGCCTCGACCCGGCGGCGGATGTCGGCTTCCGCCTCGTCCGCATCGCGATAACGCTGCTGGATCTCGAAGGCGACCTCGTTGGCGCCGCCATGCTTGGGACCGCGCAGCGCGCCGATGCCGCCGGTGATCGCCGAATACATGTCCGAACCCGTGCCCGCGATGACGCGCGCGGTGAAGGTGGAAGCGTTGAACTCGTGCTCGGCATAAAGGATGAGCGAGGTGTGCATCGCGCGCTCGTGCGATGCCGAGGGCTTCCTGCCGTGCAGCAGATGCAGGAAATGCGCGCCGATAGAATCGTCGTCGGTCTCGACGTCGATCCGCTTGCCGTTGTGCGAGAAGTGATACCAGTACAGCAGCATCGAACCCAGAGAGGCCATCAGCCGGTCTGCGATGTCCTTCGCGCCGGGCTGGTTATGGTCGTGCGCTTCCGGCAGCACGCAACCAAGCGCCGAGACGCCGGAACGCATCACGTCCATCGGATGCGCCGCCGCCGGAATCTGTTCCAGCGTGGCCTTCACCGCCGCAGGCAATCCGCGCATCGCCTTGAGCTTCGCCTTGTAGGAGGCCAACTCCGCGACGGTCGGCAGCACGCCGTGCACCAGAAGATAAGCGATTTCCTCGAACTCGCAGGTCTCCGCCACGTCGAGAATATCGTAGCCGCGATAATGCAGGTCGTTGCCGGTGCGGCCGACGGTGCACAACGCGGTGTTGCCGGCCTGCACGCCGGACAGCGCCACGGATTTCTTCGGCTTCGGTGCGGAGTTCGTTTCCATCGCATGTCCCTTCGTCGTGTTGCTGGTCTTCGACAGGCCGCCAGGCGGCCTGTCGCGCCGTTATATTGAATGCGCCTTCGCGCGCAGGCGGACGCGCGTTACTTCGCGCGCCAGTCGAAAATGCCGTGATGCGACGGCGCACCAAGCCGCGCCGCCTCGACGGTGAACGACAGTTGCGACAAATCCTTCAGCGACGGCAACTGCTCGACCGCCGCGATGAAGCGATCCTGCTCCGCCGCCGGCACGATGCCTTCCGCCAGCGTGCGGAATTTCTTGATGTAGTCCGGCCGCGTGAACGGACGCGCGCCGAGCGGGTTGGCGTCGGCGATCGCGAGTTCGTCCTCGATCACCTTGCCGTCATTGAGCGTGACGACGACCTTGCCGCCGAACGCCTTCTCCTTCGGGTCCTGGCTGTGGTAGCGGCGCGTCCACTCCTTGTCCTCGACGGTCGAGATCTTGTGCCACAGCGCCACGGTATCCTTGCGCTGCGCGCGCTCGGGCGCATAGGACTTCTCGTGATGCCAGCCGCCGTCCTCGAGTGCGACGGCGAAGATGTACATGATGGAATGGTCGAGCGTTTCGCGGCTCGCCTTCGGGTCCATCTTCTGCGGATCGTTGGCGCCGGTGCCGATCACATAATGGGTGTGATGGCTGGTGTGGATGACGATGCTCTTGACCTTCGACAGATCGCCGATCTTCGGACCCATCCGGCGGGCGAGATCGATCAGCGCCTGGCTCTGATACTCGGCGGAATGCTCCTTGGTGTAGGTCTCGAGAATGGCGCGCTTGGGCTCGCCCTTTTCCGGCAGCGGCACGACATATTCCGCCTTCGGGCCGGACAGCAGCCAGGCGATGAAACCGTCCTCGCCTTCCCATGCGGGCGACGGCGCGCCCTCGCCGCGCATCACGCGGTCCACGGCCTCGATTGCCATCTTGCCCGCGAACGCAGGCGCATAGGCCTTCCAGCTCGAAATCTCGCCCTTGCGCGACTGCCGCGTGGTGGTGGTGACATGCAGCGCCTGCTGCACGGCCTGATAGATCGTCTCGGCCGGCAGCTTCAACAGCGTGCCGATGCCCGCCGCAACAGAAGGACCGAGATGGGCGATGTGGTCGATCTTGTGCTCATGCAGGCAGATGCCCTTCACAAGGTTGACCTGAATTTCATAGCCGGTGGCAAGGCCGCGCACGAGGTCCGCGCCGGTGAGGCCGGTGTGCTGCGCAACCGCGAGGATCGGCGGAATGTTGTCGCCGGGATGCGAGTAGTCGGCGGCGAGGAACGTGTCGTGGAAATCGAGTTCGCGCACCGCGACGCCGTTCGCCCACGCCGCCCATTCCGGCGACACGCGCTTGTCGCTCGCAAGACCGAAGATCGTGGCGCCGGGCGCAAACGGATGCGCCTGAGCCTGCGCCCGCGCGCTCGCCACCGGACGCCGCGCCAGCGATGCCGCAGCGACCGACGCGTTGTCGATGATGCGGTTGCCGATCATCTCCGTCACGGCGGGCTCGACCGCGACCGGATCGGCGGCGACTTCGGCGATCTTCCAGGCCAACTGGTCGGCGCGCTCGAGATGTTCGGCGGACTTGTAGGTACGGACGGAGTGGTTCTTCACGTGTCGCTATCCTTGGCTGCGTTATCGGGATTATTCGGGATCGATCCTGACAGGGCGTCCCTGCTCGTTGACCGCGACCATCTCGAACTGCCCGCGCATCGCTGTCCGATGCTGCTTGCTTGCGAGATCCTCGCGAATGATTTCGACGGCGACCGTCATCGAGCTTGTACCAGCGCGCGCGACGCGCGCGACGATCTCGATCAATTCCCCGACCTTGACCGGCTCGAGAAAATCCACCTTCTCCGCCGTCGCCATCACCACGTTGCGCCCGGCGCGGCGCGCGCCAGCGATATACGCCGCCTTCGCCATCAGGCTCAGCGCGTTGCCCGCGAACAGGGTGCCGTAATGATTGGAATGCTCGGGAAAAACCACTTCCAACAGACGGGTCTCGCCCGAGGCGGACGCGTCGGTTTGCGCTTGCGGATGGTGGCTGGAACCCCGGTTGCTCATCGTGCGGGGACACTAGCCACACCTGCCGCCATTTGAAAACGGCGAAGAAAGTCTAGGCCGGCACCAGACGTCGCGCCTCGCGCGCCAAATGGCCGGTTTTGCCCACAAAACGCGCCAGCCCCCCGGCTTTTTCAGCGCACCCATGCGAAGCTGTTAGGAAAGAATTTCTCTTATCTTCCTCGCATGTTGCCCGGTGTTTCAGACTACAGCACGGCAATTTCAGACTACGGGACATCCACACCCTCGAAGGTCCGGACGCTCGCCCCTCAGGCCCTTGATTCTTGCAGATCGGCGGTCGATTCATACCGGTGCCGGCAATGTGCCGTGCAGATGCCGGGCCATGTCGAGCAAGGCCGCGGTGAGAGGACTCATCGGGTCACGGTGGACCGTGACCAAACCGATCGAATGGACATTCTCCGGCTCCACGATCGGAATCGCGCGAACCCGATCGGTGAGACCAAGTGTCTCGGCCAGAAGCGCCGGCATGATGCTCGCCCAGCGCCCGGAACGGACATGGGCATAGAGAACGATCATCGAGTTGGATTCGAGCGTGGTGGACACCGTCACCCCGGCCTTGAACAGCATCTGGTCGATGATCCGGCGGTTCTGCATGTCGGGCGTCAGCAGGCACAGCGGAATCTTGCCGACCTCCGCCCAGGTGACCGTCTTCCGGTCGCCGAGTTCGCTGTCCGGCGAGGTCAGCAGCCGGTACTGCTCCAGATATAAAGGCTCGCGGTCGAGCTTCCCGAGCGGTTCGTTGTCGAGATAGGTCAGCCCGGCATCGATCTCCAGATTTTCCAGCATCCGCAGGATCTCGATCGAGGTGCGCGACAGGATGGTGAATCTCACGCCCGGATGGCGGGCGCGGAACGGCGTGGTCAGCGCCGCTGTCATCGCCAGCGCGGTCGGGATCGCCGCCAGCCGCACATGGCCGCTCAGGCCGTACTTGACGGTCTCGATGTCCTCGCGCATCGCGCGCGCGTCGCCGACGATCCGGCGCGCCCATGCCAGCACCCGCTCGCCTTCCGGAGTGAAGCCCTGAAAACGCGAGCCGCGATTCACGAGCAGCGTGCCGAAGGAATCCTCGAGCTGCTTGATCGCCGCTGAAAGGGTCGGCTGGCTGACATGGCTGATCTCGGCGGCGCGGCCGAAATGCCGCTCACCGGCAAGCGCAATCAGGAATTCGAGCTTGTCGATCATCCGGTCGGGCGCCCTGCTCTGCCATCAGCCACATAACCGGCAGATCTATTTTATGAATTTGTAACGAGCGGCCGGCATCGCTGTCCGATCATCGTTTCAAATTATGCGATTTGCGATGGCATACCCTCAATATGAATTCTCGAACCTAACTCACAAAACCCGCTCGGGATTTGGAGGAATCGGCAACAATAGGCTCCGGTGCATCCGCGCCATGCGCTCCGGCCGCTGCCGCATCCGATGGATTTCCCGCACAATCGGCCTTCGGCCCGAATACGGAATGCCCCAGCCATGAACGCCATCATCAAGGAACTCGGCCCCTCCCGCTTTCTCGATGGCTTCCGCGACATCGACGCCGACCTCGGCAACGGCATCACGATTCACGCGGCCATCGCAGGGCACGGCCCGCCTCTCCTGCTGCTGCACGGCCATCCGCACACGCACATCACCTGGCGCAAGATCGCGCCCCGGCTAGCCCGCCGCTTCAGCGTGGTCGCCGCCGACCTGCGCGGCTACGGCGACAGCAGCAAGCCCGCGAGTAGCGCCAGCCACATCGAATATTCAAAACGGGCGATGGCGCAGGACCAGATCGACCTGATGCGCGCGCTGGGACATTCGCGCTTCTCCGTCGCGGGCCATGACCGCGGCGGCCGCGTCGCGCACCGCATGGCGCTCGACCATCCCGGCGCGGTGACGCGCATCGCCCTGATGGACATCGCGCCGACCGCCACGATGTACGCGCTGACCGACATGGAATTCGCCCGGCGATATTTCTGGTGGTTCTTCCTGATCCAGCCCGAGCCGCTGCCGGAGCGGCTGATCGCCGCCGATCCCGAATATTTCCTGCGCACCCATCTCGACGGCCAAACGAAATTGGCCGGGGCGACCGAGCCCGAAGCCTTCGCCGAATATCTGCGCTGTTACAGCGATCCGGAGTCGCGCCATGCCATCTGCGAGGACTATCGCGCCGCCGCGACCATCGATCTGCAACACGACGCGGCGGATGCCGACAAGCGCGTGACCGCGCCATTGCTCGCCATCTGGGGCCGACGCGGCACCGTCGGCGCTCTCTATGATGTGCTTGCGACATGGCGCGACAAGGCCACCCATGTCGAGGGGGGCGCGCTCGATTGCGGCCACACCTTGCAGGAGGAACTGCCGGACGAAACGTTCGCGGAGTTGGAGAGATTCTTTTTGGCTTGAGCCGTCATTGCGAGGAGCGTCAGCGACGAAGCAATCCAGTCTTTCTTGCCGCTTCTGGATTGCTTCGCTTCGCTCGCAATGACGATCCTACACCGCGATCGCGATATAAACCGACACCGTCACGATCGACAAAATCGTCGAGACCAGAATGGTGGTGGACGTGATGCCGGCCTCGCGCCGGTACAACTCCGCGAGCATGAAGGGGCCGGTCCCGGTCGGCAGCGCCGCCAGCAGCACCGCCGCATGGGTGAGGAACGGCGACAGTTTGAACACCTGCGTCGCCAGCACCCAGGCGATCGCCGGGTGAACCAGCAATTTGAGCACAACGAACAATGTCGCCGCGCGCTTATCGGCTCCCGCGCCTTCACGCTTTTCCGCGAGGAACAAACCGAGCGTCACCAGCGCGCAGGGCGCTGCCGTCGCGGCCAGCAGCTTGACGAAATGATCGAGCGGCTCCGCGATCGTCACGCCGGTGATCGGAACCAGCGCCCCGAGCACCGGCGCCACCAGCAGCGGATTGCGGATCAGCGAGCGAGCGACCTTCAGCGCCACCAGATGCGGCTTGCCTTGCGGCTGCAACCCGATCTCGATCAGCACGATGGCGACGGCGAACACCACGCAGACGGTGATGATGCAGGAGATCGTGGTCGGCGCCATCGCCTCCTGCCCGAGCACCAGAAGCGCCAGCGGAAATCCCATGAAACCCGTATTGGCATAGCCCGCATTGAGCCCGTCGATGGCGGCATCGGCCAGATGGCGTGGCTTGCGATAACGCAGCGCGACCGCCAGCGCGAACACGATCAGGCTGCTCAATCCGAACACGCCGATGAAACCGGGCTTCCAGATATCGCTCCAGCCCGCATGCGCGATCACATCGAACAGCAGCGCGGGCAGCGCGAGATAGACCACGAAGCGGTTAAGCTCAGATGTCGATTGCGGACCCAGCACGCCAAGGCGGCGCACCAGCCACCCCGTGAAGATCAGCGCAAAGACAGGAAAAACAACGACAAGTGCGGACAGCATGCTCGACCGGTCAACAGCACCGCACCCAATCTGCGGCGGGCGATAAGACCATATTTCCCACGCCTTTCAACACGGCCGCCAGCATTCCCCATAAGACTTTCGTGAACCTGGCCCGGCATCCGGGTCATTCTCCACGCAGCTATGCAGATCGACCGCTGGCACCTTCCATCCCTGCATGGGAAACCTTCGTCCGCGTTGTTGAAAGCCGCACGATATGCTTGAGCTAACGTCCTGATGGACAAATCGACGCCCAGTTCTGAAACCGATACCGGCCCGGCCATGACATCTGCGATGACATGGACCGAGCGCGGCACCAGCACGTATCGCCGAACCTCGATCGCGCTGTTCCTGGCAGGCTTCGTCACCTTCACGCTGGTCTATGACGTGCAGCCGCTGCTGCCGGAATTCGCCGCCGATTTTCAGGTCAGCGCCGCCACAAGCTCGCTCGCCCTGTCGGTGACGACCGCCGCGCTCGCCATCGCCATCCTGTGCGCGGGCGCGGGTTCCGAGATGTTCGGGCGGCGCGGCCTGATGTTCGCCTCGATGTGCGTCGCCTCGTTCCTGAACATCGCCCAGGCGATCGTGCCGGGCTGGCACGCCCTTCTTATCCTGCGCGCGCTGGAGGGAATCGTGCTCGGCGGCGTGCCCGCGGTGGCGATGGCCTACCTCGCCGAGGAGATCCATCCCAAGGGGCTTGGGCTGACGATGGGCCTTTATGTCGGCGGCACGGCGTTCGGCGGCATGGCGGGGCGCGTGCTCAGCGGCATCATCGCGGAATACACATCGTGGCGCTGGTCGCTCGGCGTCATCGGCGCCATCGACCTCGTGATGACATTCGCCTTCATCATGCTGCTGCCGCCGTCGCGCAATTTCGAGCGCCAGTTGAAATTCGACGCCGGCTATCATCTGCAAGCATGGGCAGGCCATCTGAAGCACTCCGGCCTGCCCTACCTGTTCGCCATCGGCGGCCTCGCGATGGGCGCTTTCGTCACGATCTACAATTACGCGGCCTTCCGGCTGGTCGGTCCGCCCTATGAACTCAACCAGACGCAACTCGGCGCGATCTTCGCGGTGTACCTGTTCGGCATCGTCGCCTCCTCGACAGCCGGTGCGATGGTGGATCGCGTGGGGCGCGGCCCTGTCCTCATCACCGGCATCGCCATCATGCTGGCGGGAATCGCCGCCACGCTCCTGCATCCCCTGTTCTGGGTGATTACAGGCATCGCGCTCGTCACCATCGGGTTTTTCGTCTCCCATTCCGTCGCAAGCGGCTGGGTCGGACGCATGGCCGCCAACACCAAGGGGCACGCTGCGTCGCTGTATCTTCTGGCGTACTACACGGGATCGAGCATCGCCGGTTGGGTGGGCGGATGGTTCTGGGCCGTCGAGGGCTGGCTCGCGGTCGCGGCATTTACCGGGCTGCTGATCGCGGGCGCGCTCGCCGCAGGGATTCATCTGGCGCGGACGCATCCCGGCTAAGGCGGTTTCAACTGACGCAAAATCATGCACTCGTCATGCCCGGCTTATGCCGGCCATGACGGATCAGTCTATTGCCATCAAAGTTGAAAACACTCCGATCGTCGCCTTCAGCATCACTGACGCAGCTTGATGACGCTCTCGGATTTCACGGGCGCGCGCGCCGTCCAGTCCGCATCCGAGGGCGCAAGACTCGTTTCCTCGGAATACAGCAGCACGCGGTTGCGCCCCGAACGCTTGGCGTCGTAGAGCGCCATATCCGCCTGCCGCAACAGCGTCACGATATCAGGATCGTCATGGTCGCAGGTGGAAATTCCGGCGCTGAGCGTACAGGTGAAATTTCCGGAAGCCGAAATGAACTGCTGCGCGGCGAACCCATCGCGGATACGCTCGGCGATCCGCGCCGCCGCCTCCGCCTCGGTGCCGGACAATATAATCGCGAATTCCTCGCCGCCTAGCCGGGCCGCGAGATCGTTTTCCCTCACATTGGCCGCCAGCAGGCTACCGAACGTCTGCAACACAGTGTCACCGACCTGATGGCCGTGAACATCGTTGATGCGCTTGAAATAATCGAGATCGAAAATCACGATCGAAACGGGAGACGAGAAGCGCTGGCTGCGATCGAACAGCGCGCGGCGGTTGAACAGACCGGTCAGGGAATCCGTCTCGGCCTGACGCTGATGATGCCGCGTCTGCCGCACCTGATTGAGACCGAGCGACAGCGCGCCCATGCCGCCGATGCTTGTGAGGCACATCGCCAGATTGATGTTCTCCGCCCATCCATCGGGCGCGCGATGCATGATCCAGTGGCCGTTATAAACCAGCACGACCGCGCAAAGCACGAAAGAGAAAGCCGTGAGAATGTACATCATCGACAGGAGAAGAATGAGTGTCGGCGATTCCTCTCGCCAGCGCCAATAATCGAGACCCGTGGCCAGCATGATCCCCGCGGCGGCGATATTCAGAACGATGTATGAAATGCCGTCATAACCAAGCAGCATCGGCGCTGCCATCGCTGCGATGGATATAGCGGCGGTCAGCACCATCGCCCGGACCGGAAGCGTGCCGTTGCGGAATTGCCGACCCGCGCCCAAAAACAGCGTCAGACCGATCAGCAATCCCGAAAACGCCAGCACTCCGCCTGCCGGTGAGAATTCCACGACAAAATCGCGGTAGAACAGCAGACTCACGAACAGGCACGCGACGCCTGCGCCCCATGTCATCAGCACGCTGTCCGAGCGCGACACGAACCAGCTCACGAAAAACGTGAAGGCCAGACCCGCGCTGCAAAAGCTCAGCGCGATCAGAAGTGAATTGTAATCGAGCACGGCCGTCCCACGTCCGGAAAATCCCGGATGCAGTCATGACTCGTCCCGCATTAAGAGAACACTTAATCCAGTATACCACCGCCCGGAACACCTAACGGAACCTGAATCCGGCGGTGAAAATCTGAACGGGAGTGTGCCAAAGCGGGCCGCTCACGCCATATCAACTATAGATTCGTCAACTATACGCCTCGCGCACCGCGCGCGGGCCTGCGGCGCTCGTGAAACCAGGGGCGATATTTCATCATCTTGGCGCGTTGCGCTTCCGGTGCATGGCGCTTGCAGGTCGATGCTTCCTCGCTGTTCGCGGGCGCGCCCCATCGCAGTTCGACGCAATCGTTCAGATTGTAGGCCATCTCGAGTGCGGGCGCGCGATCCACAACCTCTTTCACCGTGAGAGTCCATGGCGAGCCGTCGCTGCGCGTGTATGTGAACTTGCGCGATGCGAGTTCACTCGCCAGCGCGCTCTGCAACTCGATCTTCACCTGATCGACGGTTTTGTCCTTCGGCATGGCGTATCGCTCGGGCCGCCGTGCGACATGATCCGGGAATCCGCGCGCTACGTCGATGGCGATCAGCATCCGCAGATCGCGCGACGGCGTGGCGAAGTCCTCCCAAGCGCCGGACGTCTCGAAGATCGACGCGCCATCCGGCATCGCACCGACGCCCTTGCCGCTGTCCAGGAACTTGCGGCCGTTCTCCACCGAGGTCACGCGCGCCTGCGCCTGCTCATCAAGAGCCGTGACGACTTCCTTCATCGCGCGCAGGGGATCGAGCGGCGCGGGCGACATCACGTCATCCATGCGATCGTAGAACGCATCGACCGACAGCTTCGACGGCTCGGAGGAGTAATTGCCGTATTGCGGGTTGCTCGCGATCTCGCTGTTCGTCAGGCGATGCAGGGCGCCGTTGCGCTCGCGCACGATGGGACGAAACCGCTTGAAGCCCGGTCCCGTGGTATGATCCTGCACATAGAGGAAATTGCCGCGCCAGAACCGCTTGATCGCAACGGTCCCGTCGGGCTGGGCATCGGCCGCGAGCAGGACGCCCGCCGTATCGTTCGTCTGCGCGACCCGCTTGGTCAGCATCAGAATATGTCCGAACGGATCGGCGTAGATCGTGCCCGGACGCAATGCATCCTGCGTCAGCGGCACGGGATAGTAGTCGGTGTTGTTGTCGGCCGCCGCAGTCCGGCTCGATCCCGAATGCACGGCATCGCCGATCACGGCGATGTACTTGCCGAATGACGCCGCAAGACCAAGCCGCTTCGGCGGCTCGGCCGCAGGCACACCAGCCGCTGGCTCACTGGTTGCAGTTTCCTGACCGACGTTCGGCTGCTTACCCGCGTCCAGATGCTGGATGTTGAACCATTGCGTACAGGTCGGCGCCTTGGTCGCGGTGCCGCGCGAGCAGCGTGAGTAGCCGAACGGCAATCCCAGCTTGAACGCGAAATAGGCGCGCAGGAAGTATGGCATGTCGGCGCAATCGGGATGGAACACCATCCCCATCTCATCCTCGCCGAGGTCGAGATAGTTGAACAGCACGTTGCGCGAACGATCGCGCAGCACTTCATGCAGCGCCTTCCATGACGGCGGCGAATCCAGCGGCGCATCGAACAGTTTTTCGATCCAGGCCGAGTACAGGTTTTCCGTGCCGCGATCCCATGTGTCATGGATCGGCCAGATGCTTCCCGCAGCCGCGCTCGTCCGGGGTGGCCGCCCGGACCGGACCGTGATTTCGCGCGTGACAGTCTCGCAGCCGGGCGATGCGTGATCGCGGACCAGCTTCGCGTGCCACGTTCCTGCGACCGGCGTCGCAACTTCCGCAATCCAGAAATAAGGCGGGCCGCCCTGCTGCTGCCCGGATTTAGCCGCCACGCTTCCGTCCGGCGCGATCAGCGACAATTCGCCCCTGGTCTCTTTCTCGGCGGCGAACATCACCCGCAACGGCATGCCCTTCCACGGCATGGCAGGCGCCGCCAGCACCGCAAGATCGGTGCCCTCGGTGCACGCGCCGGCTGTTTGAGCCCGCACCGGTGAAACAGAGAAAAAGGAGACGCCCGCAATCAGCAGGGACGCGGTCGCGACAATAGCAATCCGGCGTTGCGCAAACATCGAGCCTCCCCGCACGCTGTCAGCATGGTGGCCGGATATTGCGAAAAGCCGGGTGGCAAATCCACCCTTATGTGAGCAAATGTCCACGACACCGCACCGGGAAACAACCCCGACCGGTTCCGCTCCAGACAGCTAATTGTCGTTTTCAGTCAAAGCTCTAGGGGACGACGATAAATTCGTTGCGGATGGCGGGCGGGCGACCTTTGCAATAAATAAGAAGGGCGGCTTTCGCAGCCGCCCTTCTTCAACAGGAGCGCTATCGGCACTCATCAGTCATCGACCTCGACCACCTTTTCCTCCGGGAAGGTCGGGTAGATGCCCTTCACCCGCCCCATCTGCTTGGCGAGCGCCAGCACGGCATTGATGTGCGGAGTCGGCACTTCGGTGAGACGGCCCAGCTCCTGCACCGAGGTCAGCAGCGCGTCGAGTTCGATCGGCCGGTTCTTGTCGACATCCTGCAACATCGAGGTGCGGTGAGCGCCGACACGCGCCGCCCCATTGATGCGCCGTTCGATATCCACCCGGAAATGCACGCCGATGCGGCGCGCGATGCGCTCGGCCTCTTCCATCATGTTGCGGGAGAGTTCGCGCGTGCCGGGATCGGTGGCGACCACATCGAGCGTGGCATGAGTCAGCGCCGAAATCGGATTGAAGCAGAGGTTGCCCCACAGCTTCAGCCAGATGTCATTCCGGATCTCGGGCAGGATCGGCGCCTTCAGCCCCGCGCGCTCGAATAGTTGCGACAGTTTCTGCGCGCGCTCGGTCACGTTCCGCTTCGGCTCGCCGAGTCCGAACTTGTCGCCCGAAATGTGATGGATCACGCCCGGCGCCTCGACTTCCGCCGCAGGATACACCGTGCAGCCGATGACGCGCTCCGGCCCGATCGCATTCCATTGCCGCGATCCCGGATCGACGCTCTCGATGCGCCGGTCGGCATACTGACCCTCGAAGCCGTGGAAGTACCACCATGGCAGGCCGTTCTGCGCGGTCACGACCGCCGTGTTCGGACCCAGCAACGGCTTCATCTGGTCGGCCACTTCCCAGGCCTGATGCGCTTTCAGGGCGACGATGACATAATCCTGATGGCCAAGCTCGGCGGGGTCGGCGGTCGCCGTCATCTTGGCGTGCTTTTCCTCGCCGCCGATGTGAAGCTTGAGACCGTTGTCCCTGATCGCTTTCAAATGAGCGCCGCGCGCAACCAGCGATACATCCGCACCGGCGAGCTTCATCAAGACGCCAACATAGCCACCGATCGCTCCCGCGCCGTAGATACAAACCTTCATGGAAATGCCTTGCTGTTGCGGACGGCGCGACTTGCGCCTCCATGACCGGCATTTACAGATTTGGTATGCAGTGCGCCACGAATGCGGTGTCGGGTGTCAAAGTCAGTCAATTTACAAATTGACTAACAAGACAGGCGATCTGTGACTAATGCGACCGTATCTAAAGCAACTCATTCAAATCGTTAAAATAACGGCTTGTGGAAAGCCTCATACCCCGCCAGTATCATGGCACGTAGCGAGCCTTTCAGCAGCGCCGGCGCAATGAGCCGGGCAGAACCTTTGGCTTCATAAAATGAAGGCCTATTTCATCCCGTTCTGGTTGCGGCTCACCATCGTCATCAGCGTCGTCTGCGTCGTGATCGGCGGCGTACTGGCTGCATATCGAATCTATATGCGCCCAACCGTCCTGACCGTCGCCGTCGGCTCTCTGGACGGAGAAACGAACAAGATCGCCTCGCTCCTCGCGGGGCATATCGCGGCCAGCAATACAGCCTCGGTTCATCTCAAGATCGTCAACGAACCGGACATTCTCGCAGCGGCGAATGAGTTTCGCGAAGGCAAAGCCGACCTTGCGGTTGTCCGGGCCGACACCGAAAACCTCCCGAATGCCAGAACCGTCGCGCGGGTCGCCCGCGCCGCCGCCGTGATCGTAGCGCCGGCAGGATCGAATTATACAAAGTTCAGGGAGCTCGCCGGCAAAACCATCGGTGTGGTGGGCGCCGAGATCAATAGCGGCCTGGTGACGGCATTATCCAGTGAATACGACGCCGCCCGTTTGAAAATCGCGTTCAAGAATGTTTCGATCAACGAAGCCCGGCTGGCCGTCACTTCGCATGAGGTCGCCGCGCTTCTGATGGTGCTCCCGATCGCGCGGCGCTACATCGCTTACATCGACAAGATTTTCCAGAACGACTCAGGCCTCGCGCCCAACATTCTCTCGATCGATGGAGCCGAGGCGATCGCGAACACCGAACGCGCCTACAACGTCTTCGTCGTGCCGCAAGGCTCGCTTCAGGGTTCGCCGCAAATTCCACCCGATAACCGGATTACACTCGCCACGAACGTCTACCTCGTCGCGCGGGCCAATCTCGATCCGGATCTCGTCGCCAACCTTACCCGCGAAATCATGATCGCGAAGCGCGACCTTGGCATCGAACAACCCGCTCTTGCCCAGATCGTCGCGCCCGAACTCGATTCAGCCGCCTATATTCCCGTCCATCCCGGCGCCGCGGAATATTACAACAACACCCAAAGGGATTGGCTCGACAAATACGCGAACTGGATTTTCCTGCTGCCGATTGTTTTCGGTATCGGCGCCACGACATTTGCCGCAACGTGGAAATTTCTCGAATTCGAGAACGATCGCTTTCAGGAAACCCTGATGGCCGCGAACTATCATTTGCCCAGGAGGATTCGCGGCGCGACCTCTGAAACAGAACTGCAACAAATCGAAGACGAAATCGATTCCCTGCTCCACGCGCATTTGACGCATGCGCATTCTGGCAAGGAATCCGATTCCAGCATGCTTGTTCTGCATGCGGCCGCGCAGCGGCTGGATAATCTGATCCATCACCAGCGCAGCCGCATTGCAATGGGCAACTCGATTGTAAAAGTGGCCTAGGCCGAGCGCTGCTTCGCGCCGAACAGCCACTCGATGCCGACCAGCCGGTCGCAGATGAAGACCGCCCCGCACGCCAGCAGAACCAGCAGGGATGCCGCAGCAGCCCCCAGCGAGTCCGCGTTCTGCTCGATATAGCTGAACAATTGCACCGGCAGCGGCGTGGTATGAACATCGGAGAGGAACAGCGCGATATTTACGTCATCCAGCGAGACGATGAAGCTGAACAACAGGCCTGCCAGCACTCCGTGCCGGATCAACGGAAACGTCACGTGCCAGAACACACGGATGGGATTGGCACCCAGGATCGACGCGGCCCGCTCCAGCCGCGGATCGATACCGCTGAAGCTCGCGAGAACAAGGCGGATCACATAGGGGCATGCAATCAGAAGCTGACCGAGGGTGACGGTCAGGACCGAGGCCCGGATGCCAAGCGACTGGTAAAGCTGCATCAGCGACAAGCCGATCAGCACGGTCGGCAGCATCAACGGCGACAGGAAGAAGGTCTGCAACGCGCCGGACCACGTACTGTTCACCGCGCGCAGGCCAAGCGCCGCCGCGACACCGAGCGCGGTCGATAGCAGCGAGACGGCAATGCCGATCTTCAACGTCAGCCACAGCGATCCGCTCCAGGTCGGATCGGTCAGCACCTCCTTGTACCAGATGGTGCTGAAACCGGCAGGCGGAAACGAGAGGTAAGCCGCCGAGTTGATCGACGCCGCGATCACGATCGTGATCGGCAAAATCATCAGGGCCGATATGAACGCCACATAGGCCGTGAGAATGCGATTCATCATCGCACGACGCTCCTTTTGCTGGCTGCGTCACGAATCGCGAAGGTGTAGATCGCCGTGGCAAGCGCCGTCGCCGCCAGCAGGATCAGCGCGACCGCCGATGCGAACGGCCAGTTCAGCACCAGCAAGCCTTCCTTGTAGACGAGATACGGCATCACAGGCACCGCGGCACCACCGACAAGCGCGGGCGTCACGAAACCACTCGCCGCGAGACAAAACACAATGACCGAACCCGCGGAGATGCCCGGCAATGTCAACGGAAGGATCACCCGCACGAACACGCTAAATCCGTTGGCGCCGAGAATCTGCGCGGCGCGCGACAGCGAGGGGTCGATTTGCTGCAACGAGCCGACAAGAGCGATTACCATGAAAGGCAGGAATACATGCGTCAGCGCAATGATGACGCCAGCTTCGCTATACAGAAGATGCCCTATCGGCAGGCCAATGGCCTTTGTAAAGGAACTCAGGAGTCCGTTCGGCCCCAGGATGATAATCCAGCCATAGGAACGCACCACCGCGCTCACGAACATCGGCGCGATGACGAGAAATACCACCAGCGAACGGCCCTTGCGCCAGCCTTGCGACAGATACACCGCGATCGGATAGCCGATGATCAGCGTCATCAGGGTCGTGATCGCGCTGATGCGGAGCGAGCGCCACAGCACCGAGCGATAGAATCCATCCGAAAAGAACTGCGTATAGGTCTGAAAAGAGAGCTTGCCCGTGGGCGTGAAACTTCCCCATGTCGAGATGATGAGGGGCCAGACAAACAATACCGCGTAGAACAAAATCGCAGGCACCAGCAGAAGGCCGGCATGCAGCCTCATCGATGCGCGCGTCGCCGACGGCAGCCCACCTTTCTCGACGAGCGTGCTCATTGCAGCAGATCCTCGAGATTCTTGCCGTCGGGCACAGCATGCCCTTGCCCCGGCAGCAACCGTGTATCATCGGCAGGCCATGACACGGACATCGTGTCTCCGACCTTGCTCAGGCAGCGCTTCACCGGAATATCGGCAATCAACCGGGCGCCATTGGCCTCGATCTCCACCCGCCGCACCGGCCCGTGATAGCTGCTGGAAATCACCTCTCCGGTGACACAGTTTTCGCCCGCCTCCTCGCCCTTGGCGATGTTCTCGGGCCGCACAGCCACCGTCACCTTTGCGCCAATTGTGCAGCTATCGACCTCAGCCCGCAGCTTGCCAAAGGCGGTATCGATCACCGCATGGCCCTGTTCATGGCCGATCACGGTGCCGTCGAGGAAATTGGTCACGTCCATGAAACGGGCGCTGAAGATGGTGCTGGGCCGCTCATACAATTCATTCGGCGTCGATCGCTGTTCGACCCGCCCCGACGCCAGCAGAACGATGCTGTCGGCAGACACCAGCGCCTCTTCCTGATCGTGCGTCACAACGACGGTCGTGATATTCGCCGCCTTGAGGATCTGCCGCATTTCCTCACGCATCCGCTTGCGCAGCAGCGCGTCGAGATTCGACAATGGCTCGTCCAGCAGAAGAACGGACGGACGGACCACCAGCGCGCGCGCGAGTGCAACGCGTTGCTGTTGCCCGCCCGACAGCTCCTTCGGATAACGCTTGCCGAGATCGCCGAGTTGCACGAGATCGAGCGCTTCCTGCACGCGCTTGGCCACCTCGCCGGATGCGACGCTCCGCATCTTGAGGCCAAACGCGACGTTGCGTTCGACGCTCATGTGCGGAAACAACGCATAATTCTGGAACACCATCGCCATGTCCCGCTTGTGCGGGGCCACGTTGACGATGTCACGTCCACCAACGATGACGGAGCCTGCATCGGGGGTCAGAAACCCCGCGATGAGGTTAAGGAGCGTCGTCTTGCCGCAACCGGATGGACCGAGCAGAGCCACGATCTCTCCGGGTGCCGCCGTAAACGACACGCCATCGAGCGCCGTGAAAGTCCCGTAGGACTTTCGCAAATGGCGGACGTCGAGGTGCGCGTGCATTAGTGGCCTCCCACCATCGCGGTCCAGCGCGCCGTCAGGGCTTGCAGGTTCTGGTTGACCGGACCGATATCGAGGTTGAGCAGCGAGTTCACTTCCTTCTCGCCGTAAGGCACCTTGGCGGCCGCCTTGTCGTCGAGCTTGACGGTCTTGTTCACCGGACCAAGCAGAAGGTTCTCCGCGATCATCTTTTGCGCTTCGGCGCTGATGGTGAAGTCGATGAACTTCTGCGCAAGATCCGGATGCGGCGCTCCCGCGACGATATCAAACTGCTGCGGATACAGGATGCCGCCTTCCTTCGGCAGCACCATCGCCACCGGCGCGCCGGTTCCGGCGAAATCATGCACGCGCGCGCTGCCGTTGTAGCCGATCCATGCGCTGCCCGTTCCGAACAACGCATCGACCTGCGCGGGCGGATCGATGAAGGCCAGCACGTTCGGCTTCAGCTCCTTCATCTTGTTCCAGGCCGGCTCGAGATTGGTGACCGAGCCGCCGTTCATGTCGGCGATCTTGGCGAACAGCAGGTTCGCGTAGCCGATCGGCATATTATAGAAAACGACGTGGCCCTTATATTTCGGGTCCCAGAAATCCATCCACGAGGTCGGCGGCGCCCAGCCCTTCTCCTTGAAGACCTGGGTGTTGTACTCGATGCCGAGCGCCTGAATGCCCATCACGATACCGATGCCGTCGCGATCCTTCGCGAAGTCGTAAACCTGCGACAGATTCGGCACCTTCGCCGGATCGAGCTTGGCGTAGAGCTTCTCCATCTTGCCTTGATAGTGCGTGGTGTCGTTGGCCCAGATCACATCGATCTGCGGGCTGTTCTTCTGCGCCTTTACCTTGGCAAGGATCTGGTTCGACGTGCCGGTGACATAGACCACCTTAACGCCGTACTTCTTCTCGAAGGCCGGAATTACCGTGGCCTGAAGCGATTTCTGAAGCGAGCCGCCGAAGCCGGCGAAGACCAGTTCTTTCTCATCCGCAGCTTGCGCGGAGCTTCCGATCCCGGACAGCACGGCGAGGAACCCACCGGCGGCAAGAACGAGTCCACAGGTCTTCCGAACGTGACGTAATGTTGCGACGATTCCCATAGTCATCCTCCCTGATTGACGCGGCCCGTCTTGCGCGGACTTCGCTGATTGATTTACTGCAAACCGAATTCCACTCTTCTGACGTTATCCGGATCGATCTCCCGAATAATCGCAAGCTCCTCGGCTGTCGGCTCCGGCGTTACCGGCGCATCGTCGAGATTTGGAATCTTGAACCCTGTCTTCTCCGCAAGCTCCGCGCGCGTCACACCGGGGTGAATGCTGTCCAGCACAAGACGCCCGTCTTCTTTCCGGAAGATGCACAGCGGCGTCACGATCCGGTCGATATTTCCGTCGGAGGTGGTGAACTGAACTTCCTCGACAAAGATCTTCGGCGAATGCCCCGCGCGCCACAACACCGCGCGCTTGGACATCGGCAGGATCGCCGGGCCGCCGCCGCCGCCGGGGAAACGTACCTTGGGCTTGTCGCGATCACCGATGAAGCTGGAATTCACCCGGCCTCTTGCATCGACCTGCGCCATGCCGAGAAAGGTCAGGTCGAATCCGCCACGACCATTCATCCCGTAGATTTCCTGATTGTCGAAAATCGAGGCCGAGCCGCGGCCGAGATCGGCCGTACTCGTTGCCGCCATGATCTTGTCGACCGTCGGATTGATCCCGCCACCGACGCTGACGAACGTGCAATTCGGCGCGTTGTGACGGCGCGCTAATGTCGCGGCCGTGAGCGGCAGCGGCGAGTTGACGCCGACGAAAACAACTTCGCCATCATGGATAAGCCGCGCCATCGACACGGCCATCATGTCGGCCGGGCTGTAAGTTACGCTCATGCCGCCACTCCCAGAGCGCGGCGATCCTGCGAGGCCGTTTCTTCAAGATATTTGCGGAAGCCATCCGGCGTCCGGCTGAGCTCCAGATAGTGGCGCATCGCCGGCTCGTCGATGTCGTAACAATCGAACACGGCGGTCGGCCATGCGCCGCTCGGCGCATGCACAACGGCTTCGACGAAGATCTCGGGAACGACCGTCATCTCCGGCTGCGCCACGAAGTGCGAGGTATCGACGATCTTCTCGGCGGTGAGGATCACGCGCTTGGCTGCGCGGCTCATCAGGCGGTCCCAGACCGGCGTGCCATAGATTCGCGCATTGCCGCGCACATCCGCCTCATGGACATGCAGAATGGCCCAGTCAGGCCGGATTGCAGGCACCACCAGCGTATCGTTCCCCGTGAAGGGGTCCTTCACGGTCGCGAACGGTGCGATGCTCGGCACGTCGCTTCCCGCAAAGCCCGCGACGGCCTGAAACGGCAAGCCATACGCAGCAGCCTGCAAGCTCGCCATCACCGCCGGGCAGGCGTTCTCGATCACGTCCAGTTCGCCGCGCTCGGCCGCCTTGCGAAAATTCGGCGCCATGCCGAACGGCTGTTCCAGCGTCACCATGCCCGCACGAACGCTGGCGAGACATCCGCCCGCCGCAAGAACGTCGGCGTCATAGCCCGGCGACGCCTTGACGAGATGCAGTCCCTTGACGCCCTGCCGTGCGAGTTCGCGGACCATGGCGGCAGGGATCCGTTGCGACAGCGTGCCACCAATGGTGACGATCTGATCGTTACGAACGAGCTTCGCTGCCTGCTCAAGCGTGGTTTGTTTCATGATGCCATCTCCTTCGCTTCAGGCTGAAAGAACTGCGCAAGATTACGCCGGAGAATTTTTCCGGTGGCGTTGCGCGGCAATTCATCGACGATCGCGATCCTGACCGGGACCTTGAAGTCCGCGAGATTTTCGCGGCAATAGGCGACCAGTTCCTGCTCGGATGCCGATCCGTTCGGAACCACGCAGGCGACGACGACTTCGCCCCAGATCCTGTCGGGGAGCCCCCCGACCGCGACGTCGCGCACCGACGGATGGCGGCAGAGCACTTCCTCGATCTCGAGCGGCGAGACGTTTTCACCGCCACGGATGATGATTTCCTTCTTGCGGCCAACCAGGAAAACATAGCCTTCCCGATCCATCCGGCCGAGATCGCCGGTATGTAGCCAGCCATCGACAATGGTCTTCCGCGTCGCTTCCTCGTCGCGGAAATAGCCGATCATCATCGTCGGTGAACGGATCACCAGTTCGCCCGCGCTCTCCGGCGGCAGGAAATTGCCCTGCGCGTCAACGACTGCGATCTCCTGCCCCGCCAAAGCCTGCCCGACCGAGCCGATCTTGCGTCGGCCGCCGGCAACAAGCGGATTGAGCGTGCTCGTCGCCGTGCATTCCGTCAGGCCCCAGCCTTCGATCAAGATATCCTTGCCGAACCTGTTCTCGAATCGCGTCGCAAGTTCGACCGTCAGCGGCGCAGAGCCGGTTTTGACGAAGTCGAGCTTGATGCGGGCATCCCGCGCTTCCGCCTCACGCTCCAGAAGAATGGCGAGCACAGTGGGCGGCGCGCTGAAACTCGAGACATTATGATCGGCCACAAGACGCCAGTGCTCGCGAGCGCTGAACTTCCGGCACAGCACGATGGTGCCGTGACCGATGAATGCGCTGATATGACTCACGATCAGCGCATTGCAATGGAACAGTGGCATGAAGCACAAGGCGACATGATCCGGCCCCATGCGAAAACCTTGCGATAGGGCAAGGCCGTCGGCCCAGACATTCGCATGGCTCAGCAGAACGCCTTTCGGCCGTCCTGTGGTTCCCGACGTATAGATCAGCAGGATCGGAAGCTGCTCCGTGATTCCATCGACAAAACGCGGCACGCGCTTTTGCCGGTACAGATCAAGCTCGGAAAAGACATTCACCGCCAGAGGAACGCTCGCATCCGCCCCGAGCAGAATGAGACGGGGCTTATGCGTTAGCCCTGCGATGGCTTCCTGCGCCAACGCTAGATATTCCGGCGTGGTGATCAGCGCACTCGCCTGCGAGTGATCCAGAACGAATGTCACTTCATGCGCGGTCAACCGATTATTGATCGGGTTTGCAATCAGGCCCGTCTTGAACAGGCCGAAATAGGCCGCGACCACCAACGGTTCGTTGCCGATCAGCAGGCTGACACGATCGCCCACTTCGAGCCGCAACTCACCGAACAGATGAGCGAACTGGTTCGCGAGATCGTCCAGTTCCGCATAGGAAAGCGTCTTGCCCTCGAAAATGATCGCTGGCTTTGAATCCCTGGCGTCTTGCAGAAGTTGATGGATCAGCATGCGCGATTATCCTGCACGGCGTTTTTGGAGAAAATGCTGACCAAACTCACGCGACACAGCCTCGGCAGCCTTGATGACCGCAGGTGCAAGCGCGATCGCATGTTTCACGGTGAAACGATATTCTGGTCCAGAGATACTGAGAGCCGCGATCACATTGCCCTGATGATCGCGAATGGGCGCGGCGATGCCGACGATTTCACCGCGATACTCGCCATGATTGATGGAATAGCCACGCCGGCGCACGAGATCGAGTTCGCGGCGGAGTTTCGCGGGCTTGACGATGGTCTTCTTGGTGAAACTTTGCAGAGGCCCGTCGCACACCCTGTCGATTTCGCTCTTGGGCTGAAACGCGAGAAGCGCGCGGCCTGTCGCCACACAATAAGCCGGCGCACGGCGGCCGACATGGATGTTGGCGCGAACCGGATTCGGACTGTCGACGCGGTCGAGATAAACCACTTCGCCCGGCGCGCAATATTCGGAAAGCTGCGAGCTTTCGGAACTCAACTCGACCAGGCGTTCGAGATAGCGATGGGCGACCTTCGGCAATTCGATCGACTCGGATGCCACCAGACCCAGTTCCCATAACCGGTGCCCGAGCCGATAGCCCTGACGATCCGGCATCCGTTCCACATAGCGCCGCGCCTCGAGGTTCGACAGCACGCCATGCACCGCAGCCTTGCTCAATTCGAGCTTCGCGGCGATATCGCCGAGCGATAGCGGCACATGCGACGACGCCAGCAACTCAACCACGTCGAGCGACATGTTGAGCGAATGCAGGTGGCGCCGGGGCTCAAGAGGTTCGATATTATTATTCACGAGCGGTGAATACCATTTTCGTTATGTGAACAGACGCTAGGCCGCATCATTTTCCGAGTCAAATGAAAGACGCCAGAAACATCGAAAATGATGTCTCACTTGCTGCGACAGATTAAATTGAGAAACGAATGTGATGAGGCGATGCAACGCCCGCACCGAGGCACGCGCGCAATCCGGCATCACGGGCATCGGTCACACGCGACGGAAGCGCAGATCCGCTTTCAATATCGCCATCCGCAGGATCGCGCGGATGGCAGAACACTTTCGTGTCTCAATGTCCGGCGCGATATTGCGCGATCCTCTCATGAAGCCCGGGAGAACTAACCGACCGCACCAGTTCGGCCATATCGCCATCATCGCTCTGCGGCAATGTCAGATGCGAAATCCGGTTGCGCGCCCTGATCCCCAGCGATCCGATCTGTCCGGTCAGTTCATCAGCCTTCTGACGCAGGCCCTCAAGCGTCGTGAGGTGCGTCAACAGGCCGATGTCGAAGGCCGCCGCCGCATCGAGCGTTGCGTTGGTCAGCAAAATATCGCGCGCGCGCTGCATGCCGACCAGTTGCGCCAGATGCCGCGTGCCGAGCGCCACGCCGAAACGAAATCCCGGAAAGCGGAATTTGGAGGCTTCCGTTCCGATCCGGTAGGTGCACGACGCCACGATATCCGCACCCGCCCCCATCGCCGCACCATGCACCAGCGCAATGCTGACGAAGGACGAACGCCGCAGGCGCTGCAACAATTCCTCGATGCGGACAAAGCGCATCAGCAAATCGCCCGGCGTCATGTCCTCGTAGCCACCGAAATCAAAGCCGCCACAAAACGCCTTGCCGTTTGCGGATATGATCAGCGTACGGCAACCCTCCTCCTCGGCTTGCGTAACGCAGGCGAGAAGCTCATCGACGATTTCGGCGTTCAAGGCGTTCGCCTTGGCGGAACGATCCAGCGTCAGAACCCGAACGCCGTCGGCGAGCGGCGAGAAACTTACGAATTCTTTGCGCTGGTCCATTCTGCAAATACCTCATCGTTATGCGCGCCGAGTTGCGGCGGCGGCCGTTCGATATCGAACGTAAAGCCGGATACGTTGATCGGAAAACCGACCGTCTTCGTGGTCGCGCCATTCGACAACTTCATGTCGCGCACGAGCCCCATATGCATGATCTGTTCGTTGGACAGTATCTCGCGATAATCGAGCACGATGGCGCAGGGAATTCCCTTGGCATCGAGCGCAGAGATCCACTCCGCGGCATTTTTGGTCAGGAAAATCGGCTTCACGATCTCGGCCAACTCCTTCTGGTTGCGCGCGCGATCGAACTGCGTCGTGAAGCGCGGATCGTCCGGCAGGTCCGGCAGGCCGACGACAGCGCAGAAATCACGCCACAGCTTGTCGTTGCCCGCGGCCACTGTGAAAGGGCGATCCTTGGCATCGAACCCCTGATAGGGCGCGTTGCGCGGATGCTCCGAGCCAAGACGCTTGGGTGGTTTGTTGGTGCCGAAAAACTCGCTGGTTTGCAGCGCGGCCATTCCAAGCAGACTGCCAAGCATCGAACAATCGATGTAAGCGCCCTGCCCGGTCTTGCGCGCATTCATGATCGCCGCGAGCGATGTAAACGCGCCGTAAAGGCCGGCGCCGAAATCGCCGACCGGGACGCCGCACTTCACCGGAGGCCCCGACTCCTCACCCGTGACGCTCATCACACCGCTGATCGCCTGCACGGTGACATCGAACGCCCCCTTCTCGGAGTAAGGGCCTGTCTGGCCGTAACCGGAGATCGAGCAATAAACCAGACGCGGATTGTGCTTGCGCAAATCCTCGTAGCCGAGACCGAGCCGCTTCGGCACGCCCGGACGATAATTCTCGATGAACAGATCGGCTTCGGCGACGAGCGCGAAAAACCGCTTCATCTCTTCGGGATTCTTTACATCGACGGTGATACTGCGCTTGTTGCGATTGACCGAGGCGAAATTGCCGCTCTCCACCGGACCATCCGCACCCTGAATGGCCGGCGGCCAGGTGCGCATCCCATCGCCGCCGTCAGGCCGTTCTACCTTGACGACATCCGCGCCGAGATCGGCAAACAAAC
The DNA here is from genome assembly GCF_029030725.1 of [Pseudomonas] carboxydohydrogena. Taxonomy (NCBI): domain Bacteria; kingdom Pseudomonadati; phylum Pseudomonadota; class Alphaproteobacteria; order Hyphomicrobiales; family Nitrobacteraceae; genus Afipia; species Afipia carboxydohydrogena. The sequence goes on from NZ_CP113162.1 coordinate 2,589,210, forward strand.
TTCCCGCAAAGGGACCTGCCGCGATCTGCGCAAACTCCAGAACCTTGATGCCGCTCAGAGGGCCTTTCATGATCTCATCCGTCTATTTGAAAATGATCGATTAAGCGGTCTTGCGATAGGCGACCGCATCGCCGGGATAACCGAGCGCCTTTGAGATCAAGTCTGCGGTCTGAATGACGATTAGCGCCTGTTCGCGCATGAACGTGGGTTTCATCCGGCTTTCAGGCCCCGAGATGCCGACGGCCGCAATTACCTGCCGCGACGAATCGCGGATCGGCGCGCCGACACCGCAGACGCCTTCACGCCATTCGCCGCGATTGATCGCATAACCGAGCTGACGCACCCGCGCCATTTCGCGCTTGAATTCATCGGAATCGGTAATCGTTCGCGGCGTGTGGACCTCCAGCTTTTCACTGACACGCGCGATCGCGTCCTCGCCTTGAAATGCGAGCAGCGCCTTTCCGGTCGCGACACAGTAAGCAGGCGCACCCTTTCCAATCTGGCTGTAGGCACGCACAGGCTGGGCGCTGTCGATCTTGTCGATATAAACGACGGAATTTTCGACCAGCAGCGAAAGATGAACCGACTCTCCGGTCTTGTCCGCCAGCGGCTGCAAATAAGCACTCGCAGCACTTTTGACATCGACTTTCGAGAGGACGTGAGAGCCAAGCTCCCACACCTTCAGCGTGGCGCTGTATTTCGCCGTCTCGGAATTGTTCTGCGCGTAACCGGCGTGCACCAGCGTTTTCAGAAGCCGATGCGAATTGCTTTTGGTCAGGCCGAGTTCACGCGCGAGATCGGTCACGCCACGCGGCCTGTCCGACAACGACAATGCCTGAAGCATCCTCAGGCCTTTCAAAAATGTCGTATCCATAACTGTTCCATATGTTGGTACGGCGTACTAAATTTTGAGTTGGATGCGCGGGAGAGTCAACCGCAACCCCGTCTACCGCGACAAGATTCAACTCCAGGCCGAAGGAGGAGCCCTTCCTGCGACAGGCCGCGCGGCATCGAAAACGCCGGAAGTGCCTCACGATCCCTGCCCAATGCGGCCTCGCCGCATGAACGATCGCGCCCGTATCTCAGAAGCATCGCCGGAGAGGTGCCAAAGCCGCATGCGGCGATGGCTCATCGCATCAAAGATTTCGCAGAACGAAGCCTGCAACTGCCCAACACGGCATCCGGGTTAGTCCCCGATGCCGTGCCGGCGTTGTCATTCGTATGCTGTCGTTTAGTTCAGGACTGCATGCCCCAACGATCGACCGTATTGGCCTCGATCGCCCGGAAGATCACGTTCTCGACCACAAGACCAATGATGATGACGGTCAACAGACCGGCGAACACCGTCGGGATGTCGAGACTGTTCTTGTTTTCGAAGATGAACCAGCCAAGCCCACCGGAGCCGGATGACACGCCAAACACCAGTTCGGCCGCGATCAGCGTGCGCCATGCGAACGCCCAGCCGATCTTCAGACCGGTGAGGATGCTCGGGAACGCCGCCGGAATGAGAATTTTACGGATGTAGCTGAGCCCGCCGAGTCCGTAATTGCGACCGACCATTTTCAAGGTGCGGCTAACGGACAAGAATCCGGAGTGCGTGTTCAGCGCGATCGCCCATGTCACCGAATGCACCAGCACGAACACCAGCGAACCATTGCCGAGACCGAACCAGATGAGCGCCAGCGGCAACAGCGCGATGGCGGGCAGCGGGTTGAACATCGACGTCAGGGTTTCGAGGAAGTCGGTGCCGATCCGCGTCGTGATCGCCAATCCCGTCAGGACAGCCGCAAGCGTAATGCCGCAGGCATAGCCCATCAGCAGCACCTTGATAGACGACCAGGCGCGCGCCGGCAGAATGCCGTTGCCGATATTGGTGAAAAACGCGCTCATGGTCTCACTGAACGTCGGGAACAACAGGTTGTTGTTCAGGTAGCGGCCATAGATTTCCCACGCCAGCGCAAGGAAAATCAGAATGACGATCTTGCGCAGCCAGGTCTGGTTGTAGAGCCGCACAAACAGGGACAACGGCTTTTCCAGCACCACAGGCGCACGTTCGGCCGCAGCGGCGTCACGCACGAATTCCGGGCGGACCGGGGCTGTGAGCGTTCTCATCGTCAGCGATACATCAGACATTTTCCGCCTCCTCGATGGTGTCAGCGAACAGCATGGTCTGGATGCGCGATTCCAGCTCCACAGCTTCCTCGCCCATCACGCCGCCGTTCAGTTCGGCCTTGACCTGACCCGGATGCGGCGACAGCAACAGGATGCGATTGCCGATCTTGATCGCTTCGGGAATCGAATGCGTGACGAACAGCACCGTGAAACGCGTCTCGTCCCACAGCGTCAGCAACTCGTCCTGCATCTTGCGGCGCGTCAACGCGTCGAGTGCGGCGAACGGCTCATCCATCAGGAGAATATCCGGCTCCATCGCCATGCCGCGTGCGATCGCGACGCGCTGCTTCATGCCGCCCGAGAGCATATGCGGGTGGCTGTCAGCGAACTTCTCCAGATTGACCTTGCGGATATAGTGCATGGCCTTGTCCTCGGCTTCGCGGGCGCCGAGCTTGTTGGTGCACTGCAAGGGGAACATCACGTTCTCCTTGACCGTCTTCCACGGCAGGAGCTGGTCGAACTCCTGAAACACCATCATCCGGTCGGGGCCGGGGCGCGTGATGGTCTTGCCCTTAAGAGTCATCTCACCTTCGGTCGGCGTCATGTAGCCGCCGACGGCTTTCAAAAGGGTCGATTTGCCGCAACCCGAGGGACCGAGCAAAATGAACCGGTCGCCCTGAAAGACATTGAAATCAACCCGATAGGTCGCGGTGATGAGATAGCTCGGCGTCCTGTACTGCAACGTGACGCCCTTGACCTCCAGCAGTGGTGCTGTCGTCATCGGTCCCTCCTCCCGTCCTCGTGTCCGCTGATTGCAGATCTGTTTTTAGCAGTCTGAACTCTACTGAACCGCCTTGCGACGGTCTAATATAAAGACTGGTTGAATCGATGCCCGTTTTGGATCGATACTCAACGGCCCTCGAAACTGGGCTTGCGTTTCTCGATAAACGCCCGCATTCCTTCTTCCTGGTCGCGGGACGCAAACAGTATCTCGAAAGCCTTGCGTTCCAGCATCAGGCCGGCATCGAGCGAACTGTCCATTCCCGCCAGAACCACTTCCTTGATCTGTTCCACGGCAAGCGGCGGCATCGAGGCGATGGTCTTTGCAATGCCGATCGCAGTCTCGACCACCTTGTCGTCCGGCACCACGTCATTGACGAAGCCGAGCCTGCGGGCCTCCTCCGCCGTCACATGCTCGCCCGTCAGCAGCATCTTCATGGCGCGGTACTTCCCGATGGCGCGCGTCAGCCGCTGCGTGGCACCGCCGCCGGGCATGATGCCGACGCTCACCTCGGATTGGCCGAATTTCGCGCCCTCTCCCGCTACGATGATGTCCGCCTGCAAAGCCAGTTCGCAGCCGCCGCCCAGCGCGAAGCCGTTCACCGCCGCGATCAGCGGCTTGCGGCAACCGGCGACCACTTTCCAGAAATAAAGAACGCGCCGCGCCATCATGTCGATCGGGCTGGAATCGACCGCCTCTTTCAAATCCGCTCCGGCGGCGAACACGCGGTCATTGCCGGTGATGACGATGCAGCGCGTGTTGCGATCCGCCGCCAGCTTCTCGAACTGATTTGCCAGCTCCGCGCGCAAGGGATCGTTGAGCGCATTGCGCGCATCGGGACGATTGAGCTTCAGCAACGCCACATGCTCGTGCGGCCGCTCCAGCAGGGTCAAAGACATTCCGGTCTCCCTTAGACTTACCTTACACGCTGCGCCGTGGCCGCGCGCATACTTTATGCTTCATCCAGCATCATCAGCCAGTCGACGGCGGTCGCAGATGCCTCGCCCAGCATGATGGGATTGAGGTCCAGGGTCGAAAGCCTGGGTCCAAGCGCCGCACCGAGGCGCGACACCGCGCAGATCATCGCAGTAAGCTGCTTCCGGTCGACAGGGGGGCGGCCCCTGACGCCAGCAAGCACCGCCTTGCCATGCAGCGCATCCAGCATGTCCGCCGCCTCGCCTTCGCACAGCGGCACCTTGCGGAACACAACGTCGCGCAACACCTCGATCAGAACTCCGCCCAGACCCGCCATGATGACCGGGCCGAACACCAGGTCGTTTTGCAGGCCGATGACGAATTCAGTATCCCCGCGCGCCATGGCCTGCACGACCACGCCATGCAGCCTGGCATTCGGCTTGTATTTTTTAGCATTCGCGATGATCGCGTCAAAAGCCTGCCTGACCTTTGCTTCATCGGTGAGGCGCAGCATCACGCCGCCAGCCTCTGTCTTGTGCAGGATGTCCGGCGACTCGATTTTCAGCACGACGGGGTAACCGAGCTTGTTCGCGGCCTTTGCCGCTTCGTCGGCGGATGTCGCCAGCACCGTCGGGATATGCGCGATACCGCATTGATCGAGCAGCTTCACGCCGTCCATCGTCGAGACGACGCCCCTGGAAGGCAAATCGAGTTTCGGCAGCTTGGTCGCTTTCCTGTCCTCGCTGCGGGCCAGCCATTTACGCCGCATCTCCGCATACTGCACAAGTGCCGCAACCGCATCCACCGCGGGCTCGGCGCCACGCAGCACCGCGATCCCTTCCTTACGCAGCGCGAGAACGCCCGCTTCCGGTGCGGCGACCCAGCAGACGACGAACGGTTTCGTCACCTGATCGCGAATTTCGACGAGAACCTTCACGAGTTTATCGACATGCGCTTCCATCAACTGGAACCAGACGATGCCGACATCCACATTCGGATCGGCCAGCATCAGCTTGACGCTTTCGAGCAGCAAATTCGGGTCCGCCACGAATTGCCCGGTGACATCGACCGGATTTCCAACCGCGCCGAAACCGGGAATGACCTTCTGCAACGCCGCCTGCGTTTCGGGCTGGAGCACCGGCACGGAAAGACCGACCTCCTGCGCGCGGTCGGCCATCAGAACACCGGCGCCGCCAGATTGAGTCAACAGGCCAATGCCATTGCCTTCGGGAAGCTTGCAGCACGACATCACCTCGGCGATGTCGAGCATGTGCTCCTCGTTCCGCGCGCGGATGATGCCGTGCTGGCGTACCACGCCGTCGAACACCACATCGTCGCCCGCGAGCGATCCGGTGTGCGAGGCGGCGGCGCGCGCACCAGCGCCCAGCCGCCCGACCTTCGTCATCACCAGCGGCTTGCCCGCAACCATCGCCTGCTCCGCGAGCGTCACGAAATCCTCGCCGCCCTTCAGGCCCTCGATGTAGCCCGCACCCATCTTGATGCGCGGGTCACGCAGGACCTCACCCATGATTTCCGAGAAGGTCAGGTCGGCTTCATTGCCGGTGTTGACGAAATAGCCGAGCCCAAGCCCGCGGCGGCGCGCGAGCGCGGCAATGGCCGTGCCGAATGCCCCCGATTGCGTGACGAAGCCGATCGGGCCCGACGGCGTGTCGCTGTCGGCATATTGGCTGAACGTCGCGAGCACATTGTCAAACGAGTTGATGAGACCCAGGCAATTCGGGCCGCACAACCGCACGCCGCCCTCTCGCGCCGCGGCGACGACATCCTGCTCATATTTGCGGCCGGCATCGCCAAGCTCGGAAAAGCCGGAGCTGAAGATCACCGCGACCGGAACACCTTTGGCGCCGAGTTCACGCACGCAATTCAGGACCTCGCTCGCCGGCAGCACGATGATCGCCAGATCAATCTCATCATCGATCGCCGCGACATTCGGATACGCCTTCAGCGGCCCGATCGTCTCCGCACGCGGATTCACCGGATAGATGCGGCCCTTGTAGCCCTTATCGAGCAGGTGCTTGACCGGACGGCCGCTGACCTTGCGAAAATCCGACGACGCGCCAAGGATCGCGATGGAGCGTGGCGCCAACAGCGCCTTCAGCGCATCTTTCGCTTCACCTTTTAGCGGCTTCGCCTGCGTCATTGCCGTCACATCAGTCTCCCTGCGATTCGCTTACTGTTTCTTGTTAATTGAACGCCGAGATGCCGGTCTGCGCCCGGCCGAGCACCAGCGCATGGATATCATGCGTGCCTTCCAGCGTATTGACTGTCTCGAGATTCATCAGGTGGCGGATGATGTGGTACTCATCCGAAATGCCGTTGCCGCCGTGGATATCCCGGGCCGCGCGCGCGATATCGAGTGCCTTGCCGGCGCAATTGCGTTTCAGCAGCGACAGCATTTCCGGCGTCGCCTTGCCCGCGTCACGGAGGCGGCTGACATGCAGGCAGGCGAGAAGGCCGATCGAGATTTCCGTCTGCATGTCCGCGAGCTTTTTCTGGATCAATTGATTGGCCGCCAGCGGCCGGCCGAACTGCTTGCGATCCATGGAATACTGCCGTGCGGCGTGCCAGCAGAATTCGGCCGCGCCCATCGCGCCCCAGATGATGCCGAAGCGCGCATTGTTGAGGCAACCGAACGGCCCCTTCAACCCCTGCACGCCCGGCAGCAGATTTTCCTCCGGAACGAAAACATCCTCCATGAAAATCTGTCCAGTGGGCGATGCCCGCACCGAGAACTTGTTCTCGATCTTGGCGGTCGACAGACCCGCCATGCCGCGCTCCAGAATGAAGCCGCGGATGATGTCCTGATCGTCCTTCGCCCACACCACCATGATGTCGGCGATCGGCGCATGCGTGATCCAGGTCTTGCCGCCGGTGAGCCGATAGCCGCCGGGCACCTTCTTCGCGCGCGTCTTCATGCCGCCGGGATCGGAGCCGTGATCTGGCTCCGTCAACCCGAAGCAGCCGAGAATCTCGCCCTTCGCCATCGCGGGCAGATATTTCTCCCGTTGCGCTTCCGAGCCATAAGCATAGATCGGCACCATCGACAGCGTGGTCTGTACGCCAAGCGCGGAACGGAAGCTCGTATCCACGCGTTCGAACTCGCGCATGATCAGCCCGTACGACACATAGCTGATGCCCGCGCAGCCGTAGCCGTCGATGGTTGCCCCGAGAAAACCGAGATCGGCCATTTCCTTCATCACCGTTCTGTCGAACGATTCATCCCGGTTGGCTTCGAGGATCCGCGGCATCAGATGCGACTGCGCATAGTCGCGCGCCGTGTCGCGGATCAGTTTTTCATCCTCGTTCAGCAGATCCTCAAGCAGCAGCGGATCATCCCAGTGGAACGCCCCGCCCGTCAACGTCACGGTGCTGGCATCGACCGGCTTGCTTGCAATCACTGAATCCATGGGATCACCCTCTTTACAATACGGCGCTCACATCAGGCCGTCGCCGCTCAGCTTCCCGGCAACGCGTGGACCTCAGGAAAGAACAGATCCTTCCAGCTCGCGGGCGTCTTGTTGACAAGGCCGACCTGCTTCATGAACGCCGCATACTTCATGATGTTCTTCGGCGTCGTGGTGTATTCGGTGTGCGGGTGATTGATGATCTCCAGCGTGTCCTTCAGGGATTCCTTGTTGTCGGTGCTCTTGACGTAAATCTCGGCGGCTTGCTGCTTGTTCTTATTGATGAAGTCGATCGACTCCTGGAATGCATCGAGAAACGCCTTGTAGACCTTCGGATTCTCTTTGTGGAACTTGCTGGTGGTCCAGACCACTTCGCAGGTCGCGGGGCCGAGCACATCGTACGAATCAAGCACCTTGTGGATGCCCGGTTTTGTCAGTTCCTGAAAATTGTAGGGCGGCGAAGCAAAATGACTATCGATGGCGCCCATGTTGGACAGCATCTGCGACATCGCTTCGGGATGCGCCAACGTCACGCCGTTCTTGTCGAGGCGGCGGGCCTGATCCGGGCCCCACTCCTTCGAGGCGGCCATCTGCAACATGATCGCCTGGATCGAAATGCCCGCAGCGGGCATCGCGATGCGATTCTTGTCGGTGATATCCTTGATCGTCTTCACCGAAGGGTCGCGCGTATTCAGGTAGATCGGCAACGAGTCCATCGCCGCGACGCCTTTGACGTCCAGATTGCCCTGCGTCTTGCTCCACAGGATCAGGAACGGAGGCACACCGCCCGAGGCGAAATCGAGATTGCCCGAAATCAGGGCCTCGTTCATGACGTTGCCGCCCGTCATGCGCTGCCATTTGACGGCAAGGTCAGGAATGCCGGCCTTGGCGGCATGCTTCTCCATCAGCTTGTTCTGCTCCATGATAATCAAAGGCAGAAACAGCAACCCATACTGCTTCGCGATGGTAACCTGGCTTACCTCGGCGCGCGCCGGCGTCTGATTGATCGTGACGCCGACGAGAGCAACGGAAGCAAGCAAAGCGGCCTTGGCAGCGAAACCTTTCAACCAAAGAGACGTTTTCATCCTACTCTCCCGATAAATGTGCGTTTATTGCGCGCGGTTCAGCTACCCGGCAGCGAGTGAATTTCCGGAAAGAACAAGTCCTTCCAGCTCTTCGGCTTCTCCTTGATGGACCCCATCCGGTACATGAAGTCCGAGTATTTCGTGATGTTGTGCGGCACGATGGTGAATTCCATCGACGACTTGTCGGTGAGCATCATCACCAGTTCGTCGATCGAATAAGCCTTGTTGCGATCCGCATCCTGAAAGATCTGCGCCCCTTTTTTGGGGTCCTTGTTGATCAGATTGATCGCGTCCTTGTAGGCGGCGAAGAAGGCCGCATACAGCTTCGGATTCTCATCGTGAAATTTCTTCGTGGTCCAGATCACGTTGTTGGTGCTGGGGCCGCCAAGAACTTCATAGGACTTCAGCACGGTGTGGATGCCGGGCGTCGCGATCTCTTTATAATAGTAAGGCGGCGCGGAGGCGGCGCTGTTGATTTCGCCTGCTCCCGACAGAAGCGCGGCGCTGCCTTCGGCATAAGAGCGCGAAGTGGTCAGCGGTTCGAGCTTGTAGGCATTGCCGGGGCCGAACGCCTTCTCGGCGGCCATCTGCAACACGATCGCATTGACCGATACCTTCACCGCAGGCAACGCGATGCGGTCCTTGTCGGTGAAATCCTTGATCGTCTTGACGTTCGGATTTCGAGTATTGATGTAGATCTGCGAGGTCGTCTGGGCGGCGACGCCGCGAACCTGACCGTGGCTCTTGGCCCAGAGCGTAATCAGCGGCGCGACGCCACCCGAAGCAATATCGAGACTGCCCGACAGCAATGCGTCGTTCATGACGTTGCCGGCGGCGAACTTCGCCCACTCCACCTTGATATTTTTAAGACCCGCCGCAGCCGCGTGTTTTTCGATAAGCTTCTCGTGCTCCATCACAGCCAGCGGCAGATAGGACAAACCCGGTTGCCGGGCCAGCCTGATTTCGGATACTTCCGCCGCCGCCGGTTGCAAGGAAAACGCAACCGCCGTCAACGATAGGCACGCCAACGCAATTCGCCGTACGTTCATGGTATCCTCCCTGTGTGTGGTGGCCGCGCCCGTTTTGGTGTGCTTGTCTGCACTGGGTCGCGGCCTGTCGGTCAAATCATCAAGATCTCTCCAGAACCATTGCAATTCCCTGCCCGACGCCGACGCACATGCTGACGACGGCGCGTTTGGCGTTGCGTCGTTGCAGTTCGCGCGCTGCCGTCAGCACGAGACGCGGGCCGGATGCGCCGAGCGGGTGTCCGACCGCGATCGCGCCGCCGTTGGGGTTGACGCGGTCATCCTTCGCATCGACGCCAAGCTGCCTGAGGCAAGCCAGCACCTGCGCGGAGAACGCCTCATTGATCTCGATCACGTCCATCTCATTAAGCGACATATTGGCGCGCTTCAGCGCTTTGTGGATCGCGGGCACAGGGCCAATGCCCATCACGCGCGGCTCGACGCCGACGCTCGCCGCCGACAGGATGCGGACGAGCGGCGCGCTGCCGGCGCGTTCGCCTGCCTCGCGCGAGCCGACCGTCAGGGCGACCGCGCCATCATTGATACCCGACGAATTGCCGGCGGTGGTCACGCCGCCTTCATGAATAGCCCGCAGCCCCGACAGCGATTCAAGGGACGAATCCGCGCGCGGAAATTCATCGGCGGCCACCGTGGTCTGCGTCCCCTTTTTCGGGCCCGCGACCTGGATCGAAGCGATCTCCCCATCGAAGAAGCCCGCCGTCTTCGCGGCCGCATAACGCTGCTGTGAACGCAACGCGAACTGATCGACTTCGTCACGGCTCAACTGATGCTCGCGCGCGAGATTGTCCGCGGTCTGCGGCATGGTGTCGGCGCCGAACTTCTTTTCGATCTCGCGATTCGGAAAGCGAGAGCCGACAGCGGAATCGAAAATCTTCATGTCGCGGGAAAACGCTGCTTCAGCCTTGCCCATCACGAACGGCGCGCGGCTCATGCTCTCGACGCCACCAGCGAGGAACAGATCGCCTTCGCCCGCGGTGACCGCATGCGCCGCGCTGACAACCGCCCCGAGGCCACTGCCGCAATTGCGCTGAATCACGGTACCGCCGAGATCGACAGGAAAACCCGCCATCAGCGATGCATGGCGCGCGACGCACCGGCTGTCCTCGCCCGCCTGATTGGCGCAGCCGACAATGACATCCTCGAACTGCCCGGCCTTGAACTTGCTCCGCGCCATCAGGGCCTGCATCACCTGCGCCAGCAGATCGTCAGGACGAATCCGCGCCAGTCCTCCCGCCTGCCGGCCGAAAGGCGAGCGCACTCCGTCATAGATATAAGCGTCCAACATCCGTCTCTCCTTTGGCGCCATGCGCCTCAATCTTGCAGCGTCAACGAAACGCCAAGCTCCGCGCGGCGCGTGAGCCAGAGGTTCGAGCGGTAGCGCGGGTCGTCATATCGCCGCTGCATGTTGTTCAGGATCTTGAGCAGCGTTCCGGCGCCCAGTGCATCGCCAAAGCCCAGCGGACCGTGCGGATAACCGAGGCCGAGCTTGACCGCCTTGTCGATGTCGCTCGCCGATGCAGTGCGGTTCTGCGCTATCGATGCGCCGATGTTGGCGATCATCGCAACGATGCGCTGGGCGATGAAGCCGGGGCTGTCGCGCGTCGCGGTGACGGCAACGCCATCGCTGCCAAGCAAGCTCCGCGCCGCATTGATGTAGGAAGATTCAGTCACCGGCGTCGACATGATGGTGCGGCGCTTGCCGAGATCGAACAGCGTATCCACCGCGACAACGCGCCTGGCATCCAGCCCCTGCTCCACCGCGCTGTGGGTTGCATCGTCACCGAGAGGCGTCACCAGACAGAGCGCAGCAGACGACGGCTTCGCGCCATCCTCTATCTTGACGTTCAGCGTCTTCAACAGCGCGAGCAGCTTGTCCGCCTGTTCCGGCTCAAACCTGCTGACCCAGACCGGGCAGGATGACGGCGAAGTATTCGCCGCCTCGGCAGCAAGAGGCGCGTCCTTCTGTTCGCTGTAGTCATAGAAGCCGCGCTTGGTCTTGCGGCCGAGCATCCCTGCATCAAGACGACTCTGCATCAGCACCGAGGGCCGATAGCGCGGCTCATGATAGAATTGGCGATAGATCGCATCCGTCGCCGGATGGTTCACATCGAGCCCGACCAGATCGAGCAACTCGAACGGCCCCATGCGGAAACCGACCGTTTCGCGCATGACAGCATCGACATCCGCGAAGGTCGCGATACCTTCGGACACCAGATGCGCGGCTTCCAGCGTGTAGGCGCGACCGACCTGATTGACCAGAAAGCCCGGCGCATCCTTGATCCTGACCGGCTCGCGTCCCATGCGGCGGCCGACATCCATCAGCGCATCGCCGACATCAGGCCGCGTCTGCAAGCCGTCGATCACCTCGACGAGCTTCATCGCCGGCACAGGATTGAAAAAGTGGAATCCTGCCACCCGCCCGGGATGGCGGCATTTCGACGCAATCGTCGTGATCGACAGCGAGGAGGTGTTGCTCGCGATAATGCAATCGTCCGAGACGATACTTTCAAGCTGGGCCAGTAGTGCTTGCTTGACATCAAGCCGTTCGATGATCGCCTCGATCACGAGGCGGCACTCGGCGAATTGCTCCACACTCTGGGCCGGCTTGATGCGGCCGAGCGCCCGATCCATCGCAGCCTGATCTATCGTGCCTTTCTCAGTCAGGCGGGCGAGCGCTTTTTCGATGGATTTGACGGCATCTGCAACAGCTTCCGGACGCGTGTCCGTCAGCAGCACGGTCATTCCGCCCGTTGCCGCAACCTGGGCGATGCCTCGTCCCATGGCACCGGCGCCGATCACGCCAATCACCAGATTCTCTTTTGGCAGAACGCTTTCCACCCGCATCTCCCTGTTCCGCTTACGTGCGGTTTTCTAGGCCGTCCGTTTAACCGGACTGCTGTTTTCAAAAAGGAGACTAGGAAGCGGCCGAACGCATATCCAATTTATATTTGATATGCCCTTCATTCACGGTGATGATAAGTTGGAATGCCAGATGTGATACTGGGCCGGCCCATTATTCAGAACGCGACGCATCCGGGACATATTGATGAATCTGCGGAACATCGATCTCAATCTGCTGACGGTGTTCGATGCCATCTTGAGTGAACGCAGCCTCACTCGCGCCTCAGCCAAGCTGAACATGACCCAGCCCGCGCTGAGCAATGCATTGGCGCGGCTTCGCACCACTCTCGACGATCAATTATTCGTTCGCACCGCGCAGGGGATGATGCCGACGGCGCGCGCCAAGCAACTCGCGGCCCCGATCCGTCAGGCACTCGACCTCATCCAGAACGGATTGCGGAAACAGGAAGCATTCGAGTTTGAGACCGCGACACGGAAATTCGTCATCGCCATCAGCGACTATGGCGAAGCCGTCATCATGCCGCGCTTCGTCGATTGGCTCGCCACCGTCGCCCCTCACATCCAAGTGCAGATCAGGCCGGAGCTTGGGCGCCAGATCAAGGAAGAGCTTCGCGACGGTTCGATCGACCTCGCGATGGACTACTTCCGGATTGAAGGTGACGAATTCCACAACATCCATGTCATGGACGAGCATCTCGTCTCAATGGTCCGGCAGGATCATCCGACAATCAGCGACCATCTGAGCATCGAGGATTACCTGTCGATCCCCCATGTCATGCTGAAACAGGATAAGCCGATCGTCGACGTCGTTCTCAAGAAGCACGGGTTGGCGCGCGATGTCGCGTTGCAGGTGCCACACTTTCTCTCGATGCCGCTGATCGTGCAGAAAACCGACTTCATCTGCACGCTGCCGAAACGGATGGCACTGGTTTATGCAGACTTCTTTCGCACCAAGGTGATGAAGACGCCTTTGGAGTTTCCCAACATTCCGATCTATTTCATGTGGCACCAGTCGGTCGATGACGATCTCGGCCACCGCTGGCTGCGCAACGCCCTCGCCGAACTCTGCCACCGCCTGTGAGGCCGGCAGGTCGATGGCCCTTGCTCCATGATCGGCGGGTCAGGCAAGCCGATCAAAGCCTTCCTGGAATGCGCCCCGGGAGAGGCCGGGTAAGACGCCGTAGATATATTTGAGAGAATATTTCTCCCCACGATGTGGCCTTAGTGATATGCACGTCTCCGTGGATCCGTTCTTTGGCTTGTTTCATTCCATTTTATGGAACAATTACGGAAGACTGCGACAAGCAAACTGCTGCAACAGTCCATTGCAGCCCGTAAGGTACTGAAATGAATTTACATTCTCGCGCCTTCGAGGCTCCAACCGAGTCGCAGAAGAAGAAAGGGCTGAAATGGTGGGAAACCGGCACGCGCCCGGACTACCGTTTTTCGCTCGCCAATGAGCGCACCTTTCTCGCCTGGATCAGGACCTCGCTCGCCATTGTTGCCGGAGCGGTCGGAATCGATCAGTTCGCTTCCCATCTCGGCTCCGCACAATTGAGGCTCATTCTCTCAATCATCCTGCTTCTGGTGGGTGGATTATTGGGAGGCGTCGCCTATACGCGATGGGCGCGCGCGGAACGCGCGATGCGCCATGAGACCGACCTGCCGCTCAGCTTCCTGCTTCCTTTTCTGGCCCTGTTCACGGCGCTCCTGTCTGTGGGACTGGCCTGGCTCATCATCGCTTTCGATTGAGTTAGAGGAATACGATGCTCGGCAGGGATCCCGGTCTTCAGCCGGAAAGAACCGGCCTCGCCTGGTCCCGCACGGGCCTGCTGGCTCTCATCGTCGCATCCCTCTCGATCCGCATCGGGCTATCTGCCACCGCGGCATTTCATCTGCTCGCGGCATTACTTCTGGCCGCGTTGGGTTGCGCGAGCCTGCATCGCGGCCGCCAACGATCGCGCTGTACGGCCAGCGAACAAATCGTCACCAGCACAAGCCGAAAATATCTTCTGGCGGCATCAACCATCGTCGTTATCGCTTCCGCGATTCATGCGGGCACGCTGCTCGCACGACTCCTGAAATAGACGAAGATATTCCGGTCGCGACCGTTCTTATTTAAATCAGCAGCAACATAGTTGGGCAGCCGGGCGACCTCGGAATGACCATCTTCGTCTTCTTGCCGTGATCGCGGCCCTGATGATCGTCGTGTGCGTCATCGCCATGGGCGCAGGAATCCTGCGCTTCGCCCGGTGTCGAGATCGGAACAGACCACCGTGTACGGTTAAATCCGCCGGTTCTGTTCATCGACGAGAACGACCGATGGCTTAAATCCACGGGCCTCTTCGCTATCGAAACCGGCATAGGCAACGATGATGACCTTGTCTCCGGTCATCGCCAGACGCGCGGCTGCTCCGTTAAGACCGATAGTGCCCGAGCCGGCCGGAGCCTCGATGACGTAGGTCGAAAATCTGGCGCCAGTATCGATGTTGAAAATATCGACCTTCTCGTTGATAAGAAAACCGGCGGCCTCGATAAGATTACGATCAATCGAAATCGATCCTTCATAATGCAAGTCCGCTTCGGTGACCCGCGCGCGGTGAATCTTGCCTTTCATCAAAGTCACTTGCATTGAACGTCTCCTGAAGATCGCGGGCAGCCCGTCATAGCCCCATGCAACGGGGCTTACCCATGACCAGCCATCAAGCTGTTGATGTGCTATATAGCGGGGAACCCCTCCGAAAAAGGCCCAGAATCGAGCATATCGAGGCTATCGGGAAGAATTCGCAGGTCGCCGCCGGCTGCTTTGACATAAGCCTTTTTGCGCGTCCAGCACAGAAAAATCCGCCCATCCGCTGGCTCTGCCGGACATGGATTTTCGCGCCATCAACCGCCGCGCACGCGCCTTGCGGCCTCCGCGATCCGCGCGAGCTTGGTCTCGGCGGGGACTGCTGCGCAGATCGGATTGTCGGCAAAGGTCGCGAAACCGCAATCGGGATGCAGCAGCACGCGATCCGCGCCGAACAGATTCACCGCCTGCCTGATCCGCACCTCGACATCATCGCAGCATTCCACGTCGGCGCATTTCTGGTTGACGACGCCGACGCCGATGCGGGCCTCAGTCGGCAAAGCACGCAACAATTCCATCTCGCCCGCGCGCGGCGTGCACATCTCCAGAAGATACGCGCCGACCTTCATCGCGCCGAGCGTTTGCAGAAGCGGCTCATAGCTGCCCGCCAGCGCAACCGATTCATCCGGCGTCCAGTTGCCGCGACACATATGCACCGCCGTCCGCTCGCGCGGCATCCCTTCGACCACCGCGTTCATCAGGTCGCGCGCGAAGCCCAGCTCATGCTCCGGGCCACGGGACTCCGACAGCGCGCCGCACATGAAGCTCGGCCTGCTTTTCGGGCCGCTGAACACCACTTCAGACAACACCGGCTCGTCGAACTGCACCAGCGCGACGCCCGCATCGATGAGATCGGCCAGTTCGGCGCGCAACGCCGTGACGATATCTTCCGCCAGTTCCTCGCGGGACTGATAAGCCCGCTCCTGCAAGCATTCCATCCACATCGTGCGCGTCAGAAGATACGGCCCCGGCAGCGCGATCTTGATCGGCTTGTCGGTGATGGTGGAAAGGAAATCGAACTCATGCAGCGCAAGCGGGCGGCTGCGGCTGATGCGCCCGAAGATCGCCGGATGGCGAACGTCCGCCGCGGGCACGTCGAGCGCGCGCAGTTCGCGCTCGAATTCCTCGGGATCATCCACCAGCGGCAACAGATCGGTCAGCGGAATCAACTGGCAATTGTCGAGCCGGGTGGCAACGAAGCTCGCGTAACTGTCGCGGCGCTGCTCGCCGTCGGTGACGATATCGACGCCTGCCCGCTCCTGCGCGGACGCTGCAAGGCGCACGGCGTCATCGGCGGTCTGATGAAACGCCGCTTCATCGAGACGGCCCTCGACGTAGGCATGCATCGCATCGACCATCCAGCGCGGGCGCGGCCAGCTTCCGATGCCCGTCACGGCGAGCGGCGGAATCGCGGGCGCGGGTTTGCGCACAGGCGCCGCTGCGGGTTGCGCCATTGGCGCGGAAACTTTCGCGACCGTCTTTTCGTCAGTCTTGCCGTGCTCGTCGAACTTGCCCTTGCAGATCAGAAAGCTGCGCTGCTTGCCGGTCTTGGTGAACGACACCAGATCGTTCGAGGTGAGGCGGCACCACGCGGGCAGATCCTCGTCGACCGAAATCTCGGTCGAGAGAATCTCGAGAAGCTGGCCCTTCGCCATTGGATCGATGTGCTTGCGGATCAGCAGCAAAAGCCCGTTGCCGCAATCCAGATCGCCGCCGTCGAAGCTGACGTCGGAAGGGAAAGGATGGACTTGCGGAGTCGCAGCGTCGGTCATGATGATTATCTCACACGGATGTCGGATCGGCAGAGGCCGGATTCTGGGAACCATACAGGGTTTCGTACGCCGCCTGATCGAATTTCGCGCTCGGCACGTCGATGACGATGCGGCCATACGACAAGCCGATGATGCGGTCGGCGTAGGCGCGCGCGAAATGCACCTGATGCAGGCTGCATATCACGCCAACGCCATCCGTACGTGCAATGCCGCGCAGCAGTTCCAGCACGCCTGCGCTGGCGTTCGGATCGAGGCTCGCGACCGGTTCATCGGCAACGATCAGGCTCGGCTGCTGCGCCAGCGCCCGCGCGATCGCGACACGCTGCTGCTGGCCGCCGGACAGCGTATCGGCGCGCTGCCCGGCTTGCGCGAGCAGACCGACGCGATCGAGACATTCCAGCGCCAGCAGCCGGTCAGCACGGGTGAAGCGCCGCAGCCAGCCGCGCCAGGCCGGAACGTAACCGAGCCGCCCGGCCAGCACGTTCTCGAGCGCGGTCAACCGGTTCACCAGATTGAACTGCTGAAACACCACGGCAAGCCTTCGGCGCGAGTGAGCACGCATCGCGGCGATGTCGTTGTTGTCGATCCGCACGCTGCCGTCATCGGGTGCAAGCAGACCGGTCATGCAACGGAACAGCGTGGTCTTGCCCGCCCCGCTCGGCCCGAGCACCGCGACGAACTCGCCGTCATGCACGTCGAAGCTGACCTGCGCGATGGCGGCGTGGCCATCGAACGCTTTCGTCAGACCTGCGATTTTCATCCGGCAACGACCCGGCTGGCTTTCCATTGCACCAGAGCCAACCGGCATATCCATGACCTGCATCGTCTCCGCCATGGTCACACCAGCCGCTTGCGCAACCAGCCGGACAATTGATCCAGCGCGGTAACGACAACAAGGATGACGGCGATGATGGTGAACAGGCGCGGGAAATCGAGCAGGTCCATGCTGTTCTTCAATTCCTGCCCGATGCCGCCTGCACCGACCACCCCGAGCACGGTGGAGGCGCGGACGTTGAACTCCCACCAGAACAATGTCGTCGACAGCATCACCGGCAGCACATCCGGCACCAGCGCATAGGCGATGGACGTGAAACGCCCCGCGCCCGTGGTGCGCACGGCTTCCAGCGGCCCAAGATTCACATTCTCGATATGGTCCGCGAAGAATTTGGCCGCGCTACCCCAGGTATGCAGCGCGATGCCGAGTACGCCCGCGAACGGACCAAGCCCGACGGCGGCGACAAACAACAAGGCAAACACGAAGGAGTCGATGCCGCGCAACGCGTTCAGGAACCATCGTGCCGGATAATACAGGCGCGGCCATGGCGTGATGTTGCGGCTGGCAAGAACCGACATCGGGATTGCCAGAATGGTCGCCACCGTGGTGCCGATGGCGGCCATCGCGACGGTTTCTGCCGTGCGTAGCGCGAACAGCGGCAGCTCGTCGAGTTTCGGCGGCCAAGCCGTCATGATCCAGTGGGCAAGCCGTGGCAGTCCCGTCGAGAGTTTCGCGAGATCGATTCCGGCGAGATTCCACGACACCGCGTAGAAGCCCGCGACGATACCAACCATCGCCCAGAACTTGACGCGCGTTCCCGTCGAGCCGCGACGGGCGGCATCGAGATCGTCGAGCGCGCGTTCTGCCCTGCTGATCGTCATGGTCCCGACTCTAAATCACGGCGGGCCGCGGCAAAGCCGCGACCCGCATCTCAGACATATTCATGACCTGTCAGGTCTTCGGCTTGATCTTGCCGACCGCGATGCCTGCCTTCTCGATCATCTCGTAGGAGGCGTGGGTAGCTGTGACGAAGCCGGTGTAGCGCGGCGGCAGCAGCGTCTTGGCCTGCTCGACCGTGATCGCGGCCAGAATCTTCTGCACCTGGGCCCCAAGCTCCTTCGGGGCGCTCGCGGGCAACACGATGGCGTCGTTCGGCAACGGGTCCGAAGTCCAGATGATCTTGTTGGCGCCTTCCTTCACCTTGCCGCTCGCGATCATCGCATTGCGGTTGCGGTCGAAGTCGGTCGCCATATCGACCTGCCCCGAACTCACCGCGATCTCGTTGGCGGCATGCGTCGCGCCGTCAGTGTACTTCCAGTAGGTCTTGGGATCGATCTTCCAGACCTCCTTGGCGTAGTAGCTCGGGATCAGCCAGCCCGAGGTCGAGCCGACGTCAGCAAAGGAAATCGACTTGCCTTTGGTATCATCGGGAAATTTCGAAATCTGCAAGTCCGGACGCGCGATGATGATCGCATAATAGACCGGCTTGTCGTCGTACTTCACGGTCGCAACCGCCTGACAGCCCGTCTGGGCATTGGCGATGATGTAGCCCCACGGCCCCATCCACGCGACATCGAGCTGGTTGGAACCCATCGCCACCGCCATGCCGGCCCAGTCGGTGGTCGCGACGAGATCGAAATCGACGCCGAGTTCTTTCGCCAGATGCGCGAACACCGGCGTATAGGCCTTTTTCGTGTCGTCCGCATTCGGCAACAGCGGGCCGACACCGAAATGCAGCTTCTTCTTGCCCTGCGCGATCGCGGGAGTGAACAGCGTCGTCGCCGCAAGGCCCGCCGTCGTGACGATGAAATTCCTGCGCCCCTTATTCATATCCATAATGTCGTTTCCCCTGTTGAGTGCTTGACGTCGAATTTCTGAAATCATGCGCGGCGGCGGCCGACCTCGTAGCCGACGCCGAGGCAGCCCAGCAGCAGGATTCCGAAACCAGCGATCATCCCCGGCGAAAGCCCGGCCACCATGCTGGATCGTGCGGCTTCATGCGTCGCAGGCTTGGTGCCGGTGTTCACGGCCACCGTCTGCCCACTCGCCTCGACAATCGACTGGTAGGTCCGCGTCAGCATGGCGCGGCCGACATCCTTTAGAATGGCCTGCCCGGTTACGCGGCCCTGCCCAAGCACGAGATCGACGTTGGTAACACCCGCGCCACCGAGATTGACAGAACGGTTGCCCTTCTTGTCTTCGACATGCCACGCGGTGACCTTGTCGCCATCGATGCGATCAACCGCGACCTTGAAGTAGCCTTCCGGCCCATTGAACGCGGCACCTGGCTTCAGACGGATCTCATCCTTGTTGACCAGCATGAATCCGAAATTGTGCCCGGTCGGGCAGCCGACCGGATACACCGAGAAACGCGGATCAGCCGCGTAGTCTTGCCCGTAATTGAGACTGAAGGTCTTGCCGTAGATTTTCAAATTGGCCTTGCCGTCCTTGAACGGCTCCGGCCATGGCGACAGGAATCCGGCGACATCGCCATGCTCGAACACCAGCGCCTTGCGGGCATCGTGATCCTCGATCAGCAACTCGTTCTTTACCGGGCCGAGCGTACGGTCGAGAACGACCTTGCCGTCCTCGATGACCTCGATGCGCACGGTACCGGCGCTCGGATCGATTGCCGCAACCCGAACCGTGCGATTGCCTGACTTCCATTCGTCGCCCGCACTCGCGAGACCCGAGAACACTTTCTCATCGGCCAGCAGCAGGCGGTCCATGCGGATGCCGGAGATCCAGTCGAACACCATTTTCTGTGGCGTGACTTCGCGGGCCTGCCCCTGATTGTAGAGCTGGGTGAAGCGCGTGCCCCACCAGGACGGCTCCGTCTGCGACAACACTGGAGAGCCGAACGCCCATTCCCAATCGGTGCCCGCAATGGTCTTCACATGCAGCGCATGATTGGCGAGCTTCTCGTGACCGACGGTCGCGTAATACTGGTAGACCGTGCCGCCGACCACGACGCTCTTGCCCGCCGGGATCGTAACGTTCTCCTTGACGACGATGCTCATGTCGTAATCGACATAGGTCGGCATGCGGCCGAGCACCGGCATCGGCTCGCCGCGCAACGCCACCTCGCCGCCCCAGGTGTCTTCCAGATAGAACAGGCCGCCCGGCGGAATCACCACCTCGCCGTTCTCGACGCGGCTCTTGCGGATCACCACGCCATCATATTTCGGCGGGCGCGGCACGCCGAAATCGTCCTTCACCATCACGCCTTGCGGCAATCCCGGCAGGCCCGGCACATAAGCAGGCTTCACCGGCCGGTCGGCGATCTCCGAGAACGGCGGCGGCGCGATGTCGGTCCTGGCGATGGGATGCGCGAGCGGCAGTCCCGGCTTGGCGGGTTGCAGCACGGTCGCGTAGTCGGTCGCCATTACGCCTTGCGGCATCAATAATGCGGTCGCCAAGATAGCAACACCAAACATGAAAGTTTTGGGAAGCATGCCGATCTCCGCTTCTGTCGTTTTCGAATGCGGCTGGATCGGCGGCTCCGAACGCGGCATCGGGCATGAGTTGCCCCGCCGCGACAGATAAAGCGCGCCCCACCCCGTCAGCATCAGGGTGTTGAGCGCGATCAGCCATTTCGGCAGGCCCGCGAGCAGAGAACCGGCAAGCCCGAGACCGACCACCGACAACACCGGCGCGAGACAACTTACGCATATCGCCGATAGCGCCAGCACACCGCCGCCCATCGCTGCACCGGTAGCGACGCCACCGCCCGCGCGCCGTCCGATCGACAACGCAAAGCCGATGAAGGCCGCCGCCATTCCGACCGACAATGCGATCCAGATCTCGTCCTTGCGCTGGAAGCTGATCCACCACGCCTGCGAACGCTCGTAGGTGAGCTGTCCGGCGGCCACGAATTCACCGGGCAGGAAGCCGCAATTCTCGGCATCCGCCATCGTGTCCGGCATCTGGAACATGGCGAAGCTCAATGCCACGTAACCCAACGTCACGGCTGCAAACAATGCGATCAACCATCGATAGCGAAACATCAGCGTCATCCGTTCAATCAATGAAGCGCGGGCGTTCGCACCACGCGAACGCCCGCAAAATATTCGTCAGTAGCTGACGCTGGGGCAGCCATCGCCGAGGAATTCGACAAGCTTGGCACCGCCGACGATCACCGCGCCCGGCACCAGATTGTTCTCGTCGAGGGTACGCTTCTTGAAACAGGGCGAGCAGACGAACATCTGGCCGCCAGCTTCGGCAAAGCTCTTCATCAAATCCTTCAAGGGCGCGAATCCCTCTTCGTGAATGTCGTCGGCATAACCCTTCTGCGACAGCCGCGTGCCCTCGATCGAAAGAAACACCACCACCTTCTTCTCGGAGGCGATCGCCGCATTGGCGATGACGAAGGCGACGGTCGCCTTGTCGGTATCGTTCTTGGCGTGGGTCAGGCTGACGACGAAATTTCCGGCCATTTGAATCTCCTTTTGGATCGGCGTGTGAATTTTCGGATAGGGAATCAGATTTCTGTCGAGCGCACGTCACTCCCAGTCGAGACGCGAGCGAATCCAGTAGCTTTTGGTTTCGGGATCGTGATGCAGCAGTTCGTTGCGGCTGAGCCGGCACCAGACCGGCAAGTCTTCCGGCGAGCCCGGATCGACGGAGATCAGCTTGAACACCTGCCCCGGCATGGTGCGCAGACGATTGCGCAACTCGAGCAGCAGCGGGCCGCATCCGAGATCGCCCGCGTCCCATTCGACGTCCGCCAGAAGAGGCTCGTTCATAGCGAGCAGGCCAAACGGCAAGGCTGTCGCCGGCTGCGGCGCACGACGCCATCCGCTCGACATATGAACAACCGATCACAAGCCAACAGGCAAAACCCTCCCGCCCGGCTCTCACGCCAATGCGCGGCGAGCCGATACCAAATCGCGACAAGCCACGATGCGGCGTCGCGCGCAGAGGCGACAACTCACACCAGTGACATTTGGGGAAACAGCGATGATCTATCGAAGAACGCACCGCCGGATGCCGACGGTATGCAGCTCACACGGAGCATTGCGGTTCGATACGTATCGCTGGCGGAACCTTAGGTGACACGCTTTACGTGGTCAAGAACAACAACGGATGGAATGAGCCGGACGACATTCCGCCGCAGTAAAGTTGTTACGCTATTGCGCCGCACCAATGCGGAATTCCGGACATGAAGTTCAAATTTACAGATCGAAGTCATGCTCGCCGGGGCGACGACCGTGGAATGGAGTCTGTCGTCTGCGCCGCCATTCCATCAGTTCGAGAAGTTGCCGCTCATCGCATAAACTCTTGGCATGATGCGACAGCCAGGAAATGCTCTACGGACAGCAGCGCCTTTCTGCTTCTTCGAAAAGAAGCCGGCGAGTGCCTCAATAATCCCAAATAGGGTCAACCAGCCTTTCGGCGAAATCCACGATCGCGGCACGATCCCGATCGCTGACGGCAATAAAAGCTTCAAGCAATCGCAGCCGCAAATTCTCGTCACTTGCAGATGAAGCAGCGCGCAAATCCTTCGCCATCTCCGGCTCAGGATTCTTCGCAAGACTGAGATGTTTCATGCCAGTGCCCGATACATTGTCCGGCACCTGCGCGCTTCAGTGACGAAGCGCGCAGGCGAGATTAACGCTCAAGCCGCAGCCTTCTTGCGATTATCCGCAAGCCGCTTGTCGACGAGGGTCACAATGGCATCGAGCAACGGATGGCTCATGCCGATTTCCCGCGCGGTCAGTTGCACCAGCTTGTCCGCCCGCTCGATGTTCGGTGCGCCGTTGTTGAGTGCACGCGCCGCCGAGGCCGGGCGGGTCAGACTTTCCGCAGCCGCCGCGTATTTCTCGAACGGCACCATGTCGTCGCGCGAGGCGCCGAGCTTGACGCAGACATCGACCACGAAATTGTAGATCGAGCGCGATTCCTCCAGATTGGAATGAACCGCTTCCTGCGCGGTGCGCATGCCATCCGCCGTGATGCAGCGATAGTTGCCCGCCATCAGCATCGCCCATTTGGCGAGCGGCACGAACAGCGAATCGTGGAAGCGCAGCTTCACCGGCAGTTCGATCTTGCCCTCCGGCGTATCGAACCGCACGTTCTGGATGTCACGCTCCAGATTGCGCAGCATCTCGTTGCTCGCTTCATTGTCGAAGCGCGCGACCTTGAAGTTGGTCGGCAGCGTCACTTGCAACACGTTGACCTTCTCCTCCGGCGGACGCACCGCCTGCGGATCGGGGCTGCACAGCGTCAGCTTACCCGGATCGAAGCTGGCCCAGACCTCGGGCGCGGTGAAGGCCGGCTTCAGCGGATCCGCCTTGAGACCGGGAATGCGCTGCATGTAGGGCAGCGGCGGCATGTTCATGATCGACATGCACGGCACGCCGGACTTCGCCACTGCATCGAGCAGTTCGCGCACGCCGGGCGAGCCGTATTGCGGCTCCTGCATCGCAAGTCCGATCAGATCGTAATCTTTCGGGTTCACGTCGGCCGGACCGGCGGCCCTGACCTTGCCCGGCAGCTTGCGGGAATCGATCTCGATCTGCTCCTTGCGGCCGCGGATCGGCATCCGCACGCGGAAGCCTTCCTTGTTGATGAGATCGGCTTCCGCAGGCAGGCAGACCAGCGTGACATCATGGCCGCCAAACATCAGCTTGGAAGCCAGCAGCGAGCCATAGGAGGCTCCGAGGATGAGGATGTTATAGTGAGGCATGGCTCTAATCCCAGGGTTCAACTCCGCCATCTGACGGGCGGATTCGTTGAGTTCAGGTCTTGGTAGTCGTCAGTTCTTGATCACCTTCAAATGGCTTGCGAGATTGGCGCTGGTACGGTCTTCGAGGAACTTCATGGCGGCAGCGACACCGCCCGCACGATGCGGAACGCCCGCAACCGACAGTCCCAACTCGACGCCCGATAGCGCGCCCAGCAGCGTCAGTTCGTTGCATTCGCCAAGATGGCCGATGCGGAATACCTTGCCCGCGAGCTTGGTCAGCCCCGCGCCGAGCGACATGTTGAAGTTATCGAGCACCACCTTGCGGAACTGATCGGCATCGTGCCCCGGCGGCATCACAACCGCCGTCAGCACCGGAGAATATTCCGCCGGATTCTGACAAAGCACTTCGAGACCCCAGTGCTCCACCGCGGCGCGGGTCGCCGCGGCCAGACGCTTGTGGCGGGCGAACACATTGTCGAGCCCTTCTTCAAGCATCATCGCGATGGCTTCGCGCAGGCCGTAAAGAAGATTGGTCGCGGGCGTATAGGGGAAGAAGCCGCCCGCATTGGACTTGAGCATTTCCTCCCAGTCCCAGTACGAGCGCGGCATGCCGCCCGTCTTCGCAGCAGCGCGGGCCTTTTCCGAAATCGCGTTGAAGCCGAGGCCCGGCGGCAGCATGAAGCCCTTCTGCGAGCAGCTCACCGTGACATCGACGCCCCATGCCTCGTGCTTGTAGTCGGCCGAACCAAGCGAGGAGATGGTGTCGACGAGAAACAGCGCCGGATGCTTCGCGGCGTCGATGGCCTTGCGTATCTCGGCGATCCGGCTGGTGACGCCGGTCGAGGTCTCGTTATGGACCACCATCACCGCCTTGATGGCGTGGGACTTGTCCTGCGACAGCCGCTCGCCGATCGCCGCCGGATCGGCACCGTGACGCCAGTCGCCCGCCATGAACTCGACATCGAGACCAAAGCGGACGGCCATCTTCTGCCACAGCGTGGCGAAATGGCCGGTCTCCACCATCAGCACCTTATCGCCCGGCGACAGCGTGTTGACGATCGCCGCCTCCCACGCGCCGGTGCCCGACGAGGGAAAGATCACCACCGGGCCCGAGGTCTGAAAAATCTTCTGGGAGCCGCTCAACACCGCCTTGCCGAGTTCGGCGAATGCGGCGCTGCGGTGGTCGATGACCGGCATGTCGATCGCCCGCAGCACCCGCTCCGGAACAGGGCTGGGTCCCGGGATTTGAAGAAAATGGCGTCCTTGAGCGTGGGTCATAGATCAAGCCTTTTGTCTTTAATGTGTGTTCTGCTCTCAGAATATTGCATATGATATTTTATACATCAAATTATTTTTGCATACAAAATATTACATCGCAGCCCGCCAGAGACAAAGTGCGGCACCAAAAATGCCGATTTGGTCTCACCGGCTGAAGAGCATTGAAAGAAAAGACAAATTATCTCTGCGGGGAGACTGTTGTGCACTTCACGACCACAAGCAGCCATCACCAGCACCAAATATTCAATTTTAATTTTGAATTCAAAATATATATGTCACATAAGTTTTGAATGCAAAAATAGCTGGCCACTGAGAGGCTAAAAGCCCAGCAAATCCATCGACCACTGCGGCAATGAGAAGCCTGCTCGCCTTCGGGTTTAGTCCCAGGCGTGAAAGTGAGGCATGTCTTTATTATCGAGAATTGCAGCTTCGCGATTCACGCGTCGGAAAATACAAATCCATCAGAAGAACTGTTAGATTGCTCTTGCTTGACTTCCTCCCTTCGACGGCACTCTCCATGATCATCGCATCCCCTCTGGACTACCGATCCGCCGCGCAACGCCGCCTTCCCCGCTTCCTGCTGGACTATGTCGAGGGTGGCGCAGGCTACGAGCAGACCCTTCGATCCAACATCGACGATCTTCAACGGGTGAATATCAAACAGCGCATTCTCAGGAACGTCGGCGATCTCAGTCTGAAGACGGATTTATTCGGCCAACAACTGGCAATGCCCGTTGCGATCGCTCCCATCGGCTTGATGGGCATGTGCGCGCGCCGCGGCGAAGTCCAGGTTGCCAAAGCGGCCGAAGCGAAGGGAATTCCCTTCACGATGTCCACGGTTTCGGTGTGTTCGATCGAGGAAGTCCAGTCGCAGAGCCGCCAGCCGATCTGGTTTCAACTCTATGTCCTCAAAGACCGGAAATTCATGAAGAATGCGCTCGAGCGCGCATGGGCCGCCGGAATTCGTACACTTGTGTTTACCGTCGATATGCCGACACCAGGTTCTCGCTACAGGGATCCGCATTCGGGCATGTCAGGCCCGTACCGATATCCCAAGCGTATCCTCCAAGCCATGTTCAAGCCGGCCTGGGCCCTGGATGTCGGGCTCATGGGCCGCCCTCATGATCTGGGAAACATTTCCACCTACACAGGCAAAGTTGTGGGGCTGGAGGATTACATCGGCTGGCTGGCAAACAATTTCGATCCCACCATCGGCTGGTCCGACCTCGAATGGATAAGAGAATTCTGGAAGGGGACCATTATCATCAAGGGAATACTGGATCCTCAGGATGCACGCGATGCCGTGTCCTTCGGCGCGAACGGCATCGTGGTTTCCAATCACGGCGGAAGGCAGCTTGATGGCGCGGCATCGTCAGCGCGCGCTCTTCCCGCGATCGCCGATGCCGTTGGAAACGACCTCACGATACTGGCCGATTCCGGCATTCGCTCCGGGCTGGATATTGTCAGGATGCTGGCGCTCGGAGCCAAATCGGTTTTGTTGGGGCGCGCGACCATTTACGCCCTGGCTACGGCAGGACAATCGGGCGTCGAAAATCTTCTCGACATGCTCGCCAAGGAGATGCGCGTCGCAATGACACTGATGGGCGTCAACTCCGTTCAGGAAATCAATCGAGACAATATTTTCAAAGACAGCCTGCAACTTTAGGACCGTCTCTCCCCTATCCCAAGCGGTGCGGGGTCATGTCTCTGGACATCGCGCATCGAGCCAGCGGGCACAGCCCAGCAAATGGCTATCATCAAAGGGTTTACCTATAAGCTGGATGCCGACCGAAAGACCATTTGCCGATTTCAGCTTCGGCAAGGACACACACGGCCCCCGCAAAAACGTCCAGGCCGCATTCATGCTCGGCGAGCCGGTCGATGCCAGACCTCTCGGCGCCTCTTGAGTGGCGGACAAGGTAATCAACCCATCAAAGTTCTCGAAGACTTTTTGCATGTGCACTCGCCCGACTTCACCAACGATCAGCGCACGCTCATATGCCTCCCGGGTAACAGCCTCTCCCCTGCTCAAAATCTTCTGGAATGCAGCACTCAAAAGATCGAAATGTTGGGTGCGCTCCCAGGTGAAATTTCGATACGCTTCGGCATCGTGAACGCTTTGAACCGCTCGCAAGACTTCCGATAATGTCGAGCGCAAATCCAGGGTTTCAATGCAAGCGCCTTCCTCCCGGAGGCTGTCCACGTATCTGCCTATACGAGATTGGACATCGGCATTCGCATCATCCCAGCCTGGTCCCTTACAAAAGGCAAAACGAGGCTTCCTTTCATGAGGGATTCCGGCAGGCGCAGTCTCGTCCACAAGTGAATAAAACACCTGCGCGACATCGTCCAAGGTCGCCCCCAGAAAGCCGATGGTATCGAGCGTCTCCGACAGATTCAGCACGCCGGATCTGCTGACTCTTCCATATGTAGGCTTAAAGCCGACGATCCCGCAGTAAGAAGCCGGCCGAATGATCGACCCCAGCGTCTGCGTTCCCAGCGCCACACGCACCATCCCCGAGGCTACGGCAGCCGCGGAGCCGCTTGATGATCCGCCCGGCGTGTGATCGAGGTTATGCGGATTTCTTGTTGGTGTCGGAAATGCCGCGGCAAACTCGGTCGAATACGTCTTCCCTAATATCAGGGCGCCCTTTTCGCGCAGCTTTGCGACCACCGCCGCGTCTTTGACCGGCCTGTAATCTTTGTAGATCGGCGAGCCAAATGCCGTCGGCATGTCCGCCGTCTCAAAAATATCCTTGGCCGCAAGGATGACTCCGTATAGCTCCCCGCCAGCCGCGCGCCGGTCAATCGCCCTTGCCGCTTCCAGAGCCGATTCTTCATCCAGGTGGATCCACGCACGGACTTCAGGCTCCCGCGCCTTTATGACGCGAAGCGCTGCCTGGGTTTGCTCATAAACAGAGACCATGACCATTGAAATTGTTGGTGGCCCGGCAGGAATGAAACCTGCAACCAGACCGCTATGAGCGCATCGGCCAACCAGTCGATCTCAAAGTCAACGAGTTGCTTCACACGCGATGACATCTAATGACCTCTGATATCGCTATATCATAGGCGAAACGTTGGCAGTGATGACAATTGGATAGTTAGAGCTCCAATCATACCCCTACTGATGCCGATTGAACAATGCCCACCAATCGATCACATTTACGCCGCACAACACACGATGACTGCGCAGATCGCTGAAAAACCAAAATGACGATCAGCAAGCCGAGACTTTATAAATACTCGCGCTCGGTGAATTCAAATAGACTTATCCAACGAGTTGGGGAGCCTCCGCTTCGGAAGCTCCCCAACTTGATATCCGGGCCTCTTAGGGCAGATCGATTTTCAATTCGCCAGTTCGCCCGCCCTCGCTTTGGTGGAAACCCACCCGCCGTCAACTTTTAATTCAGCACCGGTGATATAGCCCGATTCATCAAGCGCCAAAAACACTGCTGCGTTTGCGATGTCTTCCGCTGTTCCCCAGCGTCCCATCGGCGTCTCCTTACCCCAATCATGCTCCGCGTCCGCCGCTTGAGCGGCATTCATTGGCGAATTGATAGAGCCAGGAGCAATCGCGTTACAGGTAATGCCAAGAGGACCGAGATCGATCGCCATGGCCCGTGTCATGCCGAGAAGACCGGATTTTGCCGAAACGTACGCGACACGATTTGGTCGGCCTACAAAACTGGCAATCGAAGCGGTGTTGATGATCCGTCCCCTGCCCGCACGCTTCATAAACGGCACCACCGCACGAGAACACAGAAACGGACCGGTGAGGTTGGTCTGGATCATCGTGTTCCAGTCCGCGTCCGTGTGCTCCAGAAACGGCTTGGTAATTCGCACGCCAACATTATTGACGAGAATGTCGATACGGCCGAATTCCCGATCGACCTCTTCCGCCATCTTGTTCATGGACGCAGAGCTTGTCACGTCGGCTTGCAGGCTGATGCTCTTTCCGCCGATTTCCTTTGCCGCATCCTTGCCTTTTTGCCCATCAAGATCGACCACAACGACAGCCGCACCTTCTGCGGCAAATGCCTTGCACATGGCCTTGCCGATACCGCTGGCGCCGCCCGTCACGATTGCCACTTTATCCTTCAGACGCATATTCGTTTCTCCTGCATGCGCTTTTATTGAACCTGGAGTAAAAGTTTTCCGCGCGTCTTGCCGCCCTCAATGTGACGATGAGCCGATGCCGCATCGGCCAGCGGAAAGACGGTATCGATCGTCATGGACAGACGCTTCTCCTTCACGAGTCTGAACAGGTCTCCAGCCCGCCCACGAATTTCGTCGGCGGTCACCATGTAATCCGCCAGATGAGGTCTTGTGAAAAACACCGATCCTGCTTCCGCGAGCGCAAGCGGCTCGATCGCATCCACGACACCCGAGCTTGCACCGAACAACACGCAAAGCCCCCTCCGGCGCACGCACCGGATACTGTCCGCAATCGTCGTCTTGCCGACTGAGTCATAGACCACGTCGACTCCCTTGCCGGATGTGAGCTTCATAATTTCCTCACGAAAATTCGTATCGCGATAAAGAATGCAATGATCAGCGCCCCGGCTGCTTGCAATATCGGCTTTTTCCGGCGTGCTGACCGTCGTGAACACCGTTGCGCCCAGATGTTTGGCGAATTGAATCAGCAGCTGTCCGACGCCGCCTGCCCCGGCATGAACGAGACAGCTCTGCCCGCGCTGTAAAGGAAAGGCAGAGTGGCTAAGATAATGGGCTGTACATCCCTGCAACATGGCGGCCGCGCCGATTTCTAACGAGATATCTCCCGGCAGCGGAACCAGCTTCCAGGCGGGCACCGCGACATATTCAGCGTATGAGCCGCGCGATAGGCAAAAGGCGACGCGCTGGTCAACCTTTATATCGCTTACACCGTCACCGATTGCTTCAACCGTACCGGACGCCTCCATGCCGATCACCATCGGCAGCGGGGTTTTATATGTGTGTGATCGGGCATACGTGCCGTTGCGCATATAAACATCAATAAAGTTGATGCCCGAATAAGCCACGCGAACTAGCACTTCCCCCGCAGCCGGCGCCGGAATTGCCGTCTCCTGAATTTCGCAAACTTCGGGGCCGCCGAACTGATTGATACTGATTGCTTTCATTATTCCTGGCCTTCTCAAAAAAGCGACATCAGGCCGCGGACGACAACCAGCAAACCGGCTGTAGCGACACAGATTGTTGATACGCTTCGGTATCGTTTCCCATCGATACGCACGAAGAGATGCGTGCCGATCGCTTGGCCCAGCAAGAGACCCGGTACGGTCAGGGCCGCGATCATCACACTTTCCTTGTTTACGATGCCGTGGATTGCTCCGAACACCAGGCTCGTCGTTCCAAGCAGAAGAAAAATGAAAGACAAGGTCGCGCGACAGCGCGCAGCGTTCCACGATGAGGACAGGATAAGCAGAATGATCGGCGGCCCTGCCATTGCCACGGCGCCTTGCATCAATCCGCTCAAAGCTCCCGCTCCCACCAATTCATACGATTTCGGATCACGGTCGAGCTTCGGTCCCAGCGCCAGCGCCACCGTCGAAAAAACGACGGCTCCCCCGACAATCAGCCGCATGACATCGGCTGGCAAAGCGCCAAGGAGAAAAACTCCGGGAATCAAGGCAGGCATTCCACCGAGCCATGCAATCGTTGCTGCTCTAAAATTCGTATCGTCCCAGTCACGCACTACTGTTGGCAGCCCCGACGGGATTTGAAGAAGAGTGGCAACGGGGACTGCGACTGCCGGCGGGTAGACCAAAGCAAGCAGCGGCGTTGCGACAATGGCGAAGCCAAATCCTGTCAATCCGCGCACGAATGATGCCACTGCGACAGCCAGCACCGCTCCTGACAAGGCGAACCAGTCCACGACGCACTCGCCTTAAGGTTTTCCGATTGCAACAAAGGTCCTGAACCCAGGCCGATCCGCCAATGCCGCATGATAAGCCGCAACACGGTCTGCAAGTGCGGACGCTCCGAGCAGCGAAACGTACCGATGCAACATGACACCGACACAGATGTCGCCGGCCGTTATTTCGGACCCGCCAAGGAGGCCATGATCCGGTAGGCTGCTTGCGAGAACCCCATTCAACAGTTTGTTCGCGGCCGCTGTATTATCTTCGACAATTTTTTCGTTTCGCTTGTCGCCAAGCTTCGCGATCTGATTGAACAGAGCCTGCATATGAGGATTTAGAGATGCCAGTTGCCAGTCCATCCACTGGGAAATTCGCGCGGCAGTCGCGGCGTCCCGGCCACAAAAACCTTCATTCGGCGTAACGGCAGCCAGATAACGGATGATCGTGTTCGATTCCCAGATCACGGTTTCACCGTCGACGAGCGTGGGAACAAGTCCGTTAGGATTCATTTTCCGGTATTCCGGCGTATCGGTCTTTCCGAACGGGCCACCGAAATCTTCCCGCCCGACGCTCGTACCGAGCTCGAATACAGCCCACAGCACTTTGCGCACATTCAGCGAGTCCGCCCGTCCCAGCAGCTTCATGGTCGTTTCCTTGTTTTCAAACTTTTTGGCTGAGAGCCATTTTGTTTATGCACGAATGAACCATTCGCCATCGGTGTGACGCAGCTCGAATATTTCCAGCGGAAGTTCTGCGATGCCGACTTCCTCGCCAGTACGGATGTCCCACTGCCAGAAATGCAATGGACACGTCAGGATCGTCCCTTCCACCGAGCCTTCCGCAAGGGGGGTATCTTGATGGGGGCAATCGGCACAGACGGCGTGGATTTTTCCTTCTGCATGGATCAGCAAGACGATCTTGCCGGTCGGCAGTGTCACTTCCCGCCGCTCGCCGTCCTCCAGGTCATCGAGAGGCCCCAGGGGCAGCCAGGTATCAGCCGAAACGGTCATAACGAATCTCTGTCGGGCTAACTTTGCACTCGGTGATCAGGGCACGCATGGTCGCGTCCACCATCGGCGGCGGGCCGCCAACGAAGAACAAAGGTTTTTGCGTGCCAGCCGTCCCGACGTTTCGAACATGAGCGCGCGCAACCTCATGGACGGGACCAAACGCGAATTGCAGCAGCGGATATTGTGCCGCGACGGATTCGGCATTCGAAACATCTGAAAATGCCACGCTCGCCTGAAATTTTCCGTCCGACTGCTCGACAAATTTCGACAGATCGTCGAGCAGATAACTCGCATCGGGATGGCGCAAACCGAAGAAAAGATGCGAGGGGTGCCGCTCAAAATGGCCGGCGGCGAGGGCATGGCGAATGATCGCAAGCATCCCTGCGATACCCGAACCTCCGGCCACGGCGATAAAGGGACGCTGCTCGGACGCTGTGAACGTGGCACGGCCAAGGGGGCCGAACACCTCAACCTCCTCATCACATTCGCCCTCGAATATGTACGGCGTGAACATCCCTTGCTGATTGCGTCGGATAAGAAGGCACAGGCGCGACTCTGCCGGCTCATGACTGATCATCGAGTAGGCGCGCGGCCCTTCAATTCCGGGAATAGACAGCAAAACGAACTGCCCGGGTTGATAACTCATGGGCTCTTTGAGAAACACATCGAACAGCCCGACGTCGGACGTCAACATACGATTAAGCGTCAGCCGCCCGCTTCTGATTGCGCAGGGCGGTTGGCAGGGAGCGAGAAACGCAGAACTCAGTTTGACCTGAAGCGGGCTTGTTGCCGCTGTCTGACACAGCAGAACCTCTCCCGAACGCCGGCACACTTTCGCGCCGGGCGCCTGCGGCCAGAGATTGTCGACCGTCCCCGTCATGATCGACGCCTTGCAGTTGCCGCAGGTCCCTGTGCCGCATTCATGCGGCAGACCGATCCCCTTCATCAGGCCCGCATGGAGAAGCCGTTGGTCCGGTTCGACTGTGAAGGCTACTCGCTCGCCCTTTCGATCAACGACCTCTACCAGCATCATGTGGTGACCACGACCTGATTGTCTTCGACGTGGACATCGTAGAAATGCAGCTTCATTGGCAGCCCGGTTTCATCCTTCACCGTTGGCAGTCCGTCGACCAGCGAAAACTCAAACCCGTGCCACGGACAACGCAGCGTCTCGCCGTAATTGCAGAATGTCATTTCATTGACGGCGTCGCTCTCGGTCGTGCCGGAGATGCAGCCATGCTCAAGCTCGGCGCCCTGATGCGGACAACGTCCTGACACCGCCCGGATTTCTCCAGACGGCAATTTGGAGAGGATAATGGGAGAACGGCCAATCTTGGCTGGAACGATCTTGCCAATTTCGAGCTCTGAAACGTCACAGATAACATGCTTGGCCATGACTCACTCTGCCGCCTGACTTGGGATTGCCGGCTCGCGAATATCGAGGCCATAAAACTGTGCGGCGTTCTTCCACAGAATCTTGTCGCGTGTACCTGCCGGCAGCGAACGCGGGATCGCCGCATTCGGATCGTCGAAATCGAAATGCGGATAGTCGGTCGAGAACACGAGCAGGTCGTCGGTGCCCATCAAATCAATCAGCTTCATCCAGTCTTCGCCGGAGATGTCTTCCGTCGGCTGAGTAGAGAGCCGGAGCCGCTCACGGCAATGCTGACTCGGCAGCTTCTTGACCCACGGTATTTCAACGCGACCCTGACGATATTCGCGATCCATGCGCCACATCACATGCGGCAGCCAGCTGAACCCGCCTTCCAGAATCATGAAGCGGAGGTTCGGATAAGCATCGAACACGCCGTTGGCGATCAGGCTGATAACCTGCGGCATCAGCGAAATCGGAATCAGGCAATGCCGCTCCATGTAGTGAAGTCCCATACCGTAAGGACCCTGCGCAAACGTCGTGTGATGGAAGGCAACCATCATCTTGTTGCGTTCCGCCGCAGCAAAGATCGGGCGATACATTGGATGCCCATAGGCAATGTCGTCCACGACCGGCAGCATGACCTGCCGGATCTGAGGATGCGCAGCCATTCTGTCGATCTCGCGCGCCGCGGCTTCGGGATCACGAGCATTGATCTGCACGCTGCCGAGGAAGCGCTTGTCCTTGGAGATCCAGTGCTCCAGAACATAGTCGTTGTAAGCACTCGCCAGCGCGGTGGCGAGGCCATACTGCAACTTCAGTCCGGTGGGATAGAAGTACCCGGTCAACACTGCATGGGTCAGCTTGTACGGATCAAGGAGTTGATCACGCATAAGCCTGTAATCCGAGACGGAAGCAGAACCGTCGGCGCTCTTGACGTCGGCGCGGTTTCCGTTGCCTGGCGACGTATAGGCAAAAGGCTGACTAAACCCACGCCATGCGCCATTCGCGATCCAGCTCTTGTACGGTTCTGGAAGATACGGCACCAGATCCTTCAAGCTGGAAAAGCTCTCATGAACGTCGGTATCAATGATCGGCATAGTCGTCCTCGTTAGTTTATCGAACCGGATTTATTCAATTTGAATTGGCCACTGCTGCTTCCGTCATCTTCATCTCGGAACGTTTGCCGTTTGAAGAGCGGAGAATCATCATCTTCACCGCCGGAAACACCAGAGACAGCAACGCAAGGAACATCAGCGTTGCGCTGATTGGCGACCGGAAAAACATCGTCCAGTCGTCGTGGTACGTGATCATGCTGCGCGTGAATGAATCCTCGGCGATCGGGCCGAGAATGGAGCCGAGTACCATTGGAGCCACCGGTAGTTTGACCCGCTCCATGATCCAGGCGAGCACGCCAAAAATCACGACGACCCAGAGATCGGACATGCTGTTGCGGTCAGCGAAGGCGCCGATCAGCGCGAACATCGCGATAATCGCGATCAGGATTCCCGGCGGCACCTTGAGCACCTTGATGATCAGCCGGATCCAGACGAACCCCAACAGGCACATGCCGACCACCGAGACAAACATGGATGCCAGGATGGTGTAGACGGTCAGGGCAGATTCCGGATTCTTCAGCATGAAAGGTCCGGGCTGCACGCCGTGCAGCAGGAACGCCGCAAGGATCACCGCTGTTGCACCGCTGCCCGGCAGGCCTAGCGTCAACAGCGGCACCATGTGGCCCGCCACCGATGCCGTCGATGCGATCTGCGGCGCGACAATGCCTTCCGGAATGCCGGTGCCGATCTGCCGACCCCGTTTTCCGTATTGGCGTTCAACACCATAGGACACGAAGGAAGAGATCGTCGCACCCGCGCCTGGAATGAGGCCGAGCAACGTGCCGATCGTGGTGCTACGCGCGAGAGTTGCGCGCAGCCCCCACAATTCGGACCATGACGGCAAACTGGTTGCTGTGCTGCTTGCTCCCGGAAGCGATACGGACTTCGAGCCTTGCCCGATTTTGTCGAGTATCTCGCCAAAACCATACATGCCGACCAGTACCATTACGAACGGCACGCCGTTGATGAGCACATCCGAACCGAAAGTGAATCGCTCTGCGCCGTAGGTGGCGTCGACACCAATTGTTGAAACCAGCAGGCCGATACACATGCTGATCAGGGCATTCGGGAGAGACTTTCCCGCCAACGCGACCACGGTCGTCAAACCAAAGAAGACGGCTGCAAAATATTCCGGCGCACCAAAACTCAAAGCAACCTTGCTGAGTGGACCGGCAAGACTGACCATCACCGCCGATGACACCAATCCGCCAGTGAGCGCCGCGACCAGCGCCCAGCCGAGCGCCTTCGCAGCATCACCCCGCATCGTCATGCTCCAGCCGTCCCACAGCAGCGGGACGTCCATCGGCTCACCAGGAATTTTGTAAAGAATCGCCGTGTAACAGCCCGCATAAGTGCCGGACATATAGATGGCGGTGAGCAGAATGATCGAGGTTTCAAGGTTCATCGAATAAGTGAATGGCAGCGCGAGCACGACGCCCATGACAAGACCGAGACCGGGCAGCACGGATACAGCCATGCCCACGCACAGGCCGATCACCAGCGCAACCATGTCCTGCCATTTGAAGACTTCGGCGAAGCCCGCAATCAGAAGGTGAAAGGTATCCATTCGACTGTCCTCAGTTAGCGCCGACGAGCGTCATGACGATCAGGGATATTTTGGCGAATGGCCCCTTCCCGAGTGGCAGGGCGACATAGACCAGCTTCATGAAGAAGAATGAGAATGCGAAGCTGATGATCAGGGACAGCGACGCAAGAAGAGCCGGTTTGCGAACTCCGCCGATCCGCATCACCGCAGCGAGATACATGATGGTTGCAACGAAGAAACCGACGAGGTCGAATAACAGCAGATAACCGACCGTTGCCGCCGTTGCAGCTACAACCAGCAGCGGATGAGCTTCCATCCGCTGCGAGAATCCTTCGTCAGCCAGATCATCCTCACCAGCAACAACGGAGCGAGGCCTGACAGACACGACAATTCTTCGCAAGATCTCGAATACGCAGACAGCAATCAGCAACCCGATAATGATCTTGGGCCATCGCTCCGGTCCCATTTGACCGGAAATTTCGGTGTAAGAAATTTCGGAGGCGACGTGATAGAAAAAGATCGCGGCGCCGACGATGAGAACGTAAGGCCCGAGTTCACGGAGCCATTTCAGCGGAGACACAGGAGCGCCGGATGCGGCGCCCCCATGCGGCTTGTTAGACATTGCGTCATCAGACATGGCTGCGGACACTATTACTTGGCAGCAGCAGTGGCGGAGTTGGATTGCGACAGCGCACTCGCTTCGCTCAGCCAATCCTTCATGAACTTCACGCTGTCTTCAGAGCCGATGAAGCTGTCGGCTTCGGCGTACTGCAACTTAAGATAGTCGCGATACTCCTTGGCTTGCGCGACCTTGGCCAGCGCAGCGGACAAGGTCTTCACGACAGCAGGATCGGTGCCGGAACGGACGACGATGACCCGGAATTGCGGAAGAAAAACCTTGTAGCCAAGCTTGCCTGTGTAGGCGACGTCCTCAAATCCCGTGACCGGTTTCTTGCTGAAGAACAGCACAGGCTTGAGCTGATTGCCGTCAAGGAAGCTGCGGATGTCGCCAGCTTGCTCGTAGAGCAGATCGCTTTGTCCGCCGACAACCGACGCATAACGCATACCCGGCTCGGCAAACCCGACGCTCTGAAATTTCATACCCATGTTCTTGAAGAAGTTGACCGACATGTCGTCAGGGCTGCCATAGCCCGTGACTGCCATGCGCAATTCCTTGTCCGTAACGGCCTTCTTCACGTCATCCCAGGTCTGCAACGGGCCGGTCGCGCTCGAAAAAAAAACCCGACGACTGTTGGATCATCACTGCAAGCGGGGTGATCTGCTCGAGCTTGAAGCGGGAGTTCTTCGCGGCGAAAAGAGCGAAGGTGTCTCCGGTCATCACCTCGATGGTGTAGCCGTCCGCCGGCGAGGTCACGATTTTGGTCAGGCCGGTTTGCCCGGTCGCGCCCGGCATATTCACCACCGGCACAGATGTCTTCAGCTCAGGTTCGAGCAATCGGCTCACGATGCGTGCGACCTGGTCGGCGCCACCGCCAGCCCCCCAAGGCACAATGAACGTGATCGGGCGGGACGGATAATCGGCAGCCACGGATGCCGTCGGCGAACCGAGCGTGGCCGCAGCCAAACCCAGAGCGAAAGCCAGAGAAAGACCTCGCATTTGCGTACTCCCTGATTTGTTTAGGTTTTTTTGAAAGGCATTTTGCCGTTTTTGATCTCGATCAAAACTTGACAGTAAATCCCTGGGAAGTCTACAAAAAAATGGTACGATTTTTTTAAGAAAATGGAACGATGAAATGATGTCTGGAAGCCTTCCAAATTCCAAAATCGCCCTAGCCACCGCTAAATTGCGGCTTCCGCTCACGGTCCCGTACCGACTTGCGTTCGGGGAACAGACCCATTTCGACGTGCTGCTAGTCGCTGTTCTCAGCGACAGCGGTATCGGCTGGGGTGAAGCGACGATCCTCCCCGGCTACACTGACGAAACGATCGAGGAAGGCTGGTCGCTGGCGAAAGACCTGACCGATCGCTGCAAGACGACCGACGAACTTGTCTCGGTGTGCGATGAAATGCTGGACAGCGCCCCGTTCACCGCGACGGCATTCCTGACCGCGCTCGATTGGCTGGCTGACAACCCTATTCTGCAACGTAGCGGCCGCTTCGAATTGCTCGGCACCGTCAACGGCAAGGCCAACGATCGCGACAAACTCGAACAGGAAATCGAAACGCTGCTCGGCCGTGGCTACAAAACGCTCAAGGTCAAAATCGGCTGGGAGCCGGAAGCGGACCTGAAGCAGGTTGAGGTGATCCGCCAAATCGTGAGCGGGCGGGCAAAATTGCGTATCGACGGAAATCAGGGCTATGGTCGAGATCAGGCGATCCATTTTCTGAGTCGGCTCGAACCGCACGACATCGAGCTTGTCGAACAGCCTTGCGCAGCCGAAGACTGGGACGCAGCGGCAGCCATCTCGAAGATCAGCAAAGTGCCACTCATGCTCGACGAATCGATATACACCTTGAGCGACATAGACCGGGCAGCCGATCTGAAATGCGCCGATTACATTAAGCTCAAACTCATGAAACTGGGCCGGCTGAATACATTGAAAAGCGGTCTTCAGCAGATTTCGGATCGCGGCATGACAGCCGTTCTCGGAAACGGCGTTGCGACAGACCTCGGCTGCTGGATGGAGCTTTGCGTGGCACTTGGCAACGTGAAGACAGCCGGTGAAATGAACGGCTTTCTCAAAACCCCCGTTCAACTCCTTGAGCCGGTTCTGAAATGCGATGGAGCATCCGTCATTCTCGATGGAAGCATGCCGAAGATTAACTTAGATGCTGTGAAAAAACATGCCACCGATCGCGTCGGTGCATGGAAGGAATTGGACTAGCGTACCAGCTAACGGCTAAGACGATTTATGGCGACAAAAGAGAGCGATGAGACCGACAGCAAGATGACCGCGGTTCAAAAAGCCGCGCGTCTGCTTCAGGCCATTGCATCTGCCGAAGAACCGATGTCGCTCGCCGAACTTTCAGACCAGACGGAGATGCCAAAGCCATCGGTTCATCGCCTGTTGCTACAGCTTGAGGATGTCGGATTTGTCCAGCGCGATCTCAGCGGCAAGGGCTTCACGGTAGGCGCATCGTGGCTGCGCCTCTCGGTCGACGCTCTCGCGTCACAGGCGCGCCAGCCGATCGTGCGCGGCATTATGCAAAAGCTCGTCGATCAGGTGAAGGAGTCCTGCAACCTCTCGGTTTTACAAAATCACGAAGTCCTCTACCTTGAGCGTGTGGAATGCGATTGGCCGCTGCGCATGCAGTTGCAATCCGGTTCTCGCGTCCCCATCCATGCCACGGCCTCGGGCAAGCTGCTGATCGCCCAGATGTCGGAGAAAAACCGGCGGGCGCTTCTCAACAGTATTCACCGCGAGAAATTCACCGAAACAACCATCGTCGATCTGGATGAGATGGAGGAGGAATGCCGTACCATCCGGAAATACGACCTGTCGATGAACCGGGAAGAATATCACCGCGGGCTTATAGGCGTTTCGGTGCCGTTACGTCGCTCGGATAACACAGTGATCGCCACTCTTTCGATCCATGCGCCCAGCTTCAGAATGTCCGTGGAGACAGCGCTGAGTTATGCGCCTCTTTTAAAGAAAGCGGCGAAGGAAATCGTCACCGAGCTCGGGCTCTAGCAATGTCGGTTCGAGCCTTGAAAACACTTCTGGCAATACACGACGAAGGCTCATTTCAAGCCGCGGCCAAGCGACTCAACATGACGCTGTCTGCCGCCAGCATGCAGATGAAACAACTCGAAGAAGTTTATGCAACGGCCCTGTTCGACCGCTCCACTCGCCCGCCATCATTAACGAGTCTTGGAGTGAAGTTGGCCGAAGCAAGCCGGAGCGTTATTAGCGGGTATGAAGATCTTTCTCTTCTGTTGCGATCGGAAGCTCCACTTTCGGGCAGAATAAATCTTGGCATAGCAACGGCGAGCATCCGGTTGCTACCGCAGCTTACGAAAATCATGAAGGAGCGTTTTCCTGATCTCGACATCAATATCGAAAGTGCGATCTCTATAAAGTTGATAGAACGTGTATCACAAGGAGCGCTCGACGCGGCACTTCTCACCCCTCAGATTTTGAGCGATGATTTACTCGCCACGACCATTCTCACCGAGCCGATGGTTCTCGTCGCGGCGAAATCCAAAAGAAGCCAGCTTGCGATTAATCTTATTCACACGCATCCCTTCATCCTGTTCGATCCCCGAACCGGGATAGGGAAAGCCGTGGACGCATTTTTGACCCGGCAAGGGAATTTCTGCCGCAAAGTAACGGTGCTCGATTCGCTGGAGGCGATCGTGGAATTAGTCGCCCTCGACATGGGTGTAACGATCATACCCGAGCCGGAAGCAGCACGTTATGGACGCGGCCGCGTGGTCTGGACGAACGAATTGGGCAGCGAATTACAACGCAATCTAGCTTTGATCACACGCAGATCCGCAGGCTCACTACATCTGCATAAAACATTGGCAGATGCTTTTCACGCGGCGCTATCAGCCGATAGCCTCCTTCAAAAGGCGGCTACGTCGCCGCTATCCGAGGGCCAAAATCTTCTGAGTTGACGGTCGGGCTTCGATCCGCCTCCTGTGAGCCGCGATGAATGGAAACCTGTCGATGGGCCCCAGCTTCGCACGGTCTATCCAACGCGAGAACACCAGAAGATAGGGATCGGTGATCGTGAAACGCTCGCCGTGTACGAATGGCCTGCCATCTGCCAGTTTTTCTTCAATCATGTCGAAGAAAGCATGGATGCTCGGGCCGGATTTTTCGCGCATGGCCGCAGCGGCTGCATCACCTTCCCCGTATCTCGCAGGGCGAAAGATGTGAGCGAAAGCAACGTGAACCGACGTGGCCAGAAATGAATGGAAGGACTGCATTTCGGCCAACGTAAAGCTACTCCGCTCGCACTCCCCCATCAGTCCCGCATTCGGAAACTTTCGGCAAATGTAATACAGGATTGGAGGCGTCTCGGTCAGAATACCCTCGTCCGTGACAAGAGCAGGCACTCGCCCTTTGGGATTGACCTTTAAAAATTCTGGCGAACGCTGTTCGTTAATCTTGAAATCGACGAGTTGTGCATTGTATTCGCCTCCCGCTTCCTCAAGAGCGACGTGCGAGGCAAGCGAAACGGTATCCGGCGCATAGTAGAATTTAAGCATGAGGCCTGCCGAGACGAAGTAACCAGTTCATTTGAACAAGCTAGATCATGCTGTCAGCGAGCCAACAATGTAATAATTTTGAACCTTATCTTCAGGCTCGTTGAAATTCTATTCCGTCAAATGAGTATCATCAGCCGATGCG
This sequence comes from [Pseudomonas] carboxydohydrogena, assembly GCF_029030725.1. Classification (NCBI taxonomy): domain Bacteria; kingdom Pseudomonadati; phylum Pseudomonadota; class Alphaproteobacteria; order Hyphomicrobiales; family Nitrobacteraceae; genus Afipia; species Afipia carboxydohydrogena. The sequence goes on from NZ_CP113162.1 coordinate 2,630,809, forward strand.
CGAGGAACAGCCGCTCAATGTATCGGTTAGCCGAGGCTGCGATGAGTAAATTGTCGCGGGAAAAAAGTGAATATCTATTCCCTCACCTCAAAGAGCAAAATCTTGAATCGAAATGCTTCAAAATCAAACAGATGCTGCGGAATTCCTGCTCTCACCAAACAGGGAATTTTGCTGAGTCGAACAATGAGTTGCACCCGGGGCACCTGGCTTTTGTTTCTCTAAATAGCAGCACCAGAGCTACCGCTGACCTCCGCCAACACCTCACACGATTGGATCGGGCCCATCGTATTCCGCCCAGCAATCGGGCGTCTCGTAGACTCTCACGCTGGAAAGTTGCGGCAATCGCGGCCTCGCCCTCTCCCATATCCAGATGGCGATGTTTTCGGCCGTAGGATTTTCCAATCCGGGAACCTCATTCAGACAATTGTGGTCGAGTATCTGGAGAAGCGGCTCAAACGCTTCTTCCACATCGAAAAAATCGACCACGAATCCCGTATGCGGATCGATGGACCCGTTCAGCAGCACTTCTATCCGGTAGGAATGACCGTGCATCCGATGGCAGCGATGGGCCGGCGAAACATTGGGGAGCCGGTGCGCGGCCTCGAACCTGAATGCCTGGGATATTCTCATCGGATACCAAAGTGTTGTGATACCCCGCGCACGGATTCATCCGAGCCGGCGGCTGACGTGGAATCAGATTAATGTCGGCCCATAATATAATGGGCGAGCGCCTGACGCCCGCCCATTCCGCTCCTGATTATCAACGATTCCGGCAACCGCCGATGATCGACCTTGCGTAGATACGTTCAGTGAAGCGCCGCGCTCTTTGTCGATGATGAGCCTTCTGCCCGCTGAGACTGGTCCAGAAGCACAGCCATCCGTTTGGCCGGGGCTGGCGGAATCTTCACCTGGCGCACCGCATAGAGATTCGGCGCAGTGTTTCCGACCGCGATCAGACCCACCATTCCCATCCCGAAATGCGGAAGGCAACGATAGCCATAGAGGCCCGGTGTCTGGAAGGTGACTTTCAATTCCTCTGAAAGTTTGCCCTTAAAAGGTTGCGCTCCATCCGGAAGCATGCCGGGAATCGTTTCCGCGTCGTGTCCCTTGTCCGTGGGGATGAAGCGAACCGTATCTCCGGGCTGAACGCGGAGAAAGGCAGGCTCAAACATCATGACCTGCCCGTCCGATCCCTTGTTCAACATCTTGACCTCAAAATCCGCTGCCTGGGCAGGAACCGAGAGCAAAGCGACACCCGCAATGCCGAGCGCCAACGCACAATACTTTTTCATGATCCGACTCCGTTATGGCCACAACCGTGGCTTCGGTGCCGCTGTTAGCGCAATTTCCGATGAGCCTTTTTGCTCTAGAGCAAGTTGCGTGACGAATCAGACATCTCCCCTGAGACGGTCCGGGAATGTTCGACCTTGCATCAGCGCATCGGCAAAGGCGTGATGAAGGTCACGGTGGATTGCCTCGTCTTCGAGCATGGCTATGACCATATCGCGAACTTGCGCTTCCGGCGCCAATCCCCAATAGGCAATTGCAGATTCCGGGGCCGGTTGCATCGCACGATCACCGGATTCGATTTGCAACAAATACTCTGAATATCCATGAACCGCCTGTTCGGCGAAATAAGCCGCCAAACGGTGCGCGACCCGGGCCGAGATCAGGTAGAGGAAAAAATAGAGGTTGTAGAAAATACCCTGTGCAAGAACGATCAGAAATCGCTCCCACGCATTCGGCCGCGCCAACGCAACAAACGCCATCAAATGGGTACGCTGGCTCTCCGCCTCGTCCATGAATGTCCGAACCCATCCGTTATCGTCGAGCATCCGCCGCAAACATTTCAGGTGAAGCAGGGTTGCCACAACCATCGGCGGCACGGCTGTCACCGTCTCCAGAACGATGACCTGATCGCCGTAGCGGCTGTTGAAGAAAGTATTCCCCGCCATCCAGGCGACCAGCCGCGCCATTCCAAATGCAATCCGATCGGGCATTGCCTCGGGGGTATGGTGGCGAAGCAGATTTGTCTTATCGATATTGAGCATATCTCGTACCCGCTGCCGCAGCCCTGAAGACGGTGAAAGCGATCTTCCGTGCGGACACGGCCATGGCGGACCTCGATTTCCCGCATTCTGAAACCTGACCTGTTGCAAACAGATGGTCTTTGTTCTCGCGCAAAGAACTGCACGTAAACATCGGCCCAAGCCGGGCGCATCCTTGTTTACCGCGCCGTATTATTGCGTTAGCGCAATCAATCAAGCATCGGAGTGAAGTACATTGCGATGGTGATCATTCATCGTCAGACCTGAAATCGACAAAGCCCGTCACATGGATCATCATTCCGACCTCAATATTCTCGGTCGGACCGAGTTGTTCCGTGATGTGCCTTCGGCGACATTGATCGAGATTCAATCTGCGGGATTTCGCACCAGGCTCGCTGGCGGAGAGGTGCTATTCCAGCAAGGCGACAGTGCATCATCCCTGTTCATCGTCATTGCAGGTCGCCTTCGCGCCACTCAAACGACTCCGGACGGGCAACAGATCATCATCCGCTATCTCGCTCCGGGGGAAACGGCCGGTCACGCCACGCTCGTTCGTGGCGTTGCCCATCCCAGCACAGTCACAGCTGTTGACGATTCTCATTTGATCGGCTGGACCAGCGATACGATCTGGAAAATCATGGAACAGCATCCGGCTGTCACCATGAACGCGCTTGCCGTGCTGTCGGCGCGTTACCATGAAATCCAGCTTCGGCTGCTTGAGCTTTCGACAGAGAAGGTCGAACGCCGCATCGGCCATACCGTCCTGAGGCTGGCAAACCAGGCGGGCCGCCGCACCGCACGCGGGATTGAAATCGCGTTCCCCCTGTCTCGCCAGGATCTCGCCGAGATGGCCGGCACGACACTTCATACAGTGAGCAGAATCCTCAGTAGATGGGAGGATCTTGGCATCGTCGATTGCGGGCGGCGTCAGGTGGTCGTGTGCAAGCCGAATATGCTGGAAACCATTTCCGACGAGTCGGGCTAGCCAGCGCACCGCCTCTCATTCCATTTCTATTGTGAAAGGAAAAGCATTGTCGCGATAGCCACCGACATGAAAGCAGCGGCGACCGCTCCCGGAAAATTCATCGCGCCCTTACGATACATGAAGACGATAAAGGCAAGAATTGCAGGAGTGGAAATGACCAGCCCGAGTTGTGCTTCGTTCATCGCATGCCTCCATAGGCCAGAAGTGCGCATTCGCCATGCGCAAGGGTGCAGCCAATGACATGAATGGCGAGAACCGATCCGCCAAGTATGACCAGATAAATCGAGAACAACAGACGCCATCCGCGCGACGTGGAACGCAGATCCAGAAAATAATTCAGGATCGCCGAAGCCTTGAAGCCCGCGACCGCGAGGATCAATCCCGCCTGAACAATGAAGGGCAGCAGACGACTTTGCGATGCAGCCACGCTCATCGTCGCGATCGTCAACGCGACCAGCACGATCCAGGTTTTTGCCAGCACCGCCACGGTCAATGCAACAGGTAGACGATCGGGTAAATCAGCACCCAGATCATATCGAGCATGTGCCAGAAGGCAGCGCCTGTTTCCATATTCTCCACGCTGTTGGCGAAGAATACGATTCCAAGGATCAGAAGTCCGAGCACGATATGCAATGCGTGGAAGCCGGTAATCATGAAATACAGTCTAAAGAATGTATTGGTTTCGATGCCGATTCCCTCGTTGAAAAGCTGCGTGTACTCCACACCTTTGATCGCGAGGAAGACCGTTCCAAGCACCATTCCCGCAACAAGAAGCAGCCTGCCATGCCCATTGTGCCGCCGTTGAAAAACAGCGGCGGCGACAAGAAAACCGCTGGTGACCAGCACAAGCGTATTGATCCCGGCAAGCAGCGTACTGAGGTGGGATCGCGAACTGTCGAACAATTGCGGATCCAGCACACGCGCGACGGAAAAGCCGAGAAGAAACACACCAAATACGGCGATTTCTCCGAGGATCAGAATCCACATCATTGGATTTCCAGGCAGAGCAGACAGCGGCCCCCAGTCGGCGGGCGCTGCCTCCACGTTGTCATTCAAATGCTGGATCAAGCCTGTCTCCACCATGCCAAAACAGTCGCGCCGCGAAACCCCGAGCGGGTTGCGCACAACTGACATGAGGCCCGACTTCCTTCTCCTTCCTTGTCCTGGCGCAAAGAGCAAAGCAAATTTTGCCTATATTCCGGCCGCGCCGGGCGACCGCTCCGGCAAATGAACACTGATGCTGCAAAATAATATGCGGGTCTCTGTCTTCACAAAGGAACGGCTGTTCAATGAGTGAGAGATTTACCAAAGCGGCCGCCAGAAATATTTTCTATGGGGGCTCGATCTTCTTTTTTATCGTCTTCGTCGGCCTGACGGCACAGACGCACTACTACATCCGCACATCCAGCACAGACGAGACGGCGCTGACGGACAGCGTTCGGCGCGGCAAGCATGTGTGGGAGAAAAATGCGTGCATCAACTGCCATACCCTGCTTGGCGAAGGTGCCTATTTCGCCCCCGAACTCGGGAACGTCTGGGTGCGTTATGGCGGACGCGAAGACGCCACCGGCGCACGGGAAGCGCTGACGGCCTGGATGCACTCGCAGCCGAGCGGCATCGAAGGACGCCGGCAAATGCCGGATTTCCACCTGAGCGACCAGGAAGTGAACGACCTGATCGATTTCCTGGAATTCACCAGCCGCGTCAAAACGCAAGGCTGGCCGCCGAAGACCTCGGGCTGAGGAGTCAAAGACAATGAAATATCCAACTCAACGGGTCGCTCTGGCCTACTTCACCTGCGCCATGCTTCTGTTCGGCGTGCAGATCATCTTCGGCACATTGGCGGGTACCGTCTATGTGTTTCCGAACTTCCTCGCCAACATCATCCCCTTCAACGTCCTGCGCATGATCCACACCAATGCGCTGATCGTGTGGTTGCTGATGGGATTTTTCGGTTGCGGTTACTACCTCATTCCCGAGGAGGCCGAACGCGACATCGAAAGCCCGTTCCTCGCCTATGTGCAGCTCGGCCTGTTGATGTTCGGCGCGCTGGCCGCGGTCGCAGGCTATCTCTTCGGTGTCCATGAAGGGCGCGAATTCCTTGAACAGCCGCTCTGGATTAAGGCCGCGATCGTCGTGGTGGCGCTGATCTATCTCTACAACGTCTCAATGACGATCCTGAAAGGCCGCAAGACCGCAATCGGCAACGTGTTGCTACTCGGCATGTGGGGCATCGCGGTATTCTGGCTGTTCGCCTTCTACAATCCGGGCAACATCGCGCTCGATAAGGTCTACTGGTGGTACGTCGTCCACCTCTGGGTCGAGGGCGTATGGGAGCTCGTGATGGCCTCCATCCTCGCCTTCCTGATGATCAAGATGACCGGCGTCGATCGCGAGGTGATCGAGAAGTGGCTCTATGCCATCGTCGGCCTGGCGCTGTTTTCCGGCCTGCTCGGCACCGGGCATCATTATTACTGGATCGGCGCTCCGGGCTACTGGCAGTGGATCGGCAGCATCTTCTCGACCTTCGAGGTCGCGCCGTTCTTCGCCATGGTGGTCTTCGCTTTCAACATGGTCTGGAAGGGCCGCCGCGACCATCCCAACAAGGCGGCGATGCTGTGGTCGCTCGGTTGCACCGTCGGCGCATTCTTCGGAGCCGGCGTGTGGGGCTTCATGCACACGCTGTCCTTCATCAACTATTACAGCCACGGCACCCAGGTCACCGCGGCCCACGGCCACCTCGCCTTCTTCGGCGCCTATGTGATGCTCAATCTGGCAATGATCTCCTACGCGATGCCTTATTTGCGCAACCGGAAGCCCTACAATCAGGTGCTCAATATGTGGAGCTTCTGGATCATGACGTCCGCCATGGCGTTCATGACCTTCACCCTCACCTTCGCCGGTGTCGTGCAGGTGCACCTACAGCGCGTGCTGGGCATGAGCTACATGGAGGTGCAGGACCAGCTTGTGCTGTTCTACTGGATGCGCCTCGGCTCCGGAGTGTTCGTCCTGATCTCGTGCCTGCTGTTTCTCTACTCGATCTTCGGGCCGGTGAAGGAGGAGCAACCGGCCCACATCAGCATGCCGCTGCAGCCAGCCAAGTAACGGCTTCAACGCCACGGGGAATGTGTCCATGTTGAAGAGCGTCAACACCGCGGAAAAAGCGACTGACTTGCCGTTCTATGCACCGACCGGCTCGGAATGCGAGATTTTCGAACACGCTTACCGCAATCGTCTGCCGGTCCTGCTCAAGGGACCGACAGGCTGCGGGAAAACCCGCTTCGTCGCCCATATGGCGGCGCGGCTCGGTCGCCCTCTTTATACTGTGTCGTGCCATGACGACCTGACCGCCGCCGACCTGACCGGCCGCTATCTCCTGAAAGGCGGCGATACCGTCTGGGCGGACGGCCCCCTCACCCGCGCCCTGCGCGAAGGCGCGATCTGCTATCTCGATGAGGTTGTCGAAGCGCGCAAGGACGTCACGGTCGTTCTGCATCCGGTCACGGACGACCGGCGCACATTGCCGCTCGAGCGCACCGGCGAACTGCTGCAGGCGCCGCCTGAGTTCATGCTCGTGGCGTCCTATAATCCCGGCTACCAGAATGTGCTGAAAACATTGAAGCCAAGCACGCGGCAACGTTTCCTGTCCATGGAGTTCGGCTTTCCCACGCTGGAAGCCGAAGCCGCGATCGTCTCTCATGAAAGCGGACTGCCGCAGGATCGGTGCATTCCTCTGGTCAAGGTCGCCCAAGCGCTGCGCGGCCTGAAGGGACAGGACATCGAGGAAGGTGCTTCGACGCGGCTGGTGGTTTACTGCGCCGTGCTGATCCGCGACCGCGTGGATTACGACACCGCACTACGCGTCGCCTTGATCGAGCCGCTGTCCGACGATCCGGAAATTGTGGATGGATTGAAGCGCGTCGCGCAGATCGCACTGGGATAGTCTTCCAATGTCCCTCTTCGAGCCGGAAGAGACGATCGGGCGATACTGGCATCGCCTGATCGGCTCGTCCCGCAGCTATCGCGGCTATCCCGACGCGGCTGTGACGCTCGAAAGCATGCGCACCCGCATCGGGCTATTGTTCCGAGCCTTCGGCGGCGACGGCGCCATTCGCATTGTGGCAGGCGCCGCAACTCATTCACAGCACAGGCTGAGCCTCAAGCAGGCCGTGGGTCTCGGGACCGAGGCGCTGGAGCGCCCGACACTTGATACCAGTACGCTACGCCTGCCTGCACGGATCGATCTGTTTCCCGACAGGCGCGACAACGAGGCGCTCTACGAGTGGCTGGCCGCATGGTTCGCCCATGCCACGGAGCCGCACCATGACAGCGATCCGTTGCGGAGCGATCTTTATCGTCTGCAAGCGGCGCTACGGACAACACATGCGGCGCTCGCAGCATGGCCCGGCCTCGCACCAATCTATGCGCAATTGCGAGCGGCAACGCTTCAGGTGAGGCCCAGGCGCAGGTTGCCCGAGGCGGAAGCCGAGATCGAGGCAGCGATCGTCGGCCTGCTGAACGCAACCTCACCGGAGCATGGTGGAATCCTACAGGCCATCGCCGCGAATACCGAATTCGATGGATTCGTCGCGCCGCTCGGTTACCGGACATGGCTGCCGGTGCCGATGTGGGGTGAGATCGCCGCTGATGGCGCCGGCACGCCCGATACCGAGGCCGACGATTCCGGCGGCGATGCCATCACGCCCGATGCCAAACGGCGCACCGGCATCAGGAAATCGACCGACCGCAGCGACAGGGGCGACCCGTTGATGCTGCATCGCTTCGAGACCATTTTCAGCCTTGCCGAAATGATCAACGTCAACCGCGAAGTCGAGGACGACGACGAGGACTCCGCCCGACAGGCCGCCGAAGACACGCCGGAGATGACGATCGGCTCCAACAAGAAGAACCCCGCAACGCGCCTGAAAATCGATCTCGATCTGACGCCGCGCGAGGCCGAAACGACGCCCCTGATTGCGGAACGGGTTTATCCGGAGTGGGACTGGAAGCGGCAAGCCTACCGCCCCGATTATTGCCGGGTGATCGCCGGGCCTGCGTCGGAAGAAGGCGAGGACTGGTCGGCGGATCCGCTCACGCAGCGGAATATCCGTTACGTGCGCCGTCAGTTCGAAGCCCTGCGGCCGCGCCGCCAAACCATCCACGCCCAGCCCGACGGCGACGATCTCGATCTGTCCATGCTTGTCAGGACGATCGCGGACCGCCGCGCCGGCGAAGCCGGGACTGACCGCGTATTCATCGATGCACGGCCGGCGGCGCGCGATTTCTCGCTCGCCGTCCTGATGGACGTTTCTCTTTCAACAGACGCATGGATGCAGGATCGCCGGGTTCTCGATGTCGAGAAAG